>DATEIO010000748.1:0-12033 GCA_035278895.1 Thermoanaerobaculia bacterium | reverse complement strand
ATCCTCACCCAGGATTGCGATCTCCACACGGTGCTGCGCCTGCCCAACGGCACGTTCACTCCGTACAGCGCCGGCACGAAGACGAACGTGGTGTTCTTCACCAAGGGGCCGTCCACGGAAAACGTCTGGGTGTTCGACGCGCGCACGAACGTCGGGCGCATCACGAAGAAGGACCGGCCGCTCACGCGCGCTCACTTCGCGGCGTTCGAAGTTTGCTATGGAACGGACCCGCAGGGCCGCTCCCGGCGCTCGGCCGGCGATTCGCGGGAGGACCGCTGGCGGTCGTTTTCGATCGCCGAGGTGCGCGCGCGAGATTTCAAGATCGACAATCTGAAATGGCTGAAGGATGAATCGCTCGACGACGAGCTGCCCGAGCCGGAAGAGCTCGCCACCGACGCGATCGCGGAGCTCAAAAGCGCGATCGACGAATTGGACAAGATCATCAATCTCCTGGCCGCCGAAGCGGAGCCCCGGCGCCAGGAAGCGGAGCTCAAGCGCTCCGCGAGCCCGGCGCTCCGGGGTGTCATGGTATGACGAGCCTCTTCTCGGACTGGACGATTGGCCGCCGGGCCGGAGAGCTCCCCGAGGGGTGGACGGAGACGCCTCTGGAAGAGCTCGTCGTTCACGCTTTGGGCGGCGAGTGGGGCGAGGCGCCGGAGAAGGCGGAGCAGAGCCCGGAGCTCGTGCGCGTCTCGGTTCTGCGCGGTACGGAATTCCGGGACTGGAAGCGGGACAAGGGGCGGGGCGCGGAGCCGCGGGCGATCAAGAAGGAGAGCCTCGCCAAGCGGCGGCTCGCTCCCGGCGATCTCGTGGTCGAGATCTCCGGCGGCGGCGCAGGCCAGCCGGTCGGCCGCACGCTCCTGATCGACCCGGAGGCGCTCGCTGCCGCCGCACACCCGCTCATCTGCTCGAATTTCTGCCGGCAGGTCCGCCTCCACTCCGGCGTGTCGCCTTCCTACGTCCACCTGGTGCTCACCCACCAGTACCTCTGCGGCGGGCTGGACGAGCACCAGACCCAGACGACGAACATCCGGAACCTCAATTTCCAGAGCTTTCTCTCGCGTGTGATCCTGCCGCTGCCGCCTCTGCCGGAGCAGGCACGGATCGTGGGGAAGGTCGAGGAGCTGATGGTGCCGCTCGAGCGCATCCGGGAGCGGCTCGGCCTCGCGCGGCGCATCCTGCGGCGCTTCCGCCAGTCGGTGCTCGCCTCCGCCTACTCGGGGCGGCTCACGGAGGATTGGCGCGAGACCCGGACGGCGGGCGAGCCGGTCGAGGGGCTGCTCGCGCGCGTCTTCAGAGAGCGGCGGGAGGAGCATGAAACGCGGCTCCTGGACGCCGAGGCGTTTGGCGAGAGGGCGCCACGCCGGCCCAGGAACCTCGAGCCGTCTCCCTGGGAGTCGCCCGAGCCGCTCGAGGCGCCGGAGGCTCCGGAAGGGTGGAGACTGGCCGCTCTCCAGGACCTGATCCACCGCTCGCAGTACGGCACGTCGGTCAAGGCGGACGGCGACGCGAAGACGGGCATTCCCATGCTCCGCATGGGCAACATCCAGGACGGCAAGATCGAGCTCTCGGATCTCAAATACATCGATCCGGACAAGGAGGACATCGAAAGCTACACGGTCCGGCGCGGAGACATCCTCTTCAACCGCACGAACAGCCCGGAGCTGGTGGGCAAGGCCGCGGTGTACGACAAGGACGGGCCCGTGGTCTTCGCCTCCTACCTGGTGCGGGTCGAGTGCGACGAGCGGGTGGTCGACAGCCGGTACGTGTGCGGATGGATCAATTCGCCCTGGGGCCGCTTCTGGGCGCGCACGGTGCGCGTGGACTGCGTGAGCCAGTCGAACATCAATGCGTCGAAGCTCCTGGCCCTGCCGGTCCCGTTGCCGTCTCTGGCCGAGCAACGGGAGATCGTCCGCCTCATCGAGGAGAACCTGAAGCTCGCCACCGAGGTCGAGAAGCGGATCGCGAAGGTTGCGGAAGGGCTCGAAAAGCTCCTGCGGACGATCCTCACGCGGGCGTTGCGCGGCGAGCTGGTGCCGACCGAGGCGGAGACGGCGCGCTCCGAAGGAAGAGACTACGAGCCGGCCGTGGATCTCCTCGACCGCATCCGGGCCGAGCGCCTCTCGCCGACGCCGGGGCTCCCGGGAGGGAGCGGGCCGTCGCTGCGGTCGCGGGGGCCCACGGCCATTTCCGAGCCGATCCTCGCCGCGATCCGCCAGGCCTGCTGGGGCGCCGGGGCGATCGCGCGGGAGGACCTGATCCAGCGGGTGGCCGTCCGGCTCGGCTGCGCCACGTTCGGCAAGAACATCCGGGCTCGCATCGAAAGGCATTTGAAGGTGGCGGTCGCGCGGAGGATCATCGCCCCGGAGGGCGATCTCCTGACCGGCGCTACACCCACCTTCGGGCGCTACGACTTCCAGTTCCTGATCCGGATGACGAAGTCGCTCATGCAGCCGGGCGTCGAATACGACCGCGCCGAGCTCGTCCGCGCGCTCGCGGCCTCGCTCGGCTACAGTCAGATCACGCTCGCGATCCGGAACCGGATGGACCGTGTCTTCGATTGGGCGGCGCAGCAGGGCGAGCTCTGGGTGAGCAACGACAAGGCCGTCAGCCCTTGAGCCACTCGTACAGCTGGTAGTGCTCTTTCGTCATCCCCAGCCGCTCATAGACCTCCTGAGCGGCGGTGTTTCTCTGGTCCACGTAGAGGCGGAGGCCGCGCAGATCGGGGGATGTCTCGACCTCCCGCCGCAGGTGCTCGTAAAGCTTTCGGTAGATGCCCCGGCGGCGCCACTCGGGCAGCACGTAGACCGACTGGATCCAGAGCACCGTGCCGTTTCTCCAGTCGGACCATTCGAACGTGGTCAGCAGCGAGGCGATCACCCGGCCGTCCGCTTCGGCGACCCGGTAGGTCCCCTTGGCGGGATCGGCGAACACGGCCGCGACCCCGCGGGTCACGGTGTCGAAGTCGAGCTCCAGGTCTTCGGTCGCGCGGGCCATGCGGATCTGGAAGTCCACGATGACCGGAGCGTCCCCGGGGCGGGCTTCGCGGATTTCGATCTCGTCACTCACCGGCGGGAGCCTCCGCGCTCAGGCGCTCGAGCAGGCGGGCCGCGACCCCGGGGTCGACCGCGGGCTCGCGCAGGCCCTCGCGCAGGGCCTCCACCACGACCGCGATCTCGCTGCCGAAGCTCTCGCAGACCTCGCAGCCGCGCACGTGCTCCTGGATGCGGTGCATCTTGTCGGGGTGGAGCCGGCCGTCCAGGTACTCGGTCAGGTCCGCCAGCACCTCGCCGCAGTGGAGGCCGGCCACGATCCGTTCATCCTCCATCGTCCATACCCTCCTTGAGCTTGGCGATCAGCCGGAGCCGTGCGCGCAGCAGCCGCGTCTTGGCCACGGCCACCGAGAGGCCGGCCACGGCCGCGGCCTCTTCTCCGGAAAGCCCTTCCAGGTCGCGCAGGATCAGGATCTCCCGGTCTTCCGGCGGGAGCGCCGCCACCGTCTCCTCGAGCCGCTGCCGGTCGAAGAGCCGGTCGGCGAACGGGACGTCGTCCGGGCGGCCCCAGCCCGCGGCGCGGCCGAGCTCGCGCAGCGACGGGACGTCGAGCGGCGCGACCGTCTGCCGCGGATACCGGCGGTGGGCCACCTGGCGGGTGAGGGCCAGGAGCCACGTGCGGACCGGGACCTCTTCCTGGTAGCGGCGAGCGGTCCGGCGGGCGGTCAGGAACGCCTCCTGGAGCACCTCCTCGGCCTCCGCATCCCCGGGAGCGAGCGCGCTCGCGAAGCGGTAGACCGCGGCCTGGTGCCGGCGCGCGAGCCGCGACAGCGCGACAGCGTCGCCCGCCGCGGTCCGGCGGACCAACGCGAGATCGCTGACCCTGACGTCGTCGTCTTCACCAGGCATGGGCCGTTCCCGAAGGGATCGGCCCCAATCTTACACCGTCAGAAGACGATCCGCCGGTAGCGGGCCTGCAGGATCGAATAGGCGCCGAACGCCACGAGGCCGATCGCGACGATCGCGAGGAGCCACGGGCCGTAGGGCTGACCGGCCAGGGTTTCCAGGGCTCCGCCCAGTCCCCGGGCCTGGCTCGGGTCGTGGCGCAGGCCGGCCTGGATGAGGAACCAGCCGGTGAGGAGGAAGACGATCCCCCGGGCGAGGAGGCCTGTCTTGCCGGTGTTGACGGCCAGGCGCTGCTCCGTGGCGTCCATCTCCTGGAGCTTCAGGTGCTCCTTGAACTTCTCCGTCCACCCGCTCTTGATCTGGGCGAGGCCGGAGACGATCACCGCGACCCCGGCCAGAACCACGAGCCAGCGGCCGAAGGGTTTGTCCATCAGGCTCGCCGTGAAGCCCTGCTGGCCGCCGCTGCCCGCGTCTCCGGAGCCCGACGCCATCCGCACGGCCGCGAGCGCGAGACCGCCGTAGACGATGCCGGCAGCCACCATGGCGCCGCGCTTCACGAGCCCTTTGGCGTCGCTCCCCTTGTTTTCAGGATCGAGGACCCCCTGGATGATGCGCCAGAGGGCGTAGCCGAAAAGGCCGAGCGCGATCACCCAGAGGAGGAGGGTGCTCTGCTCGGCGATTTTCTGGAGGGCGCCCCGGGTGTCCGTGGTCTGGCCCCGGGAGCCGAAAGCCGTCTGGACGGCGAGAATGCCGACCAGGGCGTAGACGGCGCCGCGGGCCGCATAGCCCAGGCGCGCCAGCTTTTCGACCCACGGCCGGGGAACCGCGTTGACGGCGGCCCGCCCGGCCTCCCGCCCCATCCGCTCCACCGTGTTGAACGTGCGTGCCATTGTCATCCGCCTTTCCGCCGCCCTGAGGACGGCTGGCCAGGGGATGAGCAAGGGGCGTACCAGCTATTTCAAATGTGTCTCAAAGAGCTTGTACACCCGCCGGTACTCGTCGAGCCAGGAGGACGGGCGCACGAAGCCGTGGCGCTCCACGGGATAGATCGCCGTCTCGAAGTCCTGCTTTTCGAGCTCGATCAGGCGCTGCACGAGGCGGACGGTGTCCTGGAAGAAAACGTTGTCGTCGAGCATGCCGGAGCAGATGAGGAGCGGCTTGTTCAAGCCCTTGGCGTATTCGATGGGCGAGCTCTTCAAATACGCCTCGGGATCGGTCTCCGGCGTGTTCAGGATGTTCGACGTGTACTCATGGTTGTAGTGGGCCCAGTCGGTCACCGGGCGCAGCGCCGCACCCGCCGCAAAGAGGTCGGGCTCGCGGAAGAGGCTCATGAAGGTGAGGAATCCGCCGTAGGAGCCGCCGTAGACGCCTACGCGTTTCGCGTCCACGCTCTTGTTCGCCACCAGCCAGGCCACGCCGTCCTTCAGATCCTCCACCTCGGGATATCCCATCTGCCGGTAGATCGCGGTCCGCCAGTCGCGGCCGTAGCCGGACGAGGCGCGGTAGTCCATGTCGAGCACCACGTACCCCTGCTGGGTCAGCAGGGTGTGGAACATGAACTCCCGGAAGTAGGTGGACCAGCCGGCGTGGGCGTTCTGGAGATAGCCCGCGCCGTGGACGAAGAGCACGGCCGGGTACTTCTTCGCGGGATCGAAGCCCTGGGGAGTGTAGACCCGCGAGTAGATCGGCGCAGCGCCATGCTTTGAAGGGACAGCGACGATCTCGGGGACCGACCACTGGATCGCAAGGAACTCGGGAGCACGCGTATTGGTGACCTGGCGCGCCTCGGCGCCGGGCCGGGCGTCCTGCACGTAGAGCTCGTCCGGCCGGGTGGCGGAGGAGTGGAGGAGGAGGAGCCGCCCCTCATCCGGCGACAGGTCCGCTTCGGTCAGGCCGCCCACGCGCGTGAGCTGCTCGGCCTTCCCCGAGGCCACCTCGACCCGCCAGATGTCGTAGTTTCCGGGGTGGTCGTGGTTCGCCCGGTAGTAGATGAACCGCCCCTCCCGGTCCACCACCGGATCGCTCACCTCGTACGGGCCCTTGGGAGTCAAGAGCCGGGTCTTGCCGGTCTGGTTCGACACCAGGTAGAGCTGCGAGTACCCGGACTCCTCCGAGAGGTACCACAGCGTCTCGCCGTCGCGCAGCCATCCGAAATCGTTGAAGCCCCAGTTGATCCACGCGGGGTCCGTCAGCCGGTGCCGGAGCGTGAGCTTGCCCTTCGCGTCCAGCGTGCCGATCCACCGGTCCTTGTTGTCGCGGGCCCGGAGCTGCACCGCCACCCGGCCCCCATCGTCTGACCAGGCCACCCCGAGAACCTCCACCACGCGAGTCTTTTTTTCGTCCTTGGTGTCCTTGGTGTCCTTCTCGTCCTTTTTCTTTTTGCGGAGCGCCGCCAAAGGATCCTCCCCGATCCCCGGCAGCCCCGAAAGGTCGACCTCGTGCCGCTCGTGCTTTTCGAGGTCGAAGAGAGCCACCGCGTGCGGCACCGGCTCCTCGGTGCCGACCTTGGCGCGCACCTCCTCGGTCTCCACGTTGCCGCTCTCGGTGATGAACTGGGCGAGCTTCGTGGGCTTCTCGTCGCCGGAACCCGGCTTGGGATAGGTGACGACGACCAGCTGCCGGCCCGAGGGGGAGAGGGCGGCGGTCTCGATCTTCACGTTCTTGCCCAGGTACCAGGGGAGCGGGGCGCGGGTGGGATCGGCCTTCTGCTCGGCCTGCGCCTCCTCGCGCTCTTTCTTTTCTTTCTCCTGCTTTTCGCGGATTACGTCGAACAGGCGGGTCTGCTCCTCTTCCAGGTAGCTCTTGTCTTTCTCCTTGGCCGGATCGTCCTCCAGCCGGAGGTCGGCCACCTGGGTGACGAGGCCGGTGGCCAGGTCGACCCCGTAGAAATTCCAGCCCTGGCGGTAGGAGATCCGGGTGCCGCCGACGAGGAACTGCGGGCTCTCCTCCCGGGTGCCCGTCCGCGTGATCTGCCGGAGGGCTCCCGTCTTCAGGTCCTTCACGTAGATATCGCCCCGCCGCTCGTAGACCTTCTGCGTGTGGTCCTCGTTGAATTTGCCGCCGCGGGCGTCCACGGCGCCCCGGTCCTTGTCCTGGACGATCGTGCTCTGACCCGTTTCGAGATCGAGCCGGACCAGGTCCTTCTGCTCCTCGCCGTTGCGCTTCCGCTCGTAGTAGACGGAGCGCCCGTCATGCCCCCAGTAGGGGTCCTCCGGCGGATTCCCGATCCAGTCCGGGTCGGACATGATCCGCTCCAGCGTGACCGGGGGCGTCCCCTGGGCGGCGAGGCTTCCGGCCGTGCCGAGAAGGACGAGCAGGAAGGCAAGGCGGGGCTTCAAACGATGAACCATGCGCGATCTCTCCCTTTCCGAAGACAAGCCAAAGGCCGGGAGCCCTGGCGGGCCCCGGCAATGGTACGGGATCGAAGAGCGCAGGTTGCAGATTCCTACGGCTTCGCCGCGAACCGCTCCGAGATCCAGGCCGCGATGAGATCCAGAACCTCGGGGGACATCGTCTCCTCGATCTGGGCGTACTCCAGGGGGCTGCCCGTCTTCGCGTGCTGGAAGAGGTGGTTCAGGCCGGGCAGGCTCTTCGCGGTCACGTCCTTGTTGCCCGACTCCTTGAGGATCTTTTCGATCGCCGGCAGGTTCATGTCCACCGGCACCTGGAGGTCGAGCTCGCCGTTCAGCGCCAGCACGGGGACCGTGACCTTGCGGAGCGCGGGCCGCGGGTCGTAGTCGAGGAAGTAGATGAACCAGGGGGTATTGACCCCCTTCACCATGCCTTCCACGTAGGCCTCGGGTCCGCCCGCGTCCTTGACGTCCTGCTCGGCGGCGGCGGCGAGCGTCGATTTCGCGGCTTCCCGGAGCTTCGCCTCCCGGGCCGCCGGCTCCTTTTCGCTCCTCAGGATCTCGAACATCCGCTTCATGGCCTCGGCCTCCTTCCGGATGGCCTCCTCGGAGATGCCCGCCGCCCGGGAGATCAGCTCCGACTGCTTGAGCAGAAGCTCGGGCGCGGGCGCCCCGGTGCCGGCGAGCAGCACGATGAAGGCCACGTCCGAAGACTGGCTGGCCGCGAGCGGCGCGATCACCCCGCCCTCGCTGTGGCCGAGGAGGCCGATCTTCGCCGGGGCGATCTTCGCGTGGGCTTTCAGGAACCGCACCCCGGCGAGCGCGTCCTGGGCGAAGTCGGCGGAGGTGGACTCCATGGTCTTCCCCGTGGAGCCGCCGACGCCGCGGTCGTCCACCCGCAGCACGGCGATGCCGTGGCGCGTCAGGTGGTCGGCCAGGACCAGGAACGGCTTGTGGCCCAGCAGGGCCTCGTCCCGGTTCTGCGGGCCGCTGCCGGTGATGAGCACCACGGCCGGAAACGGCCCGTTGCCCGGGGGGATTGTGAGCGTGCCGGCGAGCGTGACGTCGCCATTCTTGTAGGTCACCTCCTCTGCCGTATAGGGGAAGGGAGGCCTGGGCTCCTGCGGCCGGCGCGCCAGCTCGACCGCCTGGCGGCCCAGCCGGAAGGGCACGGAGCCGCCGCCCTGGCTGAACGTGCCCTTGATCTCGCCGTTTTCGAGCGTCCCGTCAAAGGTCGGGGCCCCGGGCACGCCCGTGATCACGAACCGCACCTTCGGGCCGTCCACGGCGATCTGCTCGAGCGGCAGGTCCGCCGCCCCCTGGGACGGAATGTCGATGGTTCCCTTCCAGGCGCCGCCGGCCTCCTCGAGGTCGACCATGACCTGGAGCACCTGGTTCTGCGGAAGGTTGATCTCCCCCTCCCAATGGCCGGCGGCCGCCGCGGGCTCAGCGGCCCGGGCCAGCCCGGGGACGAGGGAGAGGAGAAGAAGAAGCGGGATGAAGCGAAGCGGTCGCATGGGATCCTCCTCGATCCCGGCCGGGAGTGGCCGGGATGCCAGAGAGACGACGTCTCGGGGACAATGTTTCACTTCGGCGCGGGCTTTCCGAACCGCTCGACGATCCACCGGGTGACGGCGTCGAGCACCTCGGGGGAGACCGTCTCCTCGATCTGCCCGTACTCGGCGACCGTGCCGGTCTTCGCCGTCTGGAAGAGGTGGTTCAGGCCCGGGAAGCGGCGTACGGTCACGTCCGGGTTGCCGGCCTCCTTCAGGGCCTTCTCGATCTCGGGGAGGTTCTGCTCCGCGTCCACCTGCAGGTCGAGCGTGCCGTTCAAGGCCAGCACGGGGACCGTGACCTTGCGCAGCGCCGTCCGCGGGTCATAGGCCACGAACGCGCGCCACCAGGGGGTGGTCTGCTGCTTCAGCACGCCCTCGATCGCGGCCTGGGGATCGCTGCCGAGCGCCTTTTTCTCCTCCTCCGAGAGCTTCTCGGCCTGGACCTTGGCGAGCTCCTTGAGCTTCGCCTGGAAGACCGCTTCGTCCTTCTCGTCGCGGATCAGGTCCAGGGCCTTCTTCTGCATCTCGAGATAGCCCGCGACCTCGGCTTCCGGGAGCCCCGCGGCGCGGGCCAGAAGCTCCCCCTGGCGCCTCAGGAGGTCGTAGCCCGGAACGGCGGAGCCGGCGAGCATTACGACGAAGGCCACGTCTTTCGAGCGGCTGGCGGCGAGCGGGGCCACGACCGCCCCTTCACTGTGGCCGAGGAGGCCGACGCGGCGGGGATCGATCTTCGGGTGAGCGGTCAGGAAGCGCACGCCGGCCAGGGCATCCCCGGCGAAGTCCTCAGTGGTCGAGGACATCACGTCGCCCGTCGAGCCTCCGATGCCCCGGTCGTCCACCCGGAGCACGGCGATTCCGGCCCGCGTCAGGTAGTCGGCGATCACGGCGAAGGGGCGATGGCCCAGAAGCTCCTCGTCCCGGTTCTGGGCGCCGCTGCCGGAGATCAGGAGGACGGCCGGAAAGGGACCGGCCCCGGGTGGCAGGGTGAGGGTGCCGGCGAGCTTCACGTCGCCGTTCGCGTACGCCACCTCCTCCGCGGAGTAGGGGAACGGAGGCTTCGGCTCCTGGGGCCGGACAAGGCGCGCCGCCTCTCCCTTGCGGGTCAGATTCATGGGGAAGGCCGGCCTCTGGAGAAAGGTGCCGCGGATCTCCCCGCCTTCCAAACGGCCGTCGAACGCCGGCTTGCCGGGAGGCCCCACCATCACAAAGCGGACTGCGGCGCCGTCCACGGAGATCTCCTCCAGGGGAAGGCCGGTCTTCCCCTGGATGTCGGCACTTCCCTTCCAGCTTTCTGCGGCCTTCTCCAGGACGATGGTCACGGGGAGAGACATCCCGGGGATGTCGATCGTCCCGGCCCAGCGGCCTGCGGCTCCGGACGCGGGGTCCCCCTCGCCTTCCCGGTGGAGATGGAAGGGGTAGGGAGATCCCTGGGCCAGGCTGCCGCGGAGCTCGTCGCCCGCGAGCGTTCCCTCGAAGGTGGCCTCGCCAGGCGCGCCCACGATCGTGAAGCGCACCGCCGTCCCCTCGACGGTCAAAGGGGAGAGCCGCAGGCCGATCCCGCCCTGCGCCGGAATGTCCATCGTCCCCTTCCAGGAGCCGCCCTCCGGCTCCAGGTTCACCACGACCGCCAGGGGACCGGAGGGGAGCTGGATCGCGCCTTCCCAGCGCCCGGCGGGGGTTTCGGCGGCCCGGGCGAGCACCGGAATCAGGACGAGGACGGAAGCGAGGGAGCGGACGGAGCGCATGGCTTTCCTCCTGAAATGGAAAACACCGCCGAGCCCTGAAGGCCCGGCGGTGCCATCATAGTGCCCTCATAAAATCGGGAGCGGTGCCTATGGGCTCAGTGGCCCTGCGGCGGGGTCGCCTGACCCTGCTGGGTCGCCGGCTGGGCCGTGCCGCGGCTCAGGCGGAACGGCGTGGGCGCGCCCTGGGTGAAGTCGCCCTTGATCTCGTTGCCCGCGAGGGTGCCCGTGAACGTGGGGTTGCCCGGCACGCCCTTGATCGTGAACTTGACGTTCTGGCCATCCACCGCGACCGGATCGAGCATCAGGTTCTGCGCCTGCTGGGCCGGGATGTCGATCAGGCCGCCCCACTGACCGTTGGTCTGAGCGAGATTGATCGTCACCTCGAGCGGACCCTGGGGGAGCTGGATGGCGCCCTTCCAGGCGCCGGAGGCGTCGGTGGCGGTCGCGTCCGCGCCGCGGGCGAGGCTGAAGGGGAGCGGGGGCGCCTGGGTGAAGGTGCCCTTGATCTCGGTACCTTCGAGCTTCCCTTCGAACGTGGGGTTGCCCGGGAGGCCCTTGATGGCGAAGTTGACGGTCTGGCCGTTGACCGTGATCGGCTCGAGCGGGAGGTTCTCGGCCTTCTGGGCCGGGATGTCGATCGAGCCCTTCCAGGTGCCGCTCGCGTCCTGCTGCAGGTCGACGGCGATCTGGAGCTCGGCCTGGGGGAGCTGGATGGCGCCTTCCCAGTGGCCGCTCGCGGGGGCCGCGGCGCCCGGGGCGGCCGTGCCCGGCTGGGTCATCCCCTGGGGGGTCGTCCCCTGGGTAGTACCGCTCTGTCCTTGAACGGTGGCGCCCTGCATCGTGGCGGTCCCGTCCTGAGCGAACGCCGGAACGCCGGCCAGGATCAGGGTCAAACCGAAAACCCAGCCCGACCGGCGGCTGGAGGATGGTGTCTGTTGGAATTGGGTTCTGCTCATGTCTCGCGATCCTCCTTGCGTGGTTCGCAGTTCTGCAAGGACCTTACCAACACAGGCGCCCTCGCGTTCGATTCCCGAGGGGGGAAAGGATACTCCAGGAGAGGGCGAAGAGAAGCCTCTCGGGAATAGACGGTCTTATCGTCTCCTTCGTATAGGCTGCAAGACCGGGCCTCCAGGGAGGAAGAGCCATGCCCCGCCGATCCGCCGCCGTCGCTTTTTCCCTTTTCGCGCTCGCCAGTGCGGCGCGGGCGGACGTCCATCCCAACACCCAGAGCGGCTTCCCCGTGGACCAGGTCTTCCAGGTGGGGGAGATCGACAACGTCAACCTGTTCAACGGCGCGCTGACGCTGACGATCCCCGTGGGGCAGAGCTACCCGGTGGGCGGCGGGTTCTCCTACGGTCTGAAGCTCATCTACAACTCGAGCCCGTGGCGGTTCGAGACCGTCACCCTGGGCTCCGATCCGTTCACCGAGTACACCCAGGGAATCCCCACCGAATGCTCCAACGCCGGCTTCGGCTGGCGCGTC
>DATEIO010000747.1:0-14109 GCA_035278895.1 Thermoanaerobaculia bacterium | reverse complement strand
GAAGAGAACCGTTGCAACGTCGGCGACGTGGTGGAGATCGTCTCCAGCCGGCCGCTCTCCAAGACCAAGCGGTGGCGCGTCCGCGAGATCGTCAAGCGGGCCGAGTAAGGAGAGGCGACCATGATCCAGATGGGAACGATTCTCGACGTGGCGGACAACTCGGGGGCGAAGAAGATCGCCTGCATCCACCTGCGCGGCGGCTCGGCGGGCCAGTACGGCCGGCTGGGCGACGTGATCACGGCTTCCGTGAAAGAGGCCGCGCCCGACGGCACGGTGAAGAAGGGGCAGGTCGTCAAGGCGGTGATCGTGCGCACCGTCAAGGAGCAGCGGCGCAAGGACGGCAGCTACATCCGCTTCGACAACAACTCCGCCGTCCTGGTCAACGAGGCGGGCGAGCCGATCGGCACGCGCGTGTTCGGCCCGGTGGCGCGGGAGCTGCGCGAGAAGCGGTTCATGAAGATCGTCTCGCTGGCTCCGGAGGTGATTTGACATGGCTGAGACGGCCAGAACGAAGTTGAACGTGAAGAAGAACGACCAGGTGCTCGTCACGACGGGCAAGGACCGCGGTGCCCGCGGCCGGGTCCTTAGGGTCCTCGCGAGCGAGGGCAAGGCCATCGTCGAGCGCGTGAACATGATCAAGCGGCACACCCGGCCGAACCCCAACAAGGGCGTGCAGGGCGGCATTCTGGAGCGCGAGGCGCCGATCCAGGTCTCGAACCTGAAGGTGATCTGCCCGGAGTGCGGCAAGCCGGCCCGGCTGGGCCGGAAGCGTCTCGAGGACGGGCGCGGCGTGCGGGTGTGCAAGAACTGCGGCGCCACTTTCAGCTAGGCGCGTGAGGCAAGACATGGCGAAGAACGAGACCAAGACCAAGGGCAAGGCGGCGGCGAAGCCCAAGGCTCCCACGGAGCCCTCGGCGCCGCCTCCCGAAGGCTATGTGCCGCGCCTCAAGCAGCGGTATCAGGACGAAGTGATGGCGAAGCTCAAGAAGGAGTTCGGCATCGACAACGTCATGGCGGTGCCGCGGATCGAGAAGATCTCGCTGAACATGGGCGTCGGCGAGGCGATCCAGAACATCAAGGTCCTGGACGACGCGGTCGAGGAGCTGGCGTCGCTCGCCGGCCAGCGGCCGACGGTCACCCGGGCTCAGAAGTCGATCGCGGCTTTCAAGCTGCGCCAGGGCATGCCGATCGGCTGCCGGGTGACGCTGCGGGGCGCGCGGATGTGGGAGTTCCTCGACCGGCTGATCTCGATCGCCCTCCCCCGGGTGCGCGACTTCCGGGGCGTGCCGACGAAGAGCTTCGACGGCCGCGGCAACTACACCTTCGGCATCCGCGACCACCTGATCTTCCCCGAGATCGACTACAACCGGGTCGAGAAGCCGAAGGGGATGAACATCACGATCGTGACGACGGCCGGCAACGACGAGCGCGCCCTCTATCTGCTGCGCGAGCTCGGCATGCCGTTCACGCGCTAGGAGGCGGACCGTGGCGACGACTGCGAAGGTTGCGAAGGAAGCAAAGAAGCTCAAGTTCGAGGTGCGGCACCGGAACCGCTGCAAGGTCTGCGGCCGTCCGCGCGGGTACTACCGCAAGTTCGGCCTCTGCCGCATCCACCTCCGGGATCTGGCGCTCCAGGGATATCTCCCGGGCGTCATCAAGGCGAGTTGGTAGGAGATACGCGATGAGCATGACAGACCCGATCTCGGATCTCCTGGCGCGGATCCGGAACGCCCAGCTCGCCAAGCACGACCGGCTGGACGTTCCGGCGTCGCGGCTCAAGCTGGAGGTCGTAAAGCTCCTCAAGGACGAGGGGTTCATCAAGAATTTCCGGGAGGTCGAAGACACTCCCGTGGGCAAGATCCGGGTCTTCCTGCGCTACAGCGCGGAAGGCATGCCGGCCATCTCTCACCTGGAGAAGATCAGCAAGCCGGGCCGGCGGGTCTACCGCAAGGCCGAGGAGCTGAAGCCCGTCCGCAATGGGCTCGGCATCGGGATCATCTCGACGTCGCAGGGTCTCTTGACCGACGCCCAGGCGCGCGAGCGCCGGGTGGGCGGTGAGCTCCTCTGCGAGGTCTGGTAGGAGGACTTCATGTCGCGGATTGGAAGAATGCCGATTCCCGTCCCCAAGGGGACCAAGGTCGAGGTCAAGGATGGGCTGTTTTCGGCCGAGGGGCCGAAGGGCAAGGTTTCGCAGACGCTCTTCGACGGCTTCCCGGTCGAGGTCAAGGACGACGGCTCCATCGAGATCTCGCGGCCGAGTGACGAGGGGCCGGACCGCTCCCGGCACGGCCTCCTGCGGGCGCTGCTCGCCAACGCCGTCAACGGCGCCTCGACCGGCTTCGTCAAGCAGCTCGACATCGTCGGCGTCGGCTACCGCGCCGAGGTCAAGGGCAGCCAGGTGCAGTTCGCGCTCGGCTACTCGCACCCGGTGCTGTTCGACATCCCCGAGGGGATCAAGATCGAGATCGACACCAAGGCCAACCGGGTGACCGTGTCGGGCGCCGACCGGCAGAAGGTGGGCCAGGTGGCGGCCGAGATCCGCAGCCTGCGCCGTCCGGACCCCTACAAGGGCAAGGGCATCAAGTACACGGGCGAGATCCTGCGCCGCAAGGCCGGCAAGGCCGGCGGCAAGTAAGGGATAGGACCAAATGACCGAGCACATCACGAAGAAGATGAGAGCGAAGCGGGAGCGCCGCGAGCGCGCCCACGCGCGGGTGCGGACCCGGGTCCGCGGCAACGCCGAGCGGCCCCGCCTGTCCGTCTACAAGAGCCTGCGCTTCATCTACGCGCAGGTGATCGACGACGACCACGGCACGACGCTCGCCCAGGCGAGCTCGGCGGATCCCGAGATCCGCGAGCAGGTCGGCAATTCGACCGGGGGCAAGGCGGCAGCCAAGCTGGTCGGCGAAGTGGTGGCAGCGCGCGCCAAGGAGAAGGGCATCGACAAGGTGGTCTTCGACCGCGGCGGCTACGTGTACCACGGCCGCGTGCAGGCGATCGCCGAGGCGGCCCGCGAAAAGGGTCTGCAATTCTAAAGCTTTGAGAAGGAGACGAGCTTGGCCAGGGACTTCGAGCGCGAGAGCGAATTTTTCGAACAGGTCGTCCACATCAACCGGGTGACCAAGGTGGTGAAGGGCGGCAAGAACTTCTCGTTCTCCGCCCTGGTGGTGATCGGCGACGGCAACGGCCGCGTAGGCTACGGCGCCGGCAAGGCGAAGGAGGTTCCCATGGCGATCCGCAAGGGAATCGAGATCGCCAAGCGGAACATGATCCAGGTGCCCGTCAAGGGATCGTCGATCCCGCACGAGGTCCTGGGCATTTTCGGCGCCGGCCGCGTGTTGCTCAAGCCGGCCTCCGAGGGCACCGGGGTGATCGCCGGCGGGCCCGTGCGGGCGGTGGTCGAGACCGCGGGCATCCAGGACATCCTGACGAAGTCCCTGGGCACGACCAACCCCCACAACGTGGTGAAGGCGACCTTCGATGCGCTCTTGCAACTGCGCAGCGAGGCGGAGGTCTTTGCGATGCGGGGCCTGCCGGACCGCGCCCAGAAGACCGCCGCCCCGGCTCCGGCCGAAGGCGCCGCCTAAAAGACGCAGCCTTGAAAGAGCAGGGGACAGGAAATGGCAACGAACACTGAAGGCAAGACGATCCGGATCCGCCAGGTCAAGAGCTCGATCGGCACCCGCCGGGAGCACCGCGAGGTGCTGAAGGGCCTCGGCCTGCGCCGCATCCGTCATGAAGTCCTCCGCCCCGACACGCCCGCGGTCCGCGGCATGGTGGCCAAAGTCCAGTACCTGCTGGAGATTGTCGAGGAAAGATCATGAAGCTGCATGAGTTGTCCCCGGCCAAGGGGAGCAAGCACTCGAAGAAGCGGGTAGGGCGCGGCCCCGGCTCCGGTCTGGGCAAGACCTCGGGCAAGGGCGAGAAGGGGCAGAAGTCCCGCTCCGGCGCCAGCACCCGGGTCGGCTTCGAGGGCGG
Source organism: Thermoanaerobaculia bacterium (assembly GCA_035278895.1). Taxonomy (GTDB): domain Bacteria; phylum Acidobacteriota; class Thermoanaerobaculia; order Multivoradales; family UBA5704; genus DATARR01. Next base: position 10,131 of record DATEIO010000747.1, on the reverse strand, counting down.
CCAGATGCCGTTGATCCGCCGGGTTCCCAAGCGCGGCTTCACCAACATCTTCAAGGTGGAGTACGCCGTGGTGAACCTGTCGCAGCTCGCCGAGCTCGACGGGGACGTCACCCCCGAGGTGCTGGTCGAGCGCGGCCTCGTCCGCTCCGGCCGCAAGGTCAAGGTCCTGGGAGACGGCGAGATCGGCAAGCCGCTCCGGGTCACCGCCGACAAGTTCAGCAAGTCGGCCCGCGCCAAGATCGAGGCGGCGGGCGGCCGTTGTGAGGAGCTCCAGGCGTGATCGAAAGTTTCCGCAACATCTTCGCGATCCCGGATCTGCGCAAGCGGGTGCTGTTCACCTTCGGCCTCCTGGCCGTGTACCGCATCGGCTGCCAGATCCCGACCCCCGGCATCGATCCGCAGGCGCTGATCGAGTTCATGAACGTGGCCAAGAACGGCTTCCTGGGGTTCATGAACACCTTCACCGGAGGGAGCCTCGCCAAGATCGCGGTGTTCGCGCTGGGCATCATGCCCTACATCACCGCGTCCATCATCCTGCAGCTCCTGACGGTGGTGTGGCCGTATCTCGAAAAGCTCTCGAAGGAGGGCGAGCTGGGCCGGCGGAAGATCACCCAGTTCACCCGTTACGGAACGGTCGTCATCTCGATCATCCAGGGCACGGCCATCGCGCTGTTCCTGGAGAGCGTGACCACGCCGGGCGGCGCGGCGCTCGTGCCCGACAAGGGCTGGGGCTTCCGCGCCATGACGGTGCTCACGTTGACGACCGGCACGGCCTTCATCATGTGGCTGGGCGAGCAGATCAGCGAGCGGGGCATCGGCAACGGCATCTCGCTCATCATCTTCGCCGGCATCGTGGTGGGGCTGATCCCTGCCATCGGCACGACGCTCGACAGCATCAAGCGAGGGAACCTCTCGATCCTGGCGGTCGTCATCCTGCTGGTGTTCATGGTCTTCGTGGTCGCCTTCATCGTCTACATGGAGCGCGCCCAGAGGCGCATTCCGGTGCAGTACGCGAAGCGCGTCGTGGGCCGCCGGGTCTATGGCGGGCAGAGCACGTACCTGCCGCTCCGGGTCAACACCGGCGGTGTGATCCCGGTCATCTTCGCGAGCTCCATCGTGACGATGCCGGCCGTGATCTCGGGCATGATCCAGAACGAAGGGGTGAGCCGCGTCGCGAGCTACGTCTCGTACGGGCAGCCGATCTACTACCTGCTCCAGGTGGTGACGATCGTCTTCTTCTCGTACTTCTACGTCTCGATCATCTTCAACCCGTCGGACCTGGCGGAGAACATGCGGAAGTACGGCGGGTTCATCCCCGGCATCCGGCCCGGCAAGCGGACGGCCGAGTACATCGACCGCATCCTGACCCGGCTGACGCTCGTGGGCGCCCTGTACCTGGCGGCGGTCACGGTGCTCCCCGAGTTCCTGCTCACCGGCTTCCACGTGGCCGGGCTTCCGGTCCTCGGTCCCCGGATCGCGGGGTACTTCCCGAACTGGTTCACCGAGGGCATGGGGATCAACTTCTACTTCGGCGGCACGTCGCTCCTGATCGTGGTCGGCGTCGCGATGGACACGATCCAGCAGATCGAGAGCCAGCTCGTGATGCGCAACTACGAAGGGTTCATGAAGAAGGGCCGGATTCGTGGCCGGAGAGGGTGAGATCGGTTATCATGGGCAGCTTTCTCTGCCCGGGGTGAGCCGGTGAGAACCGTGCTCAAGACCCCGGGCGAGATCGAGCTGATGGACCAGGCCAACCGGATCGTCCATCAGGTGCTGGCCGCGGTAGGCGAGACGATCGCTCCGGGCGTGACGCCGCGGGAGCTCGACCGTCTCGCCGAGCGGGTCATCCGCGGCGCCGGAGGGGTCCCCGCGTTCCTGAACTACCGGGGCTATCCGGCGACGTTGTGCATCTCGGTCAACGACGTCATCGTCCATGGCATCCCCAACGACGCCCCCTTGAAGGAGGGGAGCATCGTGGGGATCGACTGCGGCGTCCTGTACAAGGGGTACTACGGCGACGCGGCGCGGACGTTCGCGGTGGGCGAGGTGGGCGCGGAGGCCCGAAAGCTCCTCGCGGTGACCGAGGAGGCGTTGAACCTGGCGGTCGAGCAGGTCCGCCCCGGCGGCCGCCTGTCGGACATCGGGTACGTGGTACAGCGCCACGCCGAGAAGCACGGCTTCTCGGTGGTTCGCGAGTTTTCGGGGCACGGGATCGGAACCTCGCTGCACGAGGAGCCCCAGATCCCGAATTTCGGCGCTCCTGGCAAGGGGCCGAGGCTCAAGCCCGGGATGGTGCTGGCGATCGAGCCGATGGTCAACGCCGGCTCCGCCGGGGTCCGGATGGACGCCGACGGTTGGACGGCGCGGACCGAGGACGGCTCTCTGTCGGCGCATTTCGAGTACTCGGTGGCGGTCACCGAGTCGGGCGCCCGGGTGCTGGGAACGGACCGGATTTAAGGAGAAGGACGTTTGTCCAAAAAAGAAGAGGCGATCGAGGTCGAGGCGACGGTGGTCGAGCCGCTTCCCAACGCCATGTTTCGCGTGGAGCTCGACAACAACAAGCACCAGGTCCTGGCGCACATCTCCGGAAAGATGCGCAAGCACTTCATCCGGATTCTGCCGGGGGACCGGGTGCTCGTCGAGCTCTCGCCCTACGACCTCAACCGGGGCCGCATCGTCTACCGCTTGAAGTAGGGCGGTTTTGAAAGGAAGTCGGAGATGAAAGTACGTTCGTCGGTGAAGCGGATCTGCCCGAAGTGCAAGGTGGTCCGCCGGAAGGGCGTCGTCCGGGTGATCTGCGAGAACCCGAAACACAAGCAGCGTCAGGGATAGGGAGTCGCTATGGCACGTATCGCAGGAGTCGACCTGCCGCAGAACAAACAGGTCTGGATCGGCCTGACCTACATTTACGGGATCGGCCGGTCGCGCTCGCGCGACATTCTGGTCAAGGCCGAGGTGCCCGACGTCACGAAGGTCCGGGACCTGACCGAGGACGAGGCGCGGCGGATCCGCAAGGTCATTCAGGACGAGGGCCGCGTCGAGGGCGATCTCAGGAAAGAGGTCAGCCAGAACATCAAGCGTCTGATGGAGATCGGGTGCTATCGCGGGGTGCGCCACCGCAAGGGTCTCCCGGCCCGCGGACAGCGGACCCAGACCAACTCCCGGACCCGGAAGGGGCCGCGCCGCGGCGCCGTGGCCGGCAAGAAGAAGGCGACCAAGAAGTAACGTCACCAGGGGATCAAGATGGCCAAAGCGGAAGGAAAGAAGGATCGGAAGGGCGCCAAGAGGAAGGAAAAGCGCGTGGTGCCGCACGGCGTCGCGCACATCCAGGCGACCTTCAACAACACGATCATCTCGGTCTCCGATCCGGAGGGCAACGTCCTCTCCTGGTCGTCCGCCGGGCGGATCGGTTTCAAGGGCTCCAGGAAGGGCACGCCCTTCGCGGCCCAGGTGGCGGCGCAGAACGCCGGCAACGGCGCCAAGGATGCAGGCGTCCGTTCCGTGGACGTGATGGTCAAGGGGCCCGGCGCCGGCCGCGAGTCGGCGATCCGCGCGCTCCAGGCCGCGGGTATCGAGGTCAAGTCGATCAAGGACGTGACCCCCATTCCCCACAACGGCTGCCGGCCGCGCAAGCGCCGCCGCGTCTAAGCAGCACCCGGGACCGCCGAGCAAGTTTGAGGACCCCGGGCGTGCCGGGGCCGTCGAGCGTCTTCCCAAGTTGAAGTCCCCGTAGCCTCGGGGAGAGGACGTCAGTCAAGGAGAGAGATCCAGTGGCAAGGTATACAGGACCTGTTTGCCGGCTCTGCCGCCGGGAACGCATGAAGCTGTTTTTGAAGGGTGATCGCTGCTTCAAGGAGAAGTGCGCCGTCGAGCGCCGGAACTTCCCGCCGGGCCAGCACGGCACGCGGCGCGGCCGCCGGACGCTGGGCTACGGCCTGCAGCTCCGCGAGAAGCAGAAGGTGAAGCGGATCTACGGAGTTCTGGAGTCGCAGTTCCGCACGTATTTCGAAGAAGCCGACCGCAGGAAGGGGATCACGGGCGAGAACCTGCTCGTGATGCTGGAGCGGCGGCTGGACAACGTCGCCTACAGTCTGGGCTTCGCCTCGTCGCGGGCGCAGGCGCGGCAGTTCGTCCGCCACGGCCACGTTCTGGTCGACGGCAAGAAGATCACGATTCCGTCCTATCAGGTGAAGGCCGGCCAGGCGGTCACCGTCCGGGAGGCCAGCCGCAAGAATCCATTCATCCGGTCGAGCGTCGAGACCGCCCGCGGCCGCGGCGTCCCGGAGTGGCTCGAGCTGGACGCGGAGAACGTGAGCGGCAAGGTGCTCCGCCTCCCGGTCCGCGAAGACATCAAGATCCCGATCCAGGAGCAGTTGATCGTCGAGCTCTACAGCCGCTGATCCGCGACTTCGATCCAGGGAAGGAGTTCTATCTATGCTTTGGAAAGGTTTTCAGCGCCCCAAGCGCTTGGAGGTCGACCGCGACACCTTGACCCAGACGTACGGCCGCTTCACCGCGCAGCCGTTCGAGCGGGGTTTCGCGACGACCATTGGCAATGCTCTCAGGCGTTGCCTGCTCTCTTCGATCGAGGGGGCGGCGGTCACCGCCGTCAACATCGAGGGGGTGCTGCACGAGTTCTCCTCGATCCCCGGGGTCCAGGAGGACGTGACCGACATCATCCTGAACCTGAAGCAGGTCTCGTTCACCCTCCACTCGGAGGAGCCCAAGGTGTTGTCGATCGACGTCAACGGCTCGGGCAACGTGACGGCCGGCCGGATGACCGAGGACCCGCAGATCGAGGTCTTCGATCCCAACGTCCACATCGCGACGTTGAACGAGGAAGCGCATCTGAAGCTTCAGGCCCAGATCAAGAAGGGCCGCGGCTACGTCTCCGCCGACCGCAACTTCGACGAGTCGATGGGCATCGGCTGGATTCCGGTGGACTCGGCCCACAGCCCGGTCCGGCGCGTCAACTACCGCGTCGAGGCGGCCCGCCTCGGGCAGACGACCGACTACGAGCGTCTCATCCTCGAGGTGTGGACGAACGGCACGGTCTCGCCGGAAGAGGCGGTCTCGCTCGCGGCTATGCTGCTCAAGGACCACCTCGGGATCTTCATCCAGTCCGAGGAGAGCCTGCGGCACGACGGCGGCGAGCTCGGCCGCGAGGAGCTCGCGGGCCTGGACGCCCTGCTCGCCAAGAACATCGACGAGCTCGACCTCTCGGTGCGCTCGGCCAACTCGCTCAAGAACGCCAACATCCACACGCTCCGCGACCTCGTCCGGCGGACCGAGAAGGACATGCTGGAGACCAAGAACTTCGGCAAGAAGTCTCTGGAAGAGGTGCAGGAGGTTCTCGACAAGCTGGGCCTCTCGCTCGGCATGGACGTTCCGGAGCGGCCCTCGGGCGCCGGGGCTTCGGCTTAAGGAGACATCATGCGTCACGCGGTCAAAGGCAGGAAGCTCGGGCGGACGACCTCTCACCGGGAGGCCCTGTTCCGCAATCAGCTCCAGTCCCTGGTGGAGAGTGAGAAGATCGTCACGACCCTCCCCAAGGCCAAGGAGCTGCGTCCCATCGCGGAAAAGGTGATCACCCGCGGCAAGCACGGCACGGTCCACGACCGGCGCTGGGTGCTGCGCTGGGTGCTGAAGCGCGACCTCGTCAAGAAGGTCTTCGATGAGATCGCACCGCGGTTCCAGGAGCGTCCGGGCGGCTACCTCCGGATCGTCAAGCTCGGACCGCGCCAGGGCGACGGCGCCGAGATGGCGGTGCTCGAGCTGGTCGACCGGGAGGAGGCCGCCGCTCCGGCGGAGCCCGCGAAGCCGGCCAAGAAGGCGAAGGCTCCCGCGAAGCCCAAGAAGGAGGCCCCCGCCAAGGATGCCAAGGAGGCCAAGCCGAAGAAGGAGGCCAAGCCCAAGGGCGAGGCCAAGAAGAAGGTCTCCACCAAGAAGGAGGGCCGGGCGCAGACCACGGCCCCCCGCAAGTCGGTCTAGATCGTCTTTCTCCCACACTTCTCTCGACGGCCGGCGCACCTCGCGCCGGCCGTTCGTTTTAGAATCCCCATCAGTGAAACCCAAAGTCGGAAGGAACGTCCTGGCGCTCGCCGTGGTGAGCTTTTTGACCGACGTGTCGAGCGACATGACCTATCCGCTGCTGCCGGTCTTCCTGGCGAGCGTGCTGGGTGCCTCGGCCACCTCGGTGGGGGCGATCGAGGGGGCGGCGGAGTCCACGGCGGCGCTCCTGAAGCTCGCGAGCGGGTGGTGGTCGGACCGGGTGGCGAAGAGAAAGCCCCTGGTGCTCGCCGGCTACACGATCGCTTCCGTGATCCGGCCGCTCATCGGGCTCGTGCAGTCGGTCTCCCAGGTGCTCGCGATCCGCGTGGCCGACCGGGTGGGCAAGGGGATCCGGAGCTCTCCCCGGGACGCCTTGATCGCCGATTCGGTTGATCCGTCGATCCGGGGCCGCGCCTTCGGGTTCCACCGCGCCGCGGACCACGCCGGAGCCGTGGTCGGGCCGCTCCTCGCCTTCGCTCTGCTCCGCTGGGCGGACCTCGACCTGCGCCACCTCTTCCTGTGGACCGCGGTGCCGGGGGCGCTGGCGGTCGCCGCCCTCGTGCTCGGGGTGCGGGAGGTGCCGCGCGCCACGGCCGAGAAGAAGCCGCAGGTCGACCTGAGGACCCCTCTGGGCCGCCGCTTCTGGGCCTTCCTGGGAGTCCTCCTCCTGTTCACCCTGGGCAACTCGACCGATGCCTTCCTCCTGCTGCGGGCCGCCGACCTCGGGGTGGACGCGGCGCTCATCCCTATCCTCTGGGCCATGCTCCACGTCGTGAAGTCGCTGTCGAGCACGCCGGGCGGCGCGCTGTCCGACCGGATCGGGAGAAAGCCGCTCCTGGTGGCCGGCTGGCTGATCTACGCCGCGGTCTATCTCGGGCTGGGCCGGGCCGGGGCCGCGTGGCACGCCTGGGCCCTGTTCGCGGTCTATGGGATCTACTTCGGCCTGACCGAGGGGGTGGAGAAGGCGCTGGTGGCGGACCTGGTTCCCGCGGACCGGCGGGGCGCGGCCTTCGGCTGGTACAACCTGGCCCTCGGAGTGGGCGCCCTTCCCGCCTCGCTGCTGTTCGGCCTGATCTGGGACTCGAAAGGGCCGGCCACGGCCTTCGGCTTCGGCGCGGGCATGGCTCTCCTCGCAGCCTTGGGGATCACCCTGGTCGCTCCGAAACGTTTTGCGGAGGACCGGACATCCCCTGCGTGAGGAGACTCTCGATGAACCGTATCCTGTCCGCCGTCCTCCTGTCGCTCGTCCTTCTGCCTTCGCCCGGGGCCCGGGCCGACGTTCCCGATCCGGCCACGCTGCGCCGCGAGATCGAGGCGGCGCGGCTCGACCCTGCCCGCGCGGTTACCTTGAAGAACCTGAAGCTGAACGCGGGGATCGCGACCTTGACGCTCGGGGACGGCGTGCTGCTGCCGGTCTCGGCGGTCGGCGGCAAGACCGTGGAGATGGTCTTCCTCGGCCAGGGGCGGATCGTGATCGAGCCGCCGGACGAGGTGGAGGCGGGACAGCTCGACCTCTTTACGGGGGCGCCGCGGCTGGACGAGGAGCTGACGGAGATGGTCCTCGTGCTCGGGTTGGACGCCGCGGTGGACGCGATCCTGAAAAAACCCCGGGCCGAGCCGCTCGACCCCGCGCTCGCCCGGCGGGCCGAGGAGGTCTACGCGAAGTGGAAGGGGAGCCCGGAGAGGAAGCTCCTGAACGTCGACGGGGCGGTCTTGAAGGACGTGGTGGGAGACACCTCGTCCCAGGGCTTTTTCGCCGGACGGTTCAAGGGGAGCGAGCTCGGGGAGTTCCTGTATCTCGTGGAGCCGGGCTCCCAGGAGCAGGTAACCCTGGGGAGCTTCGTGCCGCTCGAGGCCACGGAGAAGGAGAAGCGCAAGATCCTGCGGCAGCTGAGCCGCGAGCAGCGGCGGGGGCGGCTGATCGGGGTGGAGCTCGACGACCTCGGCCAGTGGGACACCTGGCTTTCGGCCTCGCTCCGGGGCAAGGACGGCTCCGCGGCCCGCGGCCGCGCCTCTTTCGAGCCCCAGAAGTACACCCTGGAGGTCGCGATCGCGGAGAAGGACCTGCGGCTCTCGGGCAAGGCCCGCCTGGACCTGAAGCCGGCTGTCCGCGGCTCCCGGGCCGTGGACCTGACGCTCAACGGCGACCTCGCGGTCTCCCGGGTGACGGACGGCTCCGGGGTGGAGCTCTTCTTCGACCGGCAGGGCACGGACCTGACGGTCCTCCTGCCGCGCGCGCCCGCGGACGAGGAGACCGTGAGCCTCACCATCGAGTATTCGGGGAGCCTGGTCGAGAAGCAGAGCGGCCGCTTCGCCCTGCTCGACACCCTGGGGTGGTATCCCCACGCCGGGACCGTGGACCGTGCCCCCTACGACGTGACCTTCCGCTGGCCGCGCCGGCTCGGCCTCGTCTCCTGCGGCCGCCGTGCGGAGGGCGGGGAGGGGAGCGACGGCCTGCGCTGGGAGCGGCGCGTCCTGGACCTCCCCGCGGCCGGCTTCGCCTTCGAGATCGGGAAGTACAAGGTCGAAACCACGCGCGCCGGCCACGTCGATATCCGGCTCGCCTTCGATCCCGACGTCTCCTGGATGGGCAAGGACGCCCGCGAGGAGATCACCAAGACGGTGGGCGACTCGCTCCTCTACTTCGAGGAGCTGTTCGGCCCCTATCCCCTGGACGAGCTAACGGTCGTCACCGTCCCCCGGGACTACTCGCAGGCGATGCTCGGCTTCGTGACGCTGTCGAGCCTGATGATGACGGACCTGGGCGTCTGGAACCTGTTCCTGGGGCTCGAGGACCGCCGCACGGTCATCGCCCACGAGGTGGCGCACCAGTGGTGGGGGCACATGGTGGGCTGGGAGAGCTACCGCGACCAGTGGATCAGCGAGGCCATGGCCAACTACGCCTCGATGCTCTACGGGAGGAACAAGCTCGACAAGAAGAACCGCTACGGCCTGGGGCCCACGGAGGGCTGGCAGGAGTCGCTGACCAGCACCACGGAGGACGGGCGGGCGATCGAGTCGCTGGGACCCGTGGTCCTGGGCACCCGGCTCTTCTCCAGCCGCTCGGGCAACGCCTACCAGGCCATCGTCTACAACAAGGGGGCCGTGATCCTCGACATGCTGTCGAAGAGCCTGGGGGAGGAGAATTTTCCCAAGGTCCTCCGCCAGGTCGTCAAGGTGTCCGCCAACCGGGCGATCTCCACGGAAGACTTCCTCTCGATCATCGAGAAGGTGACCACGGCAGACCTGGACCCGTTCGCCGGCCAGTTCGTCTACGGCACGGGCCTTCCGGAGGTCTACTACAGCTACCGCTTCGAGCCTGCGGGCGACGGCAAGTGGAAGGTCAAAGGCGAAGCCCGCCAGCAGGCGCCGTACCGGTTCCGCTACAAGGCGGTGAAGACGGGCAACGGCTTCGACGTGACCCGCGAGCGGCTCGACCAGATCCAGGTCGCGAGCTCGACGCTCGTGGTGCCAGTCGAGATCGAGGTCCACGATCCCGCGCGGGAGAAGGCCAAGGGGAAGAAGGGGGAGACCGCGGCCAACGCCCGGGTGCGGGGGACGGTCGTGCTCCAGGGCGAGAAGACGGACGTCGCGATCGACCTCGATCACGAGCCGAAGTCCTTGTGGCTCGACCGGTACGAGGAGGTCTTCGGCCGCTTCTTCAACGAGAGCCGCACGCCGAAGCGGGTGCTCTTCTACCAGGGGCTGGACGCCGCCGCGGCCGGGAAGGCCGGCGAGGCCGAGGCCCTGTTCGGCAAGGCGCTCGCGGCGGAGGTGTTCGTCGGCTCCGAGAAGACGGAGAAGAGGTACCTGAAGCAGGAGGCGAAGATCCTGGACGCGCAGATCGACCTGAGCCGGGCCCGCCTCTTCCTCGACCAGGGGCAGGACGCGCAGGCCCAGGCGGCCTTGGACCGCGCCCATCAGGTCCTGGGGACCTACGGGGGATGGGTGGAGGAGGACCTGAAGGTTCTCCAGTCGCGGCTGGAGATGCGCCAGGGCGTCTACGACAAGGCGTTTAAACGTCTCCGCAAGGGGCTCTTGAAGAGCGGCAGCCTGGACGGCACGGAAGGCTACGTGCTC
>DATEIO010000746.1:0-11415 GCA_035278895.1 Thermoanaerobaculia bacterium | reverse complement strand
TGCGCCGCTTTTTTCGAGCGCGGGCACCTTCAACCGCAGCTCGCCCGGCGCAGGCAGGAGGACCTGGACGACGGGACCCGGCGAGGTCACGGCGACGGTGGCGGACGCCGATTCCGGGGACGCGACGACGAGCTGCCAGCTTCCGGCGGGGATGTTCCCGAGCCGCGTCAGGCCGTTTTCACCCGTGGGGTACTCTCCCTCGACGACGATTTTTCCGCTGGCGTCCAGGGCGGCGGCCTGGATCCGGTCCGGCGTCCGGCCGTTCGCGAGCCGGGCCTCTACGGTGATCCCCTCGGCCGGCTGGAGCCGCACTTCCAGGTCTTCGACCGGCGAGCTGTCGATCTGGACGTCTTCCCGGGCGGAGGCGTAGCCGTCCTTGCTCACGCGCAGGATCCAGGAGCCCTCGCTCACCTCGGAGAGGCGGAAGGCGCCCCGGGAGTCGCTGGTGGTGTCGTTCAGGAGGAAGGATTGGCCGTCCGGCGCTTCGAGGGCGATCTTCGCTCCGGGCACGGGGCCCGCTCCCGAGGCGTCCACCACGCGGCCGGCGAGGCTCGCGGTGCGCAGGTCGACGCGGACCTCGCGGTCTCCCGTGATCTCGAGCGTCTCTTTGTGACGGGTCTTGCCGCCGGCGTGGGCGACCTCCAGCTCCCAGTTTCCCGCTTCGAGGCCGCGCAGCAGGAAGACCCCGCCGGAGTCGGTCGTGGCGTTGAGCGGCAGGGGGCGGTCCCCGAGCCGGCGCAACGAAACCGAGGCCCCTGCGAGTGGGCTGCCGTTCTTCGTCACGAAACCCTGGAGCTCGAAGCCGCCGCCGAAGCGGAGGTCGAGCCGCGCCTCGGGAGCTCCGGGCTCCAGGGTCACCTTGCCTTCGGCGTGGAGAGCGCTGTCGGACACCATGGCCCGCACGTCCCAATCGCCGGGCCGGAGGTTGGAAATTCGATAGTTCCCTTCCGGGTCGACCCGTCCGGCGTTCGTCTCCCAGCCGGCGAAGACCCGCACCTTGGAGAGCTGGTCGAAGGGGAGGCCGGAGATGTGGCCCGTGATCTCTCCGCCGGGCGCGAGCTTGATCTCCAGGCTGTTCACCGAGGAGCCGGAGAGGATGACCTCCTGCCCCCGGCTGGCGTCGGTGTACCCCGCCTTGTTGGCCGTCAGGCGGAAGGTCCCCTCGGAGAGGCCGGAGAAGCGGAAGGCGCCGTCGGCGCCTGTGATCGCCCGGGGCGCGTCCGGCGTGGGGACGTTGGCGCGGAGCCAGACCTGGGCTCCGGCCAGCGGGGCTCCGGAGTCGTCCACGACCCGGCCGGAGACCTCGAGGCCGGTCTCCAGGTCGAAATCGAGGGCGTTCCCGCCCGCCTTCACGTCGAGATCGCGCACGGTCCGGCGGTAGCCTTCAGCGGAGGCGGCGAGCGTCCGCGGGCCCGGAGGGACGCCGTCCAGGAGGTAGACGCCGTCGCCGTCCGTCATGGCACGGAGCCGGGAGAATCCGACCATTCCGCTCTTTCCGGCCTCCTGGACGGCGACCTCGGCGCCCGGGACCGGCCGGCCCGCGGGGGAGAGGACGCGCCCCTCGATCGTAGCGGCCGGCGCGAGCACGAGGTCGACGTTCGCGAGCTCCTGGCCGGCGCGGACCTCCAGCCCTTCGAGCTCCGCCTCCTGCCTCCGGGGCGCCATGGCGCTCAGATTGATCGAGCCGGGAGCCACGTTTTCGAACACGAAGCCGCCTTCCTCGTCCACCACGGCCTGATCGACCCGGCCGGGAACCTGGCTTGAAAAGCCGCCCCGGATCGTCTCCCGCATCTCCATCAGCACGACGCGGGCCCCCGGAACCGGTTTTTCGTCCGGCCCCAGGGCGCGCCCCGACACCCGCGAGGCGGGGGAGAGCACGATCTTGACGGCCTCCTCGGCCGGCAGGGAGACCCGCGGCACCTCGCTCGAACCGTAGCCCGCGCGGCGGGCGGAGATACTCAAGGACTCCCCGGCAGCGCGGTCTTCCAGGCGGAAGGCGCCATCCGCTCCGGTGACCGCGTCGGGAGGTCCGGGATCGCGCATCGGAAGCGCGAAGATTCCGGTCTCGTCGGAAGCGGTCCGCGCCCAGACCTCCGCGCCTTCCAAGGGGCGTCCCTGGGGATCGGCCACGACGCCCGCGAGGGACACGCCCGGAGCCAGGAGGACCGAGCCCAGGTCGGTCGCGCCGTTCCCCTCGGGGAGGGTCAGCGTCGGCACGGTAAGCGGGGCGAAGCCGCGGCCCCGGACGGTGAGGTCATAGGTCCCGGCGGGCAGATGCGCGAGCTCGAAGCGGCCAGCCGCGTCGGTCGTGCCCTCGAACGGAGCGGTGGGGAAGAGGGTTTCGCGAACGCGGGCCCTCATGTCAGTGGGCCTGGCCGGGCGGAGCGCCACCTGAGCGCCGGCCACGGGGGAACGGCGCTGGTCCAGCACCTGGCCGAAGGCGCTGCGGCCGGTACGGAGCACGATCCGCAGGCCGGAGGCGTTCCCCCCGGGGAGCAGCTCGGTCCGCGCGGGGGCGAAGCCCGGCTTCACGACCAGGAGGCCGTAGGAGGCGTCTGGCACGAGGCTGCCCAGAACGAAGCGGCCCGAAACCCCGCTGCGGGCGGTGCTTCCGCCAGGGAGCTGGCTGAACCGGAACAGCGGGCGGGACGTGTCCTGGAGCGTGGCCTTGATCTCGGCTCCGGCGATTCCCCGGCCGCTCTCGTCCACCACCACACCGCCCGCCCGCGCGGCGGGATCGAGCGCCAGGGTGGGCCCTCGGCGTTCGCGCCCCTCGCCGCTCCGGAGGTCGCCCGAGGCCTGGAAAAAGCCGCTCGCGGCCGCCTGCACCTCGGTCTCCGGCTCGGCGGAGGCGGTGATCCGGTAGGTGCCGTCCGCCGTGGTCCGCGTGAACGCGCCTACGTCGTGATAGGTCGAGACGAGGGCCCCTGCAACCGGCCGTCCGTCCTCCGCCGACACGACCTTGCCGGCCACTGTGAGGAGAAGAGGCAGCCGGACGGCCCGGGGCTCCGCCTTTCCGGGCGGAGCGGGCTTCGCTGCCGTCCCTGCGATCCGGCCGTCTTCCGCCACCAGCTCGAGATCGAGCTTCCCGGAACCCGTGGCGAGCGTGAGGAGCCCGGCGGCGTCGGCCTGGGCAATGGGCCAGCGGCTCCCTTGCTGGCGCGCCAGAACGCCCGGCACGGCCTTCCCCTGGGCATCCTGCGCGAGCAGGCGGACCGGGCTTCCAGCGAAGAGGGTCAGGGAGACGGAGCTGCTCCGGACCTCTTTCCGCTCGGCCGGAGCGAGGCCCGGGGCGGCCACCCGCACGGTCAGCTTCTCGTCCGCCGCGCGGGGAAGGACGGCCTTGCCGTCCGCGCCCGTGGCTCCGACCCGCCGCGGCACCGTCCAACTCGTTTCCGGGAGGCGTCCCCGCAGGTTCTCTTCCTCCGTCTCGACGCGGACCCGGGCTCCGGGCACGGGCTGGCCCCCGGGGCCGGTCACGCGCACCGAGAGGAGGGCGTCCGGCCGGAGACGGGCTGCCGGGAGCTCGGTTTCCTCGGTCAGCGGGACGAGAGTGTGCTCCAGCGGCACGAACCCCGGAGCCTCGACGATCACCCGCCAGAACCCGGGCTCGGCCGCCAGCCGGAACGCGCCGTCGGCGCCGGCTGCGACCGTCGCCGCCGGCTCCGGAAACGCCCGGCCGGCCAGCTCGGTCCGGCCCGCTTCGAAAGCCGGAGGGATCGGGACCAGCAGGACGCGGACGTCCTTGACCGGCGCGCCGCCCGGACCCGTCACCCGGCCGGAGACCGTGATCTTGCCTGGAGCTTTCTGGGCAGCCAGGGGGAGCGCGGCAAGAACCGGAAAACCGAGAAGGAAAACGAGCGGGCGGATCAGGCGTCGTGTCACGTCCGGATCTCCTCAGTTGAAGAATCCCTTCAAGGATATCAGCACATCGAGTGGCCCGCTCCTTGCAAATTTGCATTCCTGGTATGGGTTTTCACAAGGCCTGGGACCTGTTGAACGCGAAGATGGTGGCCTGGAGCCGGGGATTTGTGCTCCTCCTGCCCAATCTGCTGGTGGCGGTCGTCGTCCTGATCGGTTTCTGGCTGATCGCCCGGCTGGTGAGGAACGTCTTGAAGCGGCTGCTGCGCCGGGTCTCGCACAGCGAGCAGGTCAATCAGCTCCTCTCCTACAGTGTGTTCCTCGCCCTGATCGCGGTCGGCCTGTTCGTGGCCCTGGGGATTCTGGAGCTTCAGAAGACGGTGGCGTCGCTCCTGGCCGGCGCCGGCATCATCACGCTGGCGCTGGGGTTCGCCTTCCAGGACATTGCCGCGAACCTGATGGCCGGGATCTACCTCTCCGTCCAGCGCCCCTTCCGGCCGGGGCACATCATCGAGACCAAGGATTTCTTCGGAGTCGTCAAGCGGGTCCACCTGCGCTGGACCGAGCTCCGTACCCAACAGGGGCAGGTGGTGCTGATCCCCAACAAGCAGGTCTTCGAAAACCCGGTCATGAACTACAGCTCGACAGGCCAGCGCCGGGTGGACCTGCGCCTCGGTGTCTCCTACGGGGACGACCTCGAAAAGGCGCGGCGGATCGCCATCCAGGCCGTCGAAGGGGTTTCGACGCGGCTGCCGGACAAGGAGGCCGAATTCTTTTACGAGGAGTTCGGCGAGAGCTCGATCAACTTCGTCGTGCGGTTCTGGATCACCTTCCAACGCCAGCCCGACTTCCTCGCGGCCCAGAGCGAAGCGATCGAGCGCATCAAGCAAGCGTTCGATGAAAACGGCATCACCATTCCGTTCCCCACCCGCACGCTCGATTTCGCGGCCAAGGGTGGGGAAACCCTTTCGGAAGCGCTCGAAGAGGTGGGGATTTCCTACCCCAGCCGGTCGCGCACGTAGCGCTCGTCGTATGTCGTGACCTCCAGCCGGTGCCCCCACGGATCACAGAAATAGACGGAAAACGCCTGGCCGTGGTCTTTTGGAGTGAGGGCTCGGACCTCCTCGCCCGCCTCGTTCCAGACAGGGTGAGAGGCCACGTGCTCCAGGAAGCGGAAAAACCCTTTGCCGTCCACCCGGAAAGCCACGAGGTGGAAGTCCGCCGTGGGGTGATGTCCCCGGGGATCGCCCGTGAACAGGGCGAGCATGGATTTGCCGTTGTCGCAGGAGATCATGAGCGGGCCGCGCGGGTCGTCGGCCCAGTGCTCGTGCTGGGGAAGGATCGAGAGCCCCAGCGTCTCTTCGTACCACCGGGCCGCCTCCCGGCGGTCCGGAACGAACAGCTCCACGTGGTCGAGATGATCGACCTTGAACATAGAGAAATCTCCCCTCAGCGCTCCACGTCCACCACCAGCCGCGCCGGTCCCGAAAGCTCGGTCACCCGGAAAGGTCTTCCTGAGGATACCCCGAGAACCCAGGTGACGACCCCCTCGAAGTCGCAGGTCCGCTCGATTTCGCGGAGGACGGGGAGGGTGAGCGGCTGCTCGCGGAAGGGGATCGTCGGCTGCCCCTCCTCGGTGTGGGCGTTGGAGGGGCGCAGGGTCACCTCCAGGAGCGCGCCGCCTGCGACCGGTTTCTCCTCCCCGGAGCCGCAGTCCTGGGCGGGCCCCTGGAGATAGGCGACCCGGTAGCCCGGGAGCGGTCCCTCGGCGAATTCGAACACCACGCGGTCGAAGCCCGGGTGCTCCGCCGTGCGGACGGCGGTCAGCAGGGCCGGGGGGGTGGAGGGGGGAGGCGTCTCCCGGACCTCCGCCGGTGCGAGGAAGGGGGCACCCGCGTCCCTCTCGGGCGTCTGGGGTGTCGGAGCGGCGCAGGCGCCGAGGAGGATCATCACGAGCAGGGCGGCGGTCACCATTCTGAGATTGATCATCGCCTTTCAGGGTAACCTCTCTCCACCAACTACGTACACAGGGACGGAAGGGAGGGGACCATGAGACTCACGATCGAGGGCGTCGGCAAGCGCTATCGCGGCGATTTCTGGGGGCTTCGGGAGTTCAGCCTGGACCTGGGGCCTGGGGTGCTCGGCCTCTTGGGGCCCAACGGGGCAGGGAAGTCGACGCTCATGCGGATTCTCGCGACGATCACCCGGCCAACCGCGGGGACGGTCCTGTGGAATGGGACGGACGTCGTCCGCTCTCCCAATGACCTGCGCGCTGTTCTCGGATATCTCCCGCAGGATTTCGGGGTCTATCCGAACCTCTCCGCCGTGGAGTTTCTGGAGTACATGGCCGCCGTCAAGGGGCTGGACGCGAAGGCGGCTCGGCAGCGGATCGAGGAGCTTCTCGTGCTCGTGAACCTGACCGAGGCGCGGAAACGCCCTCTCGGGGGATTTTCGGGCGGCATGCGCCAGCGGATCGGCATCGCCCAGGCGCTGCTCAACGATCCGCAGCTCCTGATCGTGGACGAGCCCACGGTGGGGCTCGATCCCGAGGAGCGGGTCCGCTTCCGGAATCTTCTTTCGGATCTGGGCGGCGAGCGAATCGTGCTCCTTTCGACGCACATCGTTTCGGACGTCGAGGCCACGGCCACCGGGATCGCGTTGATCGACCGCGGGCGCCTCCTCGCCCACGCGGAGCCCGAAGAGCTGCTGCGGTCGGTCGAGGGCAAGGTCTGGGAGTGGGTTCTCCCCAGCTCCGAGCTGCCCGCGGCCCGCGAGCGGTGGCGGATCAGCAGCACCATCCGTCGGCCGGACGGGGTCCACGCCCGGGTCGTCTCCGAGCGCCCTCCGGCCGCCGGGGCGTCCCCGGTGGCGCCGAGCCTCGAAGACGCCTATCTCTCCGTGCTCGACCGGGGGAGGGAAGCGGCGTGAGCCAGGCGCGGGTTCTCTATCATCTCCTGCGCGCGGATTTCCTGGAGCGCGTGAGGCGCTACGGATTCCTCGTCACCCTGGCGCTCGCGGTCTGGCTCGGCTACGCGGTCGGCGCCGGGCAGATCAAGCTCTGGGTGGGCGGCGTGCGCGGCGTCTACAACTCGGCCTGGGTGGGCGCGCTGATCGCGCTCGTGGCCAATTTCTTCCTCTCGCTCGCCGGCTTCTATGTGGTCAAGAATTCGGTCGAGCGGGACCGGCAGACCGGCGTGGGGCAGATCCTCGCCACGACGCCCATGTCCAAGGTCCTCTACACGCTGGGCAAGACGGCGAGCAATTTCGCGGTGCTCCTCGCCATGGTGGGCGTTCTCGCCGTGGCGGGTGTCGCCGCACAACTCGTGGCGGGGGAGGAGATGCGCATCGCGCCGTGGGATCTCCTTTCGCCTCTTCTCATCGTGACCCTTCCCGTCCTGGCCCTGGCGGCCGCGACGGCCGTGCTCTTCGAGACCATCCGCTTCCTGCGCGGCGGCTTCGGCAACGTGGCCTGGTTCTTCTCCTGGACCACCGTGGTGTCGATCACGGCCATGGTCAAGGGCCGGTGGGACTTCATGGGCCTGACTCTCTTCGAGGCCCAGATGCGTCAGAAGGCCGAGGCCGCTTTGGGGACCATCGGGGACGGCTTCGTTCTGGGCACGCTCCGGGGCGAGAGCGAGGCGCGGGTCTTCCGGTGGGACGGGCTCGACTGGACGGCCGACCTGCTCCTGGGGCGGTTTTTGTGGCTCGGGGTGGCGGTGGGGATTGCGTTGTTGGCGGCGGTGTTTTTCGATCGGTTCGATCCGGCGGGGGCGGAGATGCCCAGGGTGTCAGTGCCTGGGGTTCCGGAGTCCGAGGTTGGGGCGCCTGGCGGGATTTCGCCCAGGGTTTCCACCCTGGGCTATCCGAACGACGCCCCGGGGGGGCGTGGGCTGACGCCCCTGCCCGCGGGGGCCCGGCGGTTCGGGTTTTTCGCCCTGTTGAAAGCCGAGTTGCGGCTGCTGCTCCAGGGGCAGCGGTGGTGGTGGTATGCCGGGGCGTTGGGATTGATCATTGCCGGCTTTGTGGCGCCTCTGGAAGGTGCCCGGAAGTTCGTGCTCCCGTTTGCTTGGATCTGGCCGATTCTGCTGTGGTCTTCCCTCGGCAACCGCGAGGCCCGGCATGCCACGTCGGAGCTGGTGTTCTCGGCGGCGTGGCCGATCCGGCGCCAGCTTCCAGCCACGTGGGCTGCGGGGGTTCTTCTGGCGGTCGTGACGGGGATCGGCGTGGGCGTGCGCCTGGCGGTTGCGGGGGACTGGCCCGCTCTGGGGGCCTGGGCCGTGGGGGCGGCGTTCATCCCCACGCTGGCCCTGGCAATGGGGGTGTGGAGCGGCACGAGCCGGCCGTTCGAGGCGGTGTATCTGGCTCTCTGGTACATCGGCCCGCTCCAGCGGGTGCCCGCCCTGGATTTCATGGGGGCCGTGCCGGAGGGAGCGAAATTGGGGGTTCCGGTGGCCTATCTCGTGGCAACGGTGGCGCTGGGGATCGCCGCGGTGGCGGGGCGGAGGCGGTGGTTCGGGGTGGGGTAGCGATATGCTTCCCGGGACATGAAAAGCCTCTGGAACGACACCGAAGCGGCGGAGCACCCGGGAGACCTCGGGCTCCGCGTCTACACCTCCCGCCTGCTCGGGCGGGACAAGTCCCTCGTGCTCCACGGCGGGGGCAACACCTCGGTCAAGATCCGGGAGAAGAATCTCCTGGGGGATGAGGAAGAGCTCCTCTACGTGAAGGGGAGCGGCTGGGACCTGGAGACGATCGAGGCCGCGGGATTTTCGCCCGTGCGGATGGATCACCTCCTGCGGCTCGCGAAGCTCTCCGAGCTTTCCGATCCCCAGATGGTCAACGAGCTGGTCACCCACCTGACCCGCTCGTCCGCGCCCGTGCCCTCGGTCGAGACGATCCTCCACGCGATCCTCCCCTATAAATTCGTGGATCACACCCACGCGGACGCCGTGGTCACGGTCACCAACACGCCCGGCGGAGAGGAGCGCATCCGCGAGATCTACGGCGGATCGGTCGTGGTGATCCCCTACATCATGCCGGGCTTCGATCTCGCACGCCTGTGCGCCGAGCGGTTCCCTGCCGAGGCCGGCCCCGAAACGATCGGCATGGTGCTTTTGAATCACGGGATCTTTTCTTTCGGAGAGACCGCCCGCGAATCCTACGAGCGGATGATCCATCTCGTGAGCCTCGCCGAGCAGTATCTCGATCGAAAAGGCGCCTGGGATCTCGGCCCGTATCCCGAAAAAGAGACGTCTGAGCCCGATCCCGTGGCCATTGCTCAATTGAGGCACGAGCTTTCGAAAACGGCGGGCTTTCCGATGATCGTCAACTCCCGGCGGGATGCGCGAGCTCTCGCTTTCTGTCAACGGGCCGACGTGGGAACGGTCGCCCGGCAGGGGCCGGCCACGCCGGATCACGTCATCCGCACCAAGCCTCTGCCGATGGTGGGGCGAGACGTGGAAGGCTACGCCCGCGCCTACCGCGAGTATTTCGCCGAGCACGCGCCGCACGCGAAGGCGCCCAAGACCGTGCTCGACCCCGCGCCCCGGGTGGTGATCGATTCCGAGCTGGGGCTCCTCGCCGCCGGCCGCACGGCCAAGGACGCCGCGATCGCGGCCGAGATCTACGAGCACACGATGGACATCATCGAGCGCGCCACGCTCCTGGGCGGTTGGCGGGCGCTCTCGCCGCGCGATCTCTTCGACATGGAGTATTGGGATCTCGAACAGGCCAAGCTCAAGAAGGCCGGAAACCCGCCCGTGTTCGCGGGAGAGGTCGCCCTGGTCACCGGCGCCGCTTCGGGGATCGGCCGCGCCTGCGTCGAATCGCTCCTCGCCCGCGGCGCCGCCGTGGTGGGGCTGGATTTGAGCTCCGCCATCGTCGGGATGCTCCCGCGCAAGGATTTCCTGGGAATCCGCGCGGACGTCACGAAAGAGGAAGACCTGGCGGCCGGCATCTCCGCCGCCGTGGCCACCTTTGGCGGGGTGGACCTGCTGATCCTGAACGCCGGCATCTTTCCGTCCTCCCGGCCGATCGCGGACCTGGCCCTCGAAGACTGGCGGCGGGTGATGGCGATCAATCTGGACGCGAACGTCGCGCTCCTGCGCCTTTGCCATCCGTTCCTCCGCCTCGCGCCCGGGGGCGGCCGCGTGGTGGTGATCGGCTCGAAGAACGTGCCCGCTCCCGGGCCGGGAGCCTCCGCCTACTCGGCGTCCAAGGCCGCCCTCACCCAACTCGCCCGCGTCGCAGCCCTCGAATGGGGGAAGGACGGCATCCGCATCAACGTCCTCCACCCCAACGCCGTGTTCGACACGGGCGTCTGGACCCCCGAGGTCCTCGCCTCCCGCGCGGCTTCGTACGGGTTGTCCGTCGAGGAGTACAAGCGGAACAACGTGCTCCGGGTGGAGGTGGCGAGCCGCGACGTGGCCGAAGCCGCGGCCGAGCTGTGCGGGCCGCGGTTCGCGAAGACGACGGGGGCGTGCCTGCCGGTGGATGGGGGGAATGAGCGGGTGATTTGAGGTCAGGGAATCAACAACACCTTCCCCGTCGTCTCCCGCCCCTCCAGCGCCCGGTGGGCGTCCGCGGCCCGGGCCAGCGGAACCTCACGATCGATCGACAATTTGAGCTTCCCCTCCGCGATCCACCCGAGAACGTCCCCGGCCCGCTCCAGGAGCTCTTCGCGGGTGGTCATGTAGTGGAAGAGGGAGGGGCGAGTGAGGAAGAGGGAGCCTTTGGCGTTCAGGATCTGGGGATCGAAGGGAGGGACCGGGCCGCTCGCGGCTCCGAAGAGGGCCATCATGCCGCGCCGGGCCAGGCAGTCGAGCCCCTTGTCGAACGTCTCGCGCCCCACGCCGTCGTAGACGACCTGGACGCCGCGGCCGTCCGTGAGGCGCTTTACCTCGGCGACGAAGTCCTGCTTCGTGTAGAGGATCACGTCATCCGCCCCGGCCTCGCGGGCGATCCGCGCCTTCTCTTCCGTGGACACCGTGCCGATCACCCGGGCGCCCTGGAGCTTCGCGATCTGGCAGAGGAGCTGCCCCACGCCGCCCGCCGCCGCGTGGACGAGGCACGTGTCCCCGGGCTTCAACGGATAGGTGCTGCAGGCGAGATAGTGGGCCGTCATCCCCTGGAGCATGGCCGCGGCGCCCTGCCGGGTGCTCACGCCCTCGGGCAGCTTCACGAGCCGCGCCGCGGGAACTACGGCGAGCTCCGCGTAGGCGCCCTGAACCCCTGACCAGGCCACCCGGTCGCCCACGGCGACCTCGGTCACGCCCGGCCCCACGGCCGCGACGGTTCCCCCGGCTTCCTGCCCGAGGGTGAAGGGGAAGGACGAGCCCTTGTAGAGGCCGGTCCGGAAATAGACGTCGATGAAGTTGAGCCCTGCCGCCTCGACGCGGACGACCGCCTCGCCCTCCTTGGGCGTCGGGTCGGGGATCTCGTCGAGCTGAAGGGCTTCGGGGCCGCCGGGGGTGTGGACGCGAATGGCTTTCATGAGGGGGATCTTAATCGAGTCCTCACCCCCCCGCCCCTCCCTGGACGAGCACGGACTGACAC
>DATEIO010000745.1:0-9667 GCA_035278895.1 Thermoanaerobaculia bacterium | reverse complement strand
AGCGGCCACCTCCGGCATCGTCAACGACCAGACCCTGACCCCGCTGCCGGTCTTCGAGCAGGCCTACCGCACGGCGGCCGCGGCGATCGCCCAGGTCGGCGCCCGGATGGCGGTCGCCAACATTCCGGACGTGACGAGCATCCCGTACGTCACCACCGTTCCGCGGGTCGTGGTCAATCCGCAGACGAGCCAGCCGGTCCTCGGACCCAACGGCCAGCCCATTCCGCTGATCGGCCCCAACGGCCCGCTCGTCGCGGGGGACTTCGTCCTCCTGCCGGCGACCGCGCTGCTCGCCCAGGGCTTCGGGCTGCCGCCGGGCATTCCGGGCTCCAATGGCCAGCCGCTGCCGGACAGCGCGGTGCTCTCCGCTTCGGAGGTCGCCACGATCCGGGCCCGGGTCCAGGGCTATAACGCCGTCATCCAGGCCGTGGCCAACGAGCGCAACGCAGCGTTCGTCAACATGAACGCGGAGCTGACCCGGCTCGCCACCACCGGCGTCAACATCGGTGGCATCACCTACACGGGCGCCTTCCTGACCGGCGGCGTCTTCTCCTACGACGGCGTCCACCCGAACGCGTTCGGCTACGCCTACATCGCCAACCTGTTCATCGCGGCGATCAACGACCGGTTCAACGGCGAGATCCCGCCGGTGAACCTCTATCCGTTCGTCTTCGGTGGGAGCACCGTGGGAAGCACCGCCGCGTCGGTCGACGAACAGTCCGTGCCGTTCATCTACACTCCGGAAGCCCGCCGGAGCCTGCTCAAGGCGCTCAACGTGCCCCAGCGGGTGATCGACGGCAAGCCGCGCCGCCGCGGGTAGCTTGCAACGCCGGACTCGCCAGTCTGCTGGTGAGCGTGAAGGAGCAGGAGAGATCCTGCTCCTTTTCTTTTGCACCAACGCTTCTATTGTCTCTTGCGTATAAGTTTCGGAAGGATTCCTGATTCGTCCTTCTGAAAGGAGCCTCTATGCGCACATCCATGGTGTTGGCAGGTCTTTGTCTCGTCACCCTGTCCTACAGTGTCCGAGCCGGCGAGCTCATTCAGGGAGAGAACGCGGTCAAGGACCGATACATTGTCGTTTTAAAGGCAGGCATCGCCCGCCGGCCCGACTCGGCGCCCGCTCCAGGCCTGAGCGTGGCGGAGGTCGTTAATGGCCTGGCGCAGTTCCATGGCGGCAGGCCCGAGCGGGTGTACGAGCATGCTCTGCAAGGGGCCGTCCTGGCCATGACGGAGGCACAGGCACGGTCCATGGCCAAGGACCCGCGAGTTGCCTACATAGAGCAGGATCAGGCGCTCGATCTTTTCACCAATCAGGCGCCTCCGGTCCAATGGGGGCTCAACCGGATCGACGAGCGGGACCGTCCTCTCAACAACCACTTCACCTATACGACAACGGGAGCTGGTGTAAACGCGTACGTCTTGGACACGGGAATCGGGGCTGACTCAATAGACTTCGGCTCGCGGGTCGTCAACGCTTTCACCGTTGTCCGGGATTCGAGCGGCAACCTCCAGCATGGCGACTGCAATGGACATGGGACCAGCGTCGCCAAGGCGCTGGGCGGGCAGATTAGCGGTGTCGCCAAGGGAGTGAAGCTCTATGCCGTCCGGGTCGGCTCGGTCTGCGGAAGCTGCAGCTCGACCGGGAGGAATGATCCTCCGCTCACGGCTCCTGGAGACTGTGAGTTCCTGATCTCCAACGTGATCTCCGGTGTGAATTGGGTGACCGCGAACCGGATCAAGCCGGCGGTTGCCAATCTGAGTCTCGGCGGAAGCCCCTCTCAAGCCCTGGACGACGCGGTCCGCGGCATGCTCAATGCGGGTGTGATCGTTGTGGTGGCGGCTGGAAACGGCGGGATCTCGGCCTGCGACGTTTCGCCAGCCAGGATCTCCGAGGCGATCACGGTTGGAGCCACGGACTCTTCCGACGCGCGAGCGATCTTCGACGCCACGCATTCCAGCAACACAGGTTCCTGTCTGGATCTCTTTGCGCCAGGCAAGGACCTCGATCTCTGGAACATCGCCGCCTTTAGCGGAACCTCGGCCGCAGCGCCTCTGGTTGCGGGGGCCGCTGCCCGTTATCTCCAGAGCAGCCCCGCCGCGACCCAGAGCGGCGTGCAGACCTACCTTGTGAACAATGCGACGCCCAGCCGTCTCTCGAACATCGGAAGCGGCTCGCCCAACCGCCTGCTTTTCACCCCGCCGGGTGGCAGCGAGACCGACAGCCTTCCCGTGGCCAACTTCACGTACTCCTGCTCGGGGCTGACTTGCACCTTCACCAACACGTCCACAGACGATTTCGGAATCCTGATAGCGACGTGGACCTTCGGGCATCCGAACGACTTCCAGCCCCAGAGCGGCAACAGCTTCCCCCATACGTTTCCTGGTGCGGGCAGCTACTCGGTGACCCTGAGCGTCAACGACGACGCAGGACAGCCGGGGCAGAAGGTCAAAGTCGTTACCGTGAACTGATATCCTCCGCGGGTATCCTGCCGGAATGGGATCAGCCTCCATCCCGGCAGGCTCAGCCCGGGGAGGGACGCGGGATGAACGAAGATCTCGAGCACCTCAATCTGCTGTCGATCTTCCACTACGTGGTCGCGGGGATCTCCGCGCTCTTTTCCTCCTTCCCTCTCTTCCACCTCTTCTTCGGGCTCGCCATGGTCACCGGCTGGGGCGACTTCTCGGAGGGGGAGCCGGCGATGCGGCTCGCGGGGTGGTTCATGATCGCCTTCGCCGTGATCTTCATGACCCTGGGCTGGGGGTATTCGGTGTGCCTCGCCCTGGCCGGCTCGTATCTGAAGCAGCGGACCCGCTACACCTTCTGCCTCGTCATGGCCGGCCTCTCCTGCCTCTCCGCCCCTTTGGGCACGGTCCTGGGCGTGCTCACGCTCATCGTCCTCCTGCGCCCTTCGGTCAAGGCGCTGTTCGGCCAGCCCGTGCCGCAGCCGGCCGAAGTGGCCCCGGTCGTGCCGGTCCCCTGAGGGGATTCGGGGCGCCTGTTCGTTTTTTTCGACGGATTGTCCCGAAAAACGTCCGGGAAGCACTTATAATGGACGCCTTCCTATGTTGGATCTTGTTTCATGTTTCACCGCTGCGCCTTCCGGAGGAGAGGAACGGAGGCACCTAACGGTGGAGGTTCTATGCGCGCGCGAATCGAGCAGAGAGGCGGGCCGGGCGTATGGCTCGCCGCAGCGATCTGGCTGTGGGCTGGCCAGACCGCCTGGGGGCAGGTCCCGCCCCCCGCTGGAGCGCCGGGCTCCGGGGGAGGGTCTCTCGGCCTCAAGGCCGGGCAGGAGATCTCCTCGGAGAGGATCCAGGAGCTCTACCGCCGGATCCTGACCGACTGGTCGTCGGGTCAGGTGGACCGGGCGCCGGACGAGCTGATCGAGCTGGAGACGGCCGTCGTCTCGGACGAGGAGCCGAAGACCCGCAAGCGGCTGTTCGAGGCCGAGCAGGCGGTCATCCACCAGGTCGGCGCGAACGACCTGGAGGTCCTGGTGCCGATCGCCGTCCTTCACCACGAGGCGTACCGCCGGCTGATCGACGGGCCGGTCCTGGGCCGGGCGCTCGTCATCAATCACACGCGCAAGATGGCCCGCGACCTGGCCGTCCTCTACAAGCAGCAGTCCGGCACCGAGGGGGCCTCCCTGGTGGCGAGCCGGGTGCTGACCAGCCTGGGGGGGATGCTGCTCCGGTCCGCCCAGTACCCCTCGGCTTCGGACATGTTGGAAGAGGCGATTGCGCTCGACGGCCGGAACGTCTCCGCCTCCCTGGCCCTGTCGACCATCTATGAAAAGAACGGGCAGTACAAGAGCGCCGAGGAGGTGCTGCGCCAGCTCCTCGCGGCCGATCCGGCCCACGTGGAAGGCCGCTTCCGGCTGGCGGTGACTCTGCGGCGCCTGGAAAAGCCGGAAGAGGCGCAGAAGATCCTGGAGGAGCTGGTGGCCGCCCCGGAGACCTCCTGGGTCAACGCCCTGGCCTTCCAGGAGCTCGCGCTTCTCGAGAGCGGGCAGGGGAAGACCTCGGCCGCGGAGAAGGTCCTCCGCACGGCGATCGAGCGCTATCCCGAGGACGTCCGCCTCCACATCCAGCTCGCCTCGGTGCTCGACCGCCGGGGCGCGTCGGCGGAGGCCGGAGCCCTGGTCGAGAAGGCGCTGACCCTCCCGGCCGAGGGCGTCAGCTCCGCCCGCTGGCTCTACAACTCCGCCCGTCCCGATATCTTTGAGGAGGCGCGCTCGTTCCTCGCCGAAAATTCGCGGTCCCGCCTGCCCATGCTCGCCCAGGCCCTGGGCGCGCCGGTCGCAACCGCGACGGGGGTGGGCCGATGAGCGGGCGCGGACGCGGTGCGGCGCTCGCGGTCGCGGCGGCCCTGCTCCTGGGAGCGGGGAGCGCCGGGGCCCAGATGAATGTCCGGTTCGAGAGCCCGGTCTCCGAGCAGCCCGTCTTCGGACCGACCGAGGTCCGGGTGAACGTGCAGGCCGGCGAGCCGATCGACCGGGTCGAGTACTTCGTCAACGGCAAGCCGATGGCGGTCTCCAAGGTCCCGCCCTACAACGTCACTATCGACGTGGGCGACGACAACGTGGAGCGCGAGTTCCGGGCCGTGGCCTACACCCGCTCGGGCTCCTCGGCCGCCGGAGCCGTGAAGACCTACGCCGTGCGCGTGGACGACGTGCTCAACCTGAAGCTCCGGACCCTCTTCGTGACCGTGGCCCGGGGCGGACGGCGCGACCTGGCGCTCGATCAAGGGGACTTCCAGATCTTCGACAACGGGGCCACCCAGGAGATCGTCACCTTCGGGCGCGACGAGCTCCCCCTGACCGCGGTTCTCCTCCTGGACACCAGCGAAAGCATGTCCGAGGACGATCTGGAATCCGTGCAGCGGGGCGCCAAGGCCTTCATGGACGGCATGAAGCCGCTCGACGAGGCCATGGTTACGCTGTTCTCCGACCGCATGCTCAAGACCACGCCGTTCACCTCGGACCCGAAGAACCTGCAGGCCTCGCTCTCGGGCGTGAAGGCGGCCGGGGGCACGGCGGTCAACGACTTCCTGTACATGTCGCTGAAGCTCCTCGAAGCCCGCCAGGGACAGCGGGTCGTGGTCCTCTTCTCCGACGGCTCGGACGTCCACAGCGTCATCCCCGGCGACGACCTTCTTTGGAAGGCGCGCACCGGCCAGGCGCTGATCTACTGGATCCAACTCGGTGGCAAGCACCAGTCCTTCACCTCGGCCTGGCGCAACTACGAGGCGAACGACCACGAGTACAACGCTCTCAAGAGGGCGGTCGAGGAGAGCGGCGGGCGCATCCTGGAGATCGAGCAGGCCAATCAATTGGAGGGCGCCTTCAAGGTCGTCCTCCAGGAGCTCCGGCAGCAGTACGCCCTGGGCTATTACCCGAGCAACGGAAAGGGCGACGGCTCCTGGCACAAGATCGACGTCAAGGTCCGCGGCCTGGGCGACAAGGTCCGCACCCGTGAAGGGTACGTGGACAACTGAGAGGGGTGGGGCTTGTCCCCACCCCCGGCCCTGCGCAAACTTTTTCTCCGTTCTAACGTATAGTTAGGCATCGATTCACCTTCGTGGCGGAGCCACGTCCAATTTATCTTTGAAGGGAGTCCCAATGCAGGGGAGACGTGTCCTTTTTGTTCTGTCCTTGCTGTGCTTTCTGCCCTTGCCGTCCCTGGCCCTGCCGGTGCCGGAGCCTGCCGTCGAGGAGAAGCTCTCCCGCACCCAGCACGTGGTCACCCTGGACGGCGAGCGGATCTCCTACACGGCCACGGCCGGAACGCTCGTCCTTCGCGCCGAGGACGGCAAGCCCCGGGCGTCGGTGTTCCACATCGCCTACACGAAAGACGGGGTCAAGAACCCGGCGGAGCGGCCGGTCACCTTCGCCTTCAACGGCGGCCCCGGGGGCGCGGCCATCTGGGTCCACCTGGGCGCGTTCGGGCCCAAGCGGGTGGATCTGGACCCCGAAGGCTTCCCGCTGCCGCCCCCGGGCCGGCTCGTGGAGAACGCGGAGTCCATTCTCGATAGGACCGACCTGGTTTTCGTCGACCCGGTCTCGACCGGCTTCAGCCGCGCGGCCCCGGGGGTGGACCCGAAGGATTTCCACGGCCTCGAAAACGACATCGAATCCATGGCCGAATTCATCCGCCTCTGGATCACCCGGAACGGCCGCTGGGGGAGCCCGAAGTTCCTCGCCGGGGAGAGCTACGCGACCACCCGGGTGGCCGGTCTCTCCGAGCACCTCGTCACCCGGCACGGCATGCGTCTGAACGGGGTCATCCTCCTCTCGGTCGTGCTCAACCACCAGGACCACCGCTTCAACGTCGGCAACGACATGCCCTACATCACCTTCCTGCCGACCTACACGGCGGCGGCCTGGTACCACAAGAAGCTCCCGCCGGAGCTTTCGGGCGATCTGCACAGCACCTTGAAAGAGGTCGAGAAATTCGCCGTCGAAGAGTACGGCCCGGCGCTTTTGATGGGAGACTGGCTGCCCGCGGACCGGCGGCAGCAGGTCGCCGAAAAGCTTGCCCGCTATACGGGGCTCTCGGTCGACTACGTTCTCCTCTCGAATCTCCGGGTCGAGCACGCCCGCTTCTGCAAGGAGCTCCTGCGCGACCAGCGGCAGACGATCGGCCGCATCGACGTCCGTTTCACCGGGACCGACCTGGACGCGGTCGGGGAGATCCACGAGTTCGACCCGAGCTTGACGAGGCTTGACGCCCCGTTCCTCGAAACGGCCCTGGACTATCTCCACCGCGAGCTGGGCTACCGGGAGGATGAAAACCTGGTCTACGAGCGCATCTCCCAGAAAGTCTTCCCCTGGCATTTCCCGAACCACGAGGGTCGCTATCCCAACATGGCCGAGAATCTACGCCAGGCCATGATGAAGAACCCCGACATGCAGGTCCTGATCGTGAGCGGTCATTACGA
The DNA here is from genome assembly GCA_035278895.1 of Thermoanaerobaculia bacterium. Lineage (GTDB taxonomy): Bacteria > Acidobacteriota > Thermoanaerobaculia > Multivoradales > UBA5704 > DATARR01. Next base: position 2,727 of record DATEIO010000745.1, on the reverse strand, counting down.
CCTTGCGACCCCCTATTTCGCGGCGGAGTACAGCGTGGCCCACATGGGGCTCCCCGAGGCGGACCGGAAGCGCGTCCACTTCGCCTACTACGACTCCGGCCACATGCAGTACATCCGCCGGGAGGATCATCGGAAGCTCAAGAGGGACGTGGCGGAATTCATCCGCAATGCAGCCCCTTGACTCTCACGTTACGTGAGGCTCTATCTTCTGTTTGTGCCGGTAGAAACCGGCTGGAAGGAGGCCAGCATGCGGCCTGCGCCGTGGAAAGTCGGGGAGCTCGCGAAGCGGACGGGAGTGTCCGTCCGTACGCTCCACTACTACGACGAGATCGGCCTGCTCACGCCGTCGCACCACACCGGGTCGGGATACCGCCTCTACGGGGAGAGCGACGTCGCGCGGCTGCAGCAGATCAAGTCGTTGCGAAGCCTGGGGTTCTCCCTGGACGAGATCCGGGAGTGTCTGAAAAGCCCTGGCTTCGCCCCCCAGCGGGTCGTCGAGCTCCATCTCGCCCTCGTTCGAGAGCAGATCGAGCTGCAAGAGCGGCTCCGTGACCGCCTGGAAGGGATCGCGGAGAGCCTCCGCTCGGCGGAGGCGGTCTCCGTCGAAGATTTTCTTCAGACGATCGAGGTGATCACCATGTTGGACAAGTACTACACCCCGGAGCAGAGGAAAGAGCTCGAGGAAAGGCGGCAGGCGATCGGAGACGACCGCATCCGCCAGGTGGAGGGCGAGTGGAAGGAGCTCATGGAGCAGGTGAAAGCGGAGATGGACAAGGGCACCGATCCCGCGAGCGAGACCGTGCAGGCCCTGGCCCGCCGCTGGATGGGCCTCGTCCAGGAGTTCACCGGCGGCAACCCCGGCATCGAGAAGTCGTTGAAGACGATGTACCGCGAGGAGCCGGTCGTTCACGGGATGGACACCGGCCCGATGCGGGAGATGATGGGGTACATCCAGAGGGCGGTGGCGGCGGGGAAGGCGCAGGCTTGAGGGACGGCCACGGACTTTCACGGACCACCACGGACAGCAGAGAGGGCCGTTGTCTCCTGTCCGTGCTCGTCCGTGGTGGTCCGTGAAAGTCCGTGTTCCCCCCTACTCGTACCGCAACGCCTCCACCGGTTCCAGCGCCGCGGCCCGCCTTGCCGGACCGTAACCGGCGATGATCCCCGCGAGAAACGAAACCCCGAGCCCGGTGGCCACCACGGAGAGCGGAGGGATCGCCGGGAAGCCGGGGGCGGCAATCGAGAGGAGGAGGCCCAGGGCGGAGGCGATCACGACTCCGAAGAGGCCGCCGGCTCCGGAGAGGATGGCGGCCTCGAGGAGGAACTGGCGCAGCACCTCGCCGCGCTGCGCTCCCACGGCCCGGCGGATGCCGATCTCCCGCGTCCGCTCGGTCACGGCGATCACCATGACGTTCGCGATGCCGATGCCGCCGATGAGCAGGCTCACGGCCGCGAGCGCCACGGTGACGAGGCCCACCACCGCGGAGAGCCGGTCGAACTGGGCGATGATCTGGTCCGCCGTTGACAGATTGAAGTCGTTCGGCTGGTCGGGACCCAGCCGGCGGAGACGGCGGAGGATGGCCTCGGCCTCCACGCGCGCCAGGTCCCGCTGGCCGGGCTCGGCGCGGATGTAGAACACCGTCGCGTCCGCCTCCGGATAGAGGCGGCGCGCCGTGCCCGCGGGAATGGCCACCACGTTGTCCTGCCGGTTCTCTCCGAAGAAGCCGCCTTTTCGGGGCGCCGCCTCGCCGACCACGGTGTAGCCCACTCCGCCCAGAACGAGCGTCCTGCCCACGGCGTTGCCCGTGCCGTAGAGCGCCCGGGCGATGTTCGAGCCCAGAACCGCCACCCGCGCGCCCGCCCGGTTCTCGAGGTCGGTGAACGGCCGGCCCGCGGCCAGATCGGCGCTCACCACGTCGAAGTAGTTCGAGGAGACCCCCTCGACCAGCACGGCGTCCGACTCGTTGCCGCCGCCGCGGGCCACGAGCGCCCGGCCGTTGACGACCTGGGGAACGATGATCTGCACTCCCACGTCCCGGATGTGCTCGCCCAGGCGCGCGAGCTCCGGAGCGAAGGCCGGGTCGAGCCCCTTTCTCTGCGCCTCGTCCTGCGAGGGCCGGGCGTAGGGGTCGCCCGAGCGGTGGTAGGCGAAGACGTTGTCCGTGCCGAACTCGCGGAAGAGGAGGGCGATCTGGTTGCGCACTCCCGCGAGGACCGACGTCACCACGACCACGGTGACGATTCCGATGACCACTCCTACGATCGCGAGGCCCGATCGAAGTGGCTGGGAGCGGATCGAGCCCACGGCCAGGGCCGCCGACTCCAGCGCCACGTTCGCCCAGGTGCCGCGCCGCCTCATTCGGACCTCAGGGCGTTGACCACGTCGATCCGGGCAGCCCGGCGCGCCGGGTACCAGCCGGCCAGAATGCCGCTCGCGGCCGAGGCGGCGAGGGCCAGGAGAACGGTCTGCGGCGAGACCTCGAGATCGAGCCCCAGAGGCCCGGCGAGCAGCCGCACGAGAGCGGCCACGAAGAGCGTTCCCGCGACCCCCCCGGCCAGCGCCACCAGCCCGGCCTCGGCCAGCACCTCCCGCACGATCTGTCCGCGCGTGGCCCCCACGGCCCGGCGGACGCCGATGTCGAAGGTGCGCTGCGCCACCGACACGAGCGTGGTGTTGGTGACGACCACCACGGCGGCCAGAAGCGCCATGGCGGAGAGGATCGGAGC
>DATEIO010000744.1:0-5185 GCA_035278895.1 Thermoanaerobaculia bacterium | reverse complement strand
CCGCATCGCGGATTCGGTCCACGGCCACCGGTTCTGGGGCTTCCGCATCCTGGGCTTCATCCGGAACGGGGAGACGCCGGAGGAGCCCTGGCCGAGCCGGTACCCGATCCTGGGCGAGATCGGCGACATCCCGCGGATCGTGGAGAGCAACGTGGTGGACGACGTGATCTTCGCCGTCCACCGCCGCGAGCTCGACCGGCTGGAGGACCTTTTCCTGAGCCTCCAGGAGCAGGGCATCCGCACCCGCTTCGCGATGGATCTCTTCCCTCACACCCGGGCGCGGGTGGAGCTCGAGGAGCTGGACGGGATGCCCCTCCTCTCCTTCGCCACCACCCCCACGAGCCAGCTCCAGCTCATGTCGAAGCGGGTGCTCGACGTGGCGCTCGCCTCGCTGCTCCTCCTCTTCGCGCTCCCGGTCGTGGGCATGATCGCCTTGATGATCAAGCTCACCTCGGGCGGCAACGTCTTCTTCCGGCAGACCCGGTGCGGCCTGAACGGCCGCTTCTTCACCCTCTACAAGTTCCGGACGATGGTCGAGGACGCCGAGGAGCGGCGGCGGGAGCTGCTGCACCTGAACGAGATGAACGGGCCGGTCTTCAAGCTCCGGCAGGACCCGCGGGTGACCCGCTTCGGGCGGTTTCTCCGCCGCTTCAGCCTGGACGAGCTGCCGCAGTTCTGGAACGTGGTGCGGGGCGACATGAGCCTGGTCGGCCCGCGGCCGCCCATCCCCGAGGAGGTGGCCCGCTACCAGCGCTGGCAGCGACGCCGCCTCGCCATGAAGCCGGGAATCACCTGCCTCTGGCAGATCAGCGGCCGGAACAACCTCGATTTCGACCGCTGGATGGAGCTCGACCTCGAATACATCGACTCCTGGTCGCCCATGCTCGACCTCAAAATCCTGGTCAAGACGATCCCGGCCGTCCTCTCCGGCAAGGGCGCGTCGTAGTCACCGCCGCCGTTTCGGCAGCTCCCCCGCGATCAGCCCGAGGGTGGCGTCGACGACTGCCTGGAGCGGTCCGGCGTCGGCCACGCCGCGGCCGGCGAGCGGGAAGGCGGTGCCGTGGTCCACGGAGGTGCGCAGGAACGGAAGGCCCAGGGTCCAGTTGGTGGCGTGGCCGAAGGACGCGGTCTTGACCGCGATCAGGCCCTGGTCGTGGTAGAGGGCGAGGACCCAGTCGAACTCGCCTTTGCGGGCGCGGGCGAAGAGCGAGTCGGCGCTCTCCGGCCCGTGGACGTCGATCCCCCGCTCCCGGGCCGCGGCGACCGCCGGGGCGAGAATCGATCCCTCTTCGCTGCCCAGGAGCCCGCCCTCTCCCGCGTGGGGATTCAAGCCCGCGAGCGCGATCTTCCCGCCCGCGTGGCGGTGCAGGCAGTCGAGCGCCTCGCCCACGGAGCGGCCGTCGATCCCGTCCAGCGCCTGGCGCATCGGCAGGTGGACCGACAGGAGGGCGACCTGAAGCTCGGGCGCCAGAAAAGCCATCAGGTAGTCGCGGCCGTAGCGCTCCAGGCCGCAGACCTCGGCCAGGTAATCCGTGTGCCCCACAAAGCCGGGAAGGTGGTGGCGGGCGATCGACTCCTTGGAGACGGGCGCGGTGACCAGGGCGTCGGCCACGCGGGAGTCCACGAGCTCGATGCCCACGTCGAGCGCCGCCATGGCTCCGGCGGCGTCGGCCGGCCCCGAGTGACCCAAGGTGATCGTGCGCCGGCTCCCCACCGGATCGAGGACGGGGATCTCGCCCTCTCTCAAGTTTTCGAGGTCCTGGCGCACGGGCGCCGCCCCGAGGAAGCGCAGGCGGTCCCAGGGAGCGTCGGGGAGAGCGGGGCGGAGGGCTTCCAGGGCCGCGCGCTCGGCCACCAGGATGGGCTGCCAGGCGGCCGCCGGCGCAGGTCCGGTCCCAAAGAGCTTCAGGAGGATTTCGGGGCCGATGCCCGCCGGATCGCCCTGGGTCAAGGCGAGGATGGGACGCCGGCCGGGCAAGAGAGGGGCGGCCAAGGCTCTACCGGTCGAGATCGCCGTTGCCGTCGCGCTTGCCCCGGCCCCGCTTCAGCTCCTCTTCCTTGAACATGTAGCGGATCACATGCTTCTGGATGAGCAGGTTGGGACCGGCGTTGCGGTTCAGCTTGATCGCCCCTTTGTCGTACCACTCGATCCAACCGCGCAGCTCCTCGTCGTTGTTCAGGATCACCACCATCGGCGTCTTCGCCGCCATCTGCTTGAGGTAGTAGAACTCCTCGGCGTTGGTCTGCTCGGGTGGCGTCTGCTTGCGGCGCACACTGCGCGAAGGGAGCTCTTTTTTGAGCTCGTTCATGTCGGGACGTATCAGTTTGCGATTGGCCATGTCGATCCGTTTCAGGGTCCTACGCTGCCGGGGCCGCGGGCCGGCTGTCCGGATTCTTCGTTTTGTATCCCTCGTCCTCGTAGGCCAGGCAGCAGAGCAGCCGGCCGCACTGGCCGGAGATCTTCGACGGATTCAGGCTCAGGTTCTGCCGCTTGGCCATCTGGATCGAGATCGGACGAAAATCTTTCAACCAGGTCGAGCAACAGAGCGTCAGCCCACAGATGCCGATGCCGCCGATCAGGCCGGCTTCGTCGCGCGCGCCCACCTGCACCATCTTGACCCGGACCGAAAACCGCGACGAGAGGTCGCGGACCAACTGCCGGAAGTCCACCCTCCCGTCGGAGGTGAAGTAAAAGGTGGCCTTCTTGCCGGAGAGCGAAAAGTCCACGAGCGAGATCTTCATGTCGAGGGAGAGAGCCCGGGCCCGCTCCTGCGCGAAGAGCTTGCCCGACATCTCGTTCTGGCACTGCCGGTCGTAGGATGCCAGGTCCGACGGGTCGGCCGGCCGCAGGATCGGCCGCGCGGAGGACTTCTGGCAGGGCTTGAAGACCGGCATGGGAGACTGCTCGACGTGCCCGAAAGCCGGCCCCGACTCCAGATCCACCACCACCTTGTCCCCTCTCGCGTAGATACGGCCTCCGGTCGAACAGAGCGTCAGATTGGTCTCTTCCCGAAAACGCACGCCCACGAACGCGTCCTCGACGGCCGTCGACATGCCTTTGAAAGCGCAACCGTTACATCCACCCATGGTGACTACCATTCCATGTGCGACAGCGATCTGACCCTATGCACAATAAATACCAACAAGGTCGGACCGACAGGTTTGAAGAAGGCTCGGGACTCTGGGAGCAGATTGTTGCAGCCGCTCGTCCCCGCGTCAACAACGCGGGCAAACCCTATCATGTTCCCGCAAAGGCTCCGGGGACGAGGACCCGCTTGCCGACGTCGCGCCGGAAGACCTTCCCCGGCCAGTCGACCTGGACGACGGCCTCGTAGGCCCGCGCGAGGGCGGCGGCCAGATCGGAGCCCAGGGCGCAGACCGACAGCACCCTCCCCCCGGCGCTCACCAGCTCGCCCTCCTCCATCGCCGTTCCCGCGTGGAAGATCTGGACGCCCGGCAGCGCCGCCGCGCGGTCGAGGCCGCGGATCGGCTCCCCCTGGAGGGGCCGGCCCGGATAGCCGGGGCTCGCCAGGACCACGCAGGCCGCGGCCTCGTGGCGGAAGGAGAGCCGAAGGGCACTGAAGCGCCCGGCGGCCCCCGCGGCGAGGACGGGCAGGAGGTCGTCCTCCAGGCGGAGGAGGAGGACCTGCGCTTCGGGATCGCCGAAGCGCGCGTTGAACTCGAGCACGCGCGGCCCCTCCGGGGTGAGGATCAGGCCGGCGTAGAGGACGCCCACGAACGGGCGCCCTTCGGCGGCCATCCCGGCGACCGCGGGCCGCAGCACGGTCTCGACGATCCGGGCCGCCTCCTCGCCCGACAGCCCGCCCGAGGGGCTGTGGCAGCCCATGCCGCCGGTGTTGGGGCCGGTGTCCCCGTCGCCGATCCGCTTGTAGTCCCGGGCGGTCGCGAGCGGCAGGACCCGCTCGCCGTCCGAGAGCGCCATGAAGGAGACCTCGTCGCCGGAGAGGAAGGCCTCGACCACCACCCGGTCGGCGCTCGCTCCGAAGCGGCGCTCCGTGAACAGGGCGGAGAGAGCGTCTTCGAGCCCGGCCTCGTCCTCGACGATCAGCACCCCCTTGCCGGCGGCCAGGCCGTCGGCTTTCAAGACCACGGGGAAGCCGAACCGCGCCTGGGCCTCGCGGGCCTGGGCCGCGTCGTGGGCGATGGCGAACGGGGCCGTGGGGATGCCGTGCCGCTCCATGAACTGCTTGGCAAACACCTTGCTCCCCTCGATTTCCGCGGCGAGCCGGCTCGGGCCGAACACGGCCAGGCCCCTCTCGCGCAGCTCGTCGGCGAGCCCCAGGGTGAGCGGCAGCTCGGGCCCCACCACGGTCAGGTCGATCGAGAGGTCCGCCGCGAAGTCGGCCAGCCGCTGGACCTCGTCCGCCGCGATCGGCACGAGGTCAGCCACGGCCGCGATCCCAGGATTGCCGGGTGCGCAGTACAGCTCCGTAATTAGCGGACTCTGGCGCAGCTTCCAGCACAGGGCGTGCTCCCGGCCGCCCCCTCCGACCACCAGGACCTTCATCGCCGCCTCCCTTCGGACGCTTCGAGCGTGGTCACGGCCAGCACGTCCACGATGTCTTCGGCCGAGCAGCCGCGCGACAGGTCGTTGATCGGCCGGGCGAGCCCCTGGAGGAGCGGCCCGACCGCCCGCGCTCCGGCGAGCCGCTCGGTCAGCTTGTAGGAGATGTTGCCCGCGTCCAGGTCCGGAAAGACCAGGACGTTCGCCCTCCCCGCCACGACGCTGCCCGGAGCCTTGCGCTTTCCGACGTCCGGCACCAGGGCGGCGTCGGCCTGCATCTCGCCGTCCACTTGGAAATCGACCTTGCGCCCGCGCAATGCTTCCAGGGCGGCGCGGACCTTGTCGGCCCGCGGGTGCTTCGCGCTCCCATAGGTGGAAAACGAGAGGAGGGCCACGCGCGGCTCTTCGCCCAGGAGCACGCGGCAGCTTCCGGCCGCGGCCTCGGCGATGTCGGCGAGCTGCTCCGGGTCGGGGTCCGGGATCACGCCGCAGTCGCTGTAGATCAGCGCGCGGCCGTCCGGCAGGACCATGAGGAAGCAGGAGGAGACCATCCTGAGCCCCGGCCGCGGGCCGACCGCCCGCAGCGCCGCCCGCAGGGTGTCGGCGGTGGTGGCGAGAGCGCCCATCACGGCGCCGTCGGCGCGCAGGGTGGCCACCCGG
>DATEIO010000743.1:0-2868 GCA_035278895.1 Thermoanaerobaculia bacterium | reverse complement strand
CTCAACCCAAAGGCTGATACCCGCGCATCGGGTTGTCCAACCCGTGACAGTTGTTCTTGACGAGCACGTGCTCGGTCTCGAAGATCCGGGGGCGCTCGATGCGTTCGCCATTCTCGCCGGGGAAGAGCTCGACGATCTTCTGCCGCCGGAGCTTGTGGTGGGCGAGGGTCGAGAAGTGGACGACGAAGCTTTTGCGGGTGAGGGACGGGTCTGTGACCACGGAGCCGCCGTGGAGGAGGGAGGAGTGCCAGATGAGGGCGTCCCCCTTGCGGCAGGTGAAGGTCTCGGAGGGGAGGCCCCGCTCTTCGACCTGTTTCCGGTCCCACTCCGCCATGGCCTGGGATTCGGCCTCGCCGTAGCGGCTCTGGTCGTAGCGGTGCTCGCCGGGTTCGAACTGGTAATAAGGAAGGCGGTGGGAGCCGGGGACGTAGACCAGGGGACCGCAGCCGGGGCCGATGTCTTCTAGAGCGATCCAGACGGCGACCAGGTGGCTCGCAGGCTTGGCCTGGACGAAGACGGGGTCTCTGTGGAGCGGCTGCTGGCTGCCGAACTCGAAGTAGAGCGCCTGGGTGGCCACGGCCGTCTGGCCGAGGATGATCTCGACGTAGTCGAAGACGGTGCGGTCGAGGTAGAGGTCCAGGGCCGCTTCCGAGTGGGAGTAGAGGTCGGCGATGCGGTAGGAGTGCCGCCGGTCCCGCGCTTCGTCCGCCTCGGCAAAGGAGCGCAGCGGCCCCTGGTTCGCCCAGGCGAGGTCGGCCGGCTTCTCCTTCCAGACACGGTCGACGCTCTGCTGGACGTCCTCATAGACCCGGTCCGGAAGCCCCAGGGAGAAGGTGAGGTATCCCCGCTCCAGGAAATGGCTCAGGCGCTCGGCCTGCTCGGGGCGGACCTCCCCTTTCTTCACCCTCCGCGCGAGCTGCGCCGGGGCGTCCGGCTGGTCCACCCAGAGATCGCTGGCGAGGAGACCCTCCCGGGTGAGCGGCCCCTCCGCGGGGGAGGGGCCTTTCTTGAAGAGATCTTTGAGGAGGTTGCGCACGGACCCGTCTCCTTTCGGAGGCGGATCATACAGCGGCGTTACTTCACCTCGATCGACGCCCCCTCCCCCAACAGCCGCAGATCCGAATCCTTCACCTTGGCCCGGAAGGCGGGCACGTCTTCGGCGTAGAGGCGGTTGAGGTCGGCCAGGGCCTTCCGGAGATCCTGCTCGGCTTCACCCAGGTAGGCGAGCTGGGCCGGGGTCGGAGCGTCCCAGGAAGACGAGATGGAGCGCTGGGCGTAGTTGATCTTCGAGAGCACGTCGGTCTCCGCGACGAGGCCCTTGGGGTTCTCGGGCTGGCGCAGGCGGCCTTCCAGGTCGTTGAGCTTCTTCTGGAGCTTCCTCGCATCGGCGAGGAGGTCCTTGTTGGCTTCCGTGCTTCCGGCCTTCTTGGCGTCCTCGTCCTGCTTCCGGAGCTGGGCGGTGAGCGTGTCCAGATCCTGGCGGGTCTTGACGATCCTTTCAAGGGCGGCGACGGTGGTGTCCTGGAGGGCTCCGGCGCGCTGCTGGGCTTCGAAGTTGGCCTTGCGGGCTCCATCGTTCGCCGGGAAGCGCGGGTCGGCGACCACTCGGACGGTGCCTTCCTCCTGCTGCTGGCCGTACTTCACGCGGACCTTGTAGGTGCCGGGGAGCACCTCGGGACCGCCCTGCGCCCGAAAGATCTCTTCTCCTTCCGTCGGGGGACGCCGGGACGGGGCGCGCTTGAAGGCGTCCGTCTTCAGATCCCAGACCGCGCGGTTTACCCCCTGGACGGCGGGCTTCTTGAAGGTGCGGATCACCTTGCCGCTGCCGTCCAGGATCTGGATCTCGGCTTCGGGCTTGCGGCCCCTCCGGCCCTCGTCCTCCCCCTCCGCGGGCGGCTTGGGCGCGACCTTGCCTTCGGAGGTCCGCTGTGCGGCTTCGAGCTCGGCCGGAGTGGGCTTCGGCGCTTCAGCCGCGGCCTCTGGCGTCCGCGCGGCCTTGGCGCGCTCGGCCTCCTTCCTTTCGCGCTCCTTCTCCTGGTCCGGGTGCGGCAGGCCGGGGGCGTTCAGCGAATAGGTGATCAGGGCGCCGTAGGGGCGGCTCTCCCCCCGGTACTCGCCGTTGCCGGGGAAGCGGGCGCCGCCGGTCTGCGCCACCCGGTACTGCTGGGCGTCGGCGATCTCGTAGACGTGAAGGGGCTTCTTCTGCGTGTCGTCCGAGAGGCTCCGCAGGGGGCGGATGTCGTCAATCACGTAGAGGCCGCGGCCGTGGGTGGCAATGACGAGGTCGTGCTCCCGCGGGTGGATGACGAGGTCCATCACCGAGACGGTGGGCACGCCGTGACGCCAGGGCATCCAGCCCTTGCCACCGTCCGTGGAGAACCAGAGGCCGAACTCGGTGCCGAGGAAGAGGAGGTCGGGGTCGACCGGATCCTGGACGATCGCCAGGGCGTAGCCGCGGAGGTTTTTCGTGGCGAGGCTCGTCCAGGTCTTCCCGAAGTCCGTGGTCTTCTGGACGTAGGGGGTCCAGTTGGAGCGCCGGTGGTCGTCCAGGACCACGAAGGCGGTGCCGGCGTCGTGGGGCGAAGGGGCGACGTGGGGGATCCAGGTGTTGGCGGGCACGCCGCGGAGGTTCCCTTCGACGCTCGTCCAGGTCTTGCCGCCGTCCTGCGTCACATGAAGCCGGCCGTCGTCGGTTCCCGCCCAGAGGACACCCTGCTGCTTGGGCGAGGGGGCGATCGCGATGATCGTGGTGAAGTTTTCGGCGCCGGAGACGTCGGGGGTCAAGCCGCCGCTTTCGGCCTGCTTCTGCCACTCGGCCCGGTTGGTCGTGAGATCGGGGCTGATCGCGGTCCAGGTTTCGCCCCGGTC
>DATEIO010000742.1:0-8413 GCA_035278895.1 Thermoanaerobaculia bacterium | reverse complement strand
GGTGGAGCCGTGATTCCTCCAGGTTGGCCCTTGTCGTTCCAGGCTTGGGTGAACCTTCCGTACTCGAACCGCAGGCGGCGGGGTCCGAGCTTCAGACCTTCCCCCGGATGGCCGCAGCTCCGCGATCTCACCAGGACGTCGTAGATGCGGCGGTCCGTGCTGACGATGAGATTCGTCTCGATGCCACACTCCGTGGGCTTGAGCACGACGAGCGGCTTGATGCCACCCTCCTGCGAGAGCTGAACGTCCACCTTCCAGCGCTCGGCGTCGCCAAGATAGGTCTTGACGACGCGCTCGCCGCTTTCAAGCTCGACCGCGCACACTCGCAGGGTTTCGCACTCGAGATCCGGCGCCGCCGTACCGAACGGTACGACCGTGACTCCAGGTTCCACCGCCGACAGCGCCGAAGCGCTACAAAGGGACAAAAAGACCGCCAACGTTTTCGCTCTCGCGTTCACGATTCAATCTCTCCTTTTGACTTGTGCCCAGGTCATCTGAGTGATGTAGATCCCGACCGGATTGCGGCGAAGCCGCTCCTCATCCTCCGGCGGATCGATCTTCACGGTGACGAAACCCTCCCACTCCTCCTCGTACTGCGACCCGCCGATGCCGACCGGCAGATAGCGCTCGGACCACCGGACCCGCCAGGTGCTGCGACCTTTTCTCGGCTCCGCTCCGTCCGGCATGCGGAAAACCGACTCGACGTCGACGGCTCGCAGGTAGGAGCGCGCCAGCACACGTGGGTCGTTTCTCGCGAAGTAGGCGTCCAGATACTGCTTTGCCGCCGGCTCGCGTTCGGCGAGATAGGCATACGCCTCGGCGAAGAGCGCCTGGAGGATCATCGGATCGCTCGTCACCGTTCGCAGGCGCACGATGAAACGAGAGATCTCGCCCATGACGATCCGGTCGTCTACGCTTCGAATCCGTTCCGCCGGACCGAAAGCTACGGGCGTGCCGTGACGATTGACCTCGACGACGTAGGGCGTGATCCTTGCCTTCGATGCGAGGCCGATAAAGCCAAGGGTCAAGATGATGTTGATGGCCAAGGATGCGAGGGCCGCGAGGATCCAGTACTGCCTCTGGCGCAGCAGGTCCCCCCAGAGGTGGAAAAACGCATGGCTTCCTGCAATCCGCGCCTCGACGGTGCCGCCGGGAGCGGTGCCGCCACCGTGGCCCTTCTCTCTCCTAAACATCGGCCGTCAAAGCCTCACGAAGGCGCAGAAAGCCGGAGGGTGCGGTCAGCGAATGCGCCAGCTCCGAAGGGACCTTGATCACAAGCCAGGCATAGACGATCGCGCCTCCCAGGACCGTCAACGGAAGCCTGAAACCCTGATCGGGCGTGTAGCCCTGAAAGGCCACGATCCAGTCGCCCGTGATGGCCTGGCCCACGGCCACGAGGAGGTACTGCACGAAGATCTGGACCCCCACCCGAACCACGGTGATCAGGTAGTTCTCGGCCAGGGGAGCCGTTAGCCGGAAGGCCGAAAAGCCGAGAAACCAGGCTGCCCCGGCCATGACGAGGTAGCTCTTGACGAGAGCCTCGACCAGACGCGCTGCGATCAGCGCGAAACAGACCAGAATCCCCAGAGCCGACAGGTAGACGAGAAGCGAGGACGGAAACGCCGCAAAGCCGTGGAGAGCTCCGAGCTGCGCCGTCGTGTAGAGCAGCAAGGTGCAGAGGAAGACCCCGCGATCCAGGACGACCGAGGGTTGCAGACCCAAGGTCCCGGACAGCAGCACGCCAGCCTGGTCGAAGCTCCAGATGATCCTGGGAATCCAGAGCGAGAACGAGGTGATGAAAGCCCAGAACAGGCCGATATAGGCAATCTTCTGAAGAAGCGCCCGGGAGAGCTTTCCCACACCTCCTGAGCCTCCGATGAAGGCAAGCAGGCCCGCGACCAGGGTGACGCTGAGCTCGAGCAACACCAGCGATGCAAAGAGATTCCGGGTAAACTCAGCCGACTGCTCGATCCAGGTCCTCGACGCCCTCTCATACCCCGTGACGATGTCCGTGAGGATGCCGGAGGACTGTGCGTGAGACGCGGCGGCGAGGAGCCCGAGACCGACGGTCAAAAGGGCGATCCGCAGCCTCATCGCGGCATCCATCCCGGAAGGGCCCGGAAGATCGGTGCGTTGCCGTCATAGGCTCCGCTGACGGCATCGGTCACTGTACCTTCGAGGAACGCTCTGTAGGTTTCCCGAGACCGGGCCGCCTCGTTGATCTCGTAGGCTTTCGCCACCGCCGCGGCATTGGCCTGTGCCGCATACATCCGCTCGGCGAGAAGGTCCTGCTTGGCACTCCAGGAGAGCAGGTTGCCGATCCCTTCCAACACCTCCTCATGACCCTGCGCCCCTTCGATCGAAGCTTCGATCGCTCCCAGGCTTGCGAGATCGAGCTCCTCTTGGGAGGTGATCGACTGGACCGACTCGAGCGAGACGCGAAACGTCTCCATCGTCCGGAAGAGCGCACGCCACGAGTCTTCGCGGTAGTTCGTGTAAGGTGCTCCAGCAGGGAAAGTCTCGAAGAAACGTTCCTCGAGCTGCGCGGTGTTGTAGAGCACCGCATCGACACCGCGAGTGAGCTCGAGCAAACGCCAGAAGGCTGGAGAAACATCGCGCCAGGTGTGGATGTCCAGCTTCTCCAAGGCCTGGAGCTGATTCCAGATCTGCAGATACTGGTTATAGATCTGCTCCACCTGCGCGACGTAGTCCCCGATGGCCTGGGCGTAACGTGCCACCTCCGCCCAGACTGAGGTCGCAATGTGGGCCACGTCCGTGACCGGGATCTGGGCCGCGCTCGGGCCGGGATGCCCAACGAAAACGAGAAGAAACAGGATCAGGCTCAACACGATACGGCGCATTCCGCTGTCCTCCTTCGAAAGTCGGCGGTAAAACGGCTGAAGCGTGGGGCGTCTTCGACACACCCGCATTCGCGGAGCCACTCCGAAACCCAATGCGCTCCATGGGTCCGCTTGACGCGAAGCGCTTCAGAAACGGTGGATTGGAAAGACAATCCCGGCCGGGCGCTCAAGAATGCGAGCTCCGCCCGCCGGAGTCCGAGCTGAAAAAGTCGGGAGCCGCGGGGGGAGCTGAAGTAATAGTCCCGCCGCGGCTCCGCACGAGCTACGAGCTCAATCTCTCGCGGATTGAGCCCGAAGCTCTCATAAAGCTCCCGGGCTCCGGAGGCCATCGCCGCCGGATTCGGGAGATAGAAACGCGTAGGGCAGGATTCGCGGATGTTGGCACCCGCCCCATGCGCATCCAACTGCCGCAGGTTCTGAACCGCGAGGACGAGACTCGCGTTCTTCTTGCGCAACGACAAAGCCCATTGCTGCACGCGCGAGGCCCAGGCGGGATGCATGAGAGCGATTCCCGCCTCGTCCAAGAGAATGAGAGTCGGCGAGCCGTCGAGCCCTCGTTCCACCTCGCGCAGGAGACGCAGCAGGACCGGCAGCTTGACCGAGTCGTCCAAATCCATCAGCGGCCGTGTCTCGTAGACTTCGACACGAGCCCTCCCGCGACCCTGCGCACCTGTGGCGTCGAGGAGATAACCGTACGGCCCATCGCGGGTGTAGGCCTTGAGCGCCATCCGCAGCTCGACGTCCTGCACCTGGATCATGAAGTTGAACAAGGATCTCTGATCGGCTTCCTCCTCCCGGAGGAGCTCGAGCCCGCGGGCCAGGGCCGCGCGCTTGGCCGGATTGAAGGTGACGTTTTGAAGACCGATCAGAAATTCGATCCAGGCCAGGGCCCAGCCCATCTCCTGCGGGTCGTCCAGGTCGCGCAGCGGCTGGAAGTGAAGCCCACCCTCTTCAACTCCCACCAGGCTGTAGCCGACGTCCGGCATCGCCTCGCAGAGAATCCGGCTCGACTGGTCCCGGTCGAAGAGCACGACGCGGGACTCCGGGTAGCGAAGGAAATTGAGAAGCAGGGACAGAAGCAGCGTGCTCTTACCGCTCCCCGTGGGACCGACGATCACCGTATGGCCCACGTCGCGGGTATGGAGGTTCAGCCGGAACGGTGTCGCTCCGTTCGTCTTCGCAAAGAGCAATGGAGGCGAGTCCTCCGGGAAGAACGGACAGGGGCAGGCTGCCTCTCCGGGCCATTCCGTCGTGAGCGGCAGGAGATCCGCCGCCGAGAGGGAGTTGACCAGAGGCCGGCGCACGTTGGCGCTCGAAACCCCGGGTAGGCTTCCCAGGAAGGCTCCCACGGCTCCCACCGTCTCCAGCCTCCCCGAAAAACCCCGGTCCGCCAGTACCTTGAGGACCTGACGCGCCGCGCTCGCCACCTCTTCGCGGCTGCGAGCCGCCAGCACCACGACCGAGGTGAGGAAACCGAAGACCGCCTCTCCCGACTCGTTCAAGGCCGACGCCTCGGCGGCCTCCTCGACCATGGCGGCCGCGTGCCGGTTCTCGAAGCCCTTCGCCGGTTCCTTTCCGGCCAGGAGGCTCCCCACCGAGGGCTCGGCCCAGAACCACTGCCGCTGCATCCGGCGGATCGAAGCCGCGGCCTCGGCGGGCGGCAATGGAATGAAGCGGGTGGAGTAACGGAGTGGAAAAGGCAGCTCCCCCAAGACGGAGAGCTCTCCGGGACGGGTCGAGGCCGGGAGGCCCTCGACCGACACCAGCGCGAGGTGCATCTCGCCGATCCTCGGCTCCCAGCCACCGACGAAGTCCTGCGGCCCCAGGACCGTATCGAGAAGGATTCCCGGCTCGAAATCCGCCGCGCGCCCTCCCCCCAGACCGGTCGCACACTCCCGCAGATGTCCGAGCGTCCGGCCGGGCGATAGCGCTTCGACCCGAACCACTGAGGACAGCCTCTCCTCGAGCGCCTTCAATCTCTCAGCGAAGCCAAGGACCGACCTCGCCCAATCCTCCCGCTGGCTCTCGAACCCACGCTCGAAGCGCAGGGCCACCCGCGCATAGATCTCGCGCGGCGGGATCTGCGTGACGGTCAGGATCGTCTCGGTGATGAAATGCTCACCCGATTCCGATTCATAGTCCTCGCGCCGCAGCTCGTCGAGGTACGCCGTCAGCGGATCCGGAAACGCTCCCTCACCCGGATAGCCGGAAGCCCGCCGGCGAATCGCGTCGAGGTGTACGACGTGCTCGCCGGCTAGACCGATCAGCACGGAGTTGACGACGCTCGACAAGCGCTCGAGAGTCTCGGAGGTCGAGGTTCCGAAGTCGGGGCCTTCGATTAAAAAGCAGCTCGACAGCGTGCCATCCTTGTTGACGATGAGGACCCGGCCCTCGAAGACAAGCCCGACGCCCCAAGGCAGCAGCTCGACGAAACCCGGCGGCAAGGCCGGGCGCCGCGGCCTGCCGAAGATCCAACCCGCGAGCGCCGCGCCCGCCCCGAAGCCGACCAGTGATTCGAGCAAACCCATGGCGGCTTACCGGACGACCGCCGAAAGCGGCCGCTTCCCCTGCGCGTAGCGCAGCTCGGGGCGGGCGGCATAAAACCCGCGGTAGGAAAGGGATTCGGCGAAGACGTCGAGGCCCCGTGCGTCGACCTTGGCCAACCACGCCAGGAGCGGATAGAGAACCGCAAGATCGAACGCCAGGAGGGCGAGACTCAACGGGTGAAGCCCACCCGCCGTGAATTGCGCCCCGAGGATCGCAAGGAGAAACAGCGCCGGTTTCTGGGCCATGCCCAGGACCAGCGCCGGCCGGATCAAACACTGATGAACCCGTTGCCGCCGCACGCTCCCGTCCCCTCAGACCGAAGAACGCTCTTCGCTTTGCGGCTCCGCGGGCAACAGCGCCCGGGCCATGAAGAGAAGCACGACCACGGCATTGGCGACGATGGCGCAGGCGACCAGGAATCCAGGCCACCATTCGACGTCTCCCTCCGCCGCCGAGATCCCGAGCGTGTCGAGCAGTCCTGGAACTCCGACGAGCAGAGCCCCGCCTGCCACCACGGTCCCGACGTTCTTCATCCAGGGCCGGTCGTGACTCACCATGACGCCCACGATCCCGGCGAAGAAGGCGGCGATGATGACGGCCTTGGCCGTAGGCCCTGTCAGGTTGCCGGTGATCTTGTCGAAGGCTTGATTGAAGGGCAGGCTCTCCCCACTCGCGGCGAAGGCCGCACCCGGCAGCCAAAGGAGCGCCGTGGCAACCGCCACTGCGCGGGCCATCCCATGTCCTGACATCGAAGACCTCCCGCGCCACCCCGACCGGCCCGCCCTGGAGCGAGCGGGCCGCAGTTTCGGCATCCTTCTGGAAGCCTGTTCCGGTAGCGCTGGAGTTACTCTATATGAGGACGATGCATAAAGCAACTCTCTGAGTTTCTTTATCTGGATTCCGCACGCCAGATAGCGACGGAACCCGGTAGACAGAGGGGAAAGCTGCTACGATTTCTGCCCTGAGATGCCACCCCGTCGCGAGAGCCCGCTCCCGAAGCTTCCGATCAGCCTCGAAGCGCTCCCCCCACCCGAGAACGTCAGGCGGGGACATCGACTCGCGCTCTCGCTCGCCGAGAATGAGATCGCGATGATTGAGAAGGCGGCTCGAGAGCGCGGAGAGCAGCCGGCGGTTTTCTGCCGTACGGTCGTCCTCACGGCTTTTCAGAACTCGGCGCTGCGAGCCCTCGGCCAGAAGCCCGGCCTCCTCGAGCTGTCCCCCGCCGAGCAGCAGCAGCTCCTCCTCGAAGCCTTTTCCTTCAACGACAAGCCCTCCCGCACCGAGCGGTCCCGGCCCAGGCCTGCCGCGGGCGGTTCTGCGCGCCCGAACGTCAAGCGCTCCCATCGACTCGCCATGTCCTTCACCCAGAGTGAGCTCGCCATGATCGAGAGGACGGCCCAGGAACGGGGGGAGCAGCCGGCCGTCTTTTGCCGCACGATCATCTTGACCGCCTTCGAAAACTCAGCCTCGAGGGCCCGCGGCCAGAGCCCTGACCTTCTCGAACTGAGCCCAACCGAGCAGCAGCGGGCCCTCCTCGAAGTCTTTGCCCTCAAGTAGCCCTCAGGCCAGGCGGTCGAGCTGGTAGCCGCCTGCCTCGCTCCAGCCTCCAATCCGCACCACTTCGACGATCTTCGGGCCCGACCCGACCCAGGCCATCTGGACGACGACCCGAATCACCTCGGCAATCAGCTCGTGCTGATTGAGCTCTCCGGAGGTCCCGAGCTTGGCCAGCCGGTTGAGCCGCATCAGAGCTCCTTGTGGGCTCCCCGCGTGGAGCGTGCACATCCCGCCTCCGTGGCCGGTTGCCATCGCATCGAGAAACGGGTAGGCGTCTCGGCCCCGGACCTCGCCCACGACAAAGACGTCCGGATGGCAGCGCATGCCGATCCGAACGAGATCGTGCAGGTCCAACCGGTTTTCAACCGTCACCATCCGGAGGGTGTCCCGGGCCGGACACACGATCTCGGGCGTGTCCTCGAGAACCACCACCCGGACACCGGGCCGGATCTCGACCAGCTCGTGGAGAAGCGCATTGACGAGGTTTGTCTTTCCGGATTTGGTGGCACCGGAGACGATGAGGCTGTCCCCCCCTGCGAGGGCCTCCTTCAGGACGGCGTACTGCTCCGGGGAAGCCGAGCCACACGCCACCAGCTCCGGGAACAACAGAATCCTCGCCGGATGCTTGCGCACCACGAAGCTCGCCCGTTCGACCAGCGGCGGAACCATCCCTTGAAGCCTCGCCTTGCCGAAGATCTCGGCGGGAAGCTCCGCCGCGATCTCGCAGGATTCCTCACCGTCCAGCGAGATCCCCTCGCGGGTGGCCGCGATGTTGAGAAACCCCCGGATGGCCTCCTCGGAGAGGACGAGCCCTGTCTCCCGCCGTCCCCCGACACCATCCGCCCGGACGACGAGATCGCGGTTCACATAGACCTCGACCACCCTCTCGTCTGAAAACAGCTCACAAACCCCAGGCCCCAGGAACCTCCCCATCGCCGCGGCGTACTCCGAGTCAGCCATAGATGCGCTCCCTCTCCTCTCCGGACCGTTTTTGCTCCCAGCCGCGATCCCCTTCCTCCGAGTCCGGTTCGCCCTGGGCTCGAGCCTTCCCTGCCGCGGACACCCCTGCGGCGTTGTCCTCGACCGGGCCTGGAAGCTCGTGCCCAGCCTCTTCCTGCGTCCAGCACAGGAGGGTCGGATCGTCGAAGTAGGGTTTCTTCCGGACGACCAGCGGCGCCAGGCCTGGAAGGAACACCACGGCCTGGTCCCTTCCCAGCCGGCGAAACTCGGAGGCGTCCAGAAGCAACCGTCCCTGAAGAACCGTTTGCCGCGACGTGCTGCCCCGGCCGCTTCCCAACCCCCCGGAGGACCTCGACACCTGATCGATCTCGATCGTCTGTTTTCCCGAGAGATTCGACAGCCTCTCGGCTGTCGCGAGATCCGTCGGCGCAAAGGCCACTTGGACCGGGCAGTTGGGAGAGACGGCCTCTTCCCGGCCGAACGCCTGG
>DATEIO010000741.1:0-3628 GCA_035278895.1 Thermoanaerobaculia bacterium | reverse complement strand
CGTCTCCGCGGGAGCCACGGCCTCCTCGGGAGTCCCCGCCTCCCACGCGTCGATCGCCTCCGCCGTCCGCTCCCGCGGGTTGTACATCCACCGCTCCGCCCAGGCCGGAAGGTGCGGCTGGGGCATCCACGAAGGAAGCGGCAGCGCCGCCCAACCCATCAATACCAGCAGGGGAACCGCGCTCACCCGGGCCACCGCAACTCTTCTCGGGGCCAGCAGCGGCTTTCTCGAAGCCCGGGCCGGCACGAAAGGAGCCACCGCCAGATGAAGCAGAAGCGCCGCCACCGCTACCGCCAGCGGCCACTGGAAGCGCTCCTCGAGCGTCGAGAGCGTCTGGCTCTCGATCGTCCGCTTCTCCATCCCGTCGATCTGGCGCAGGATCGGGGACGGGTCCACGGCGGCGCTCGTCACCCGAAGGTAGGAGCCGCCGCTCGTCCGGGCGATCTCCTCCAGCACGTCTTCGTGGAGCTCGCTCATGACCACGCTGCCGTCCCGGTCCCGCTTGAACGCGCCGGGCGTTCCCGGAATGGGCACGGGCGCGCCCTTGGGCGTTCCCACCCCGAGGGAGTAGACCACCACACCGGCTTCCTTGAGAGCCTTGATCTCGGACTCGATGCCGCCGCCGTGGTCCTCGCCGTCCGACACCATGACGAGCACCCGGTGCTTTTCGCTCCCCTCGCCGAAGAGGCGGATCGCCGCGTCGAGGCCCGGCGCAAGCTCGGTCCCCGGCGTGGGGAGCGAGCCCGGGTCGACAGTGTCCAGGAGAAGGTCGAGCACCGCGCCATCCAGCGTCAGCGGGGAGAGCACCACGCCCGTCCCCTCCATCTGCACCAGCCCCACCCGGTTGCCGGGCATGGCCTGGGCCATCCGCCGGATCAGGGCCTTGGCCACGAAGAGGCGGGAAGGCTGGACGTCCTGCGCTCCCATGGAGAGCGAGGAGTCGATCAGGAAGACGACGTCCACCCCCTTCCGTTCGACCGTCTGCTCGCCGCCTCCCCAGCGCGGCCGGGCGAGGGCGAGCGCGACGCCCAGAAGGCAGAGCGCGAGCGTCGCGATCGAGAACGCGATTCTGCCGCGGGCATAGGTGGGGAACAGGCGGTCCCACAGGCCCGGGGAAGCCCAGGCCGCGTCCGCGGCGAGCCGCCGCTTCCACAGCCACGCTGCGAGCGCCGCCGCGGCCGGGGCGAGAAGGAGGAGCCAGAGGAGGCGGGGATCGGCGAAATTCATGGCTCGGCCGTCACCCGCGCGCCGGCGGTGAAGAAAGGAAGGAGAAGGAGGCCGACCCCGGCCCACACGAGCGGCGGAAAGACCTCCTGGTAGCGGACGTAGCGCTTCACCTGGAGCGGGGTCTTCTCCAGCCGGTCGATCTCGGCGAAGACCCGTTCCAGGGCTTCCCGGTCCGTGGCCTTGTAATACTGGCCGCCCGTGCGCTTGGCGATCTGGCGCAGCAGCGGCTCGTCCACTGGCAGGTCCATCATGTAGCGGCGCATGATCTTCTCGCCCGTGATCGGGTCGACCGTGGGGAGCGGCACCGGCACCCGGCCCGTGGCCCCGCCCACGCCGATCGTGTAGACCTTGATCCCCAGCCCGTCGCAGATCGCCGCGGCGGAGGCCGGATCGATCTCGCCCGCGTTGTTCACCCCGTCGGTGACGAGGATGATCACCTTGGTCTTGGCCGCGCTGTCCTTCAACCGCGCTGCCGCGCTCGCCATGGCCACGCCGATGGCCGTGCCGTCCGGCAGGGTGTTGAGCTCGACCGCGTCGATCATCAGGTCGAGCATCTGCCGGTCGGTCGTGAGCGGCGCCCGGGTCATGGCCGCGCCCGCAAATACCACGAAGCCCACGCGGTCGCCGGGCCGGCCGGCCACGAAGTCGCGCACCACCTGCTTGGCCACGGCCAGCCGGTTCTTCGGCTGGAAGTCCTCGGCGCCCATGCTCCCCGAGACGTCGAGCACGATCTCGATGTCGATCCCCTCGGTCAGGCTCTCTTCCCACGCGTAGCCGAGCTGCGGCCAGGCAAGGGCCACGACGAGGCAGTCGAGCGCGAGAAGCCGCGCGTAGAACGGCAGGTGCAGGCGCCACGCGCCGCGGACCTTCCCGCCCAGCGGCAGGCGGCTGTAGGTGAGAGCGCCCAGAGCCCCGCGGCGGTGATGGTTCCAGGCGAGGAGCGGGAGCGCCAGGAGGAGCAGAAGCCACGCGGGGCTCGCGAGATGGGGGAACGTCTCGGTCATCCCGCCTTCTCCAGCGCCTCGGGCTCCTTGGGCGCGAAGAGCGTCTCGTAGTCCCGCCCGAGCCGGCGCGCGGCGTCCACCCGCTCGCGCACCCGCGTCTCCTCGACCTCCTGGCGCGCGAACTTCACCATGTCGCAGGCGCGCAGCAGCTCGACCGTCTGCCGCACGAGAGGCCCGGGCATCCGCCGCGACTGGAGCTGGCGCATCACCTCGCTCGTGGTGCTCTCGACCGCCGGGAACGGCAGCACCCGGCCGAGGTAGCGCCGGACCGCCATCGAAAGCCGGGTGTGGAGGAGCACGGCTGACGGCTCGGCGGTCAACCGGTCGAGCTCGCCCGAAAGCTCCTCGTAAGGCGCCAGGACCGGTACCGTGCCCGGGCCCTCCACCGCCTTCCTCTTCTGCCGCCAGAGGAGCCATCCCGCGAGGAGGCAGAGCGTGGAAAGCGCGGCGACCGTCCACCAGAACCGCTCGCCCAGGGGGAGTTGCCGCAGCGGCGCCGGAGGCCTGGGCACCTGCTGCTTCTCGTCCCTGGGCAGGACCGAGCGGACGTCCAGCCCCAGCCCCGCCGGGGTCGCGGCCTGCACCGTCCGGTTCTTTTGGGGGATCGCCACGTTCGTGGCCGGGAGCGGGACCTTCCCCGGGCGGAACGCCGCGAGGACCAGCCGCTGCTGGTAGGTCGCCACCCCGCCCTGTTCCGAGACCTTCTGCCCCGGCCCTTCGACCAGCACCTCGGCCTCGCCCCACTTACCGCTCCACACCGGGAAGCGCGGATCGGCGGCCAGCTCCGCCGTGGGGACCGCGAGCGTCAGCACCGCCTCCACCCGGTCGCCCACGGTGGGCTGCGGGGGATTGAGCGCCACGGTCACCCGCGGCGCGGGCTGCGCGAGGAGGGGAGAGGCGACGAGGAGAGAGAGGACGGTCAGGACTTTCACCGCCGCAACCTCCGCCGCCGCTGCTCGAAGAAGGAGAGGAGCGTATTGATGTACGGCCGGTCCGTCCGCAGCTCCAGGCGGTCCACGCCCAGGCGCTTGGCGAGGCGGGAGAGCTCGTCGCGCTCCCGCCGCCGCGCTTCCGCGTGCTTCCTCGCGAGCTTCTTGCCGTTCACCAGGGCCAGGCGCCCCGTCTCTGCGTCGCGCAGCACGACCGGGCCGACCTCCGGGAGCGATTCGTCCCGCGGATCGACGATCTCGACCAGGATCAGGTCGTGGCGGGCCGCCGCGGCCTTCAAGGCCTTGGCGCAGGGGGAGCCGAGGAAGTCCGAGATGACGAAGAGGACCGAGCGGCGCTTCAACGTCGCGAGCACGCTTTCCAGCCCTGCTTCGAGGTCCGTTCCGCCCTGGGCCGGGCGGTCGAGGATCTCGCGGACGAGGCGCAGCACGTGGGTGCGCCGCCGCCGC
>DATEIO010000740.1:0-2737 GCA_035278895.1 Thermoanaerobaculia bacterium | reverse complement strand
AGGCGGCGCAGGAGCATGCCCACGGCATGGAGGTCGCTCCGGGGCGTGCACGGCTCCCCGTCCAGAGCCTCGGGAGGGGGAGCGGCGGCCGGGGCGAAGACGAGCTGGGTGAGGCCGAACCCGGTGATCACCAGGTGCCCTTCAGGCGCCACGATCACCTCGTCCTCGGAGAGGTGGCGGTGGAGGATCCCCTCCCCGTGCGCCTCCGCGAGGATCTCCAGGAGCTGGCACCCCCACGCGAGGAGCAGCGCGCGGTCCGGGCGCTGCCCCTGGGCCAGCGCTTCGCGCAGGCTCCGCCCCTCCACGGGAGAGAAGGAGAGCAGGAGCGCCCCCTCGTGCGGCGCGATCTCGTGGAGGGCCGGGAGGCCGCGATGGTAAATCCGGGAGAGCGCCCGGGTCTCCGCGAGCAGGATTTCCCAGGACGCCGCCTCCTGCCACGGACCGGGCCGCGAAGGAGAGAGGGCCTTCAGGATCACCGGCCGGTCGCTGCGGACATCCAAGGCCAGGTAGACCGTGCCGAACGGAGCGGGACCCAGATCCTCCAGGATCTGGTAGGGACCGATCTCCTCGATCCCCCTGATGGCCGGTGTTGAGAGCATGGCGGCGGTGGCGTCCGGGTCTTGCGGACTCCGGGACGCAGGTTCGAAGAGTGCAAGTTCCGTGCAGGCCGGAGCCCCTACTCCACCGCCAGAATCTCGGGCACGATCCGCCCCTCCGAGACGGTGAGGATCGCGAGCGTGAGGGGATACGAGAAGCGCCGCGGACCGCAGGACCCGGGGTTCAGGAGGAGGCAGGCGCCGCGCCATTCGAGCTCCGGCCGGTGGCTGTGGCCGAAGACGAGGAGGCGGAAGCGCTTCGCCCAGGAAGGGTCCAGGTCCTCCCGGCGGTGGATCATGCGGAAGGGAAGGCCGTCGAGCTCCCCGGCCAGGGAGAGCGGCAATTCATCGGCCTCCGGACCGGAGTCGATGTTGCCGCGGACCACCTCGACCGGCGCGATCTCCCGGAGCCGGGGGAGAATCTCCCCGCCTCCGACGTCCCCGGCGTGGAGAATCCGGTCGCAGCCCTCAAGGAGGGTAAGGACCCGGGGGCGCAGAAGCCCGTGGGTGTCCGAAAGCACTCCGACGCGCATCGCAGGGCAGGATATGGCGTAAGGTCTGCATCCGGCAATGGGAGCGTTGAGGATAAGATCGCCCCCGTGGCCAACCGGAAGCCGCACCCCATTCCTTTATAGATAGGAGACAGACAGCCGCCATGCGCCAACCCCGCATCGTCCTGCTGTGCCTCGCCGCCCTGCTCGCCGGGGCGGATCTGGCCGCCGCCTTGAATTTCGGTCTCTTCCAGCACGGCGGCCGCGCCATGGGCCAGGTGGGAGCCCTGACCGCCCGTGCCGACGAGCCGTCCGCCGTCACCTACAATCCGGCGGCCATCGCCCACCTCGAAGGGCTCCAGGCCCAGGCCGGGCTCGACTTCAACAACGCCGACGACGAATACAAGAGCAGCTCCGGGAGCTTCTCCGCCCACCACATCATCCAGTTCCCGGCCTCCCTCTACGCCACCTGGAAGGGCGAGAGCCCCTGGGCGGTCGGAATCGGCCTCGACTCCCCGTTCTACTACCGGACCGACTGGCGGCCGGTCTTCTTCCCCGGCCGGTTCCTGGAACGCGTCTTCGAGGTCCGCGTCTACGAGGTCCACCCCGTGCTCGCCTACGACCTGGGAGACGGCTGGAGCGTAGGCGGAGGCGTCCGCTATCTCTTCGGCACCATGGAGCAGGGGGACAACGCCCGGGTCGACCTGTTCACCGCGCCCGGCCAGCCCCTGACCCGCGTCGAGGTGGAGCGCACCGCGGAGGCGGACGTGGACGCCTTCACCTGGGATCTCGCGGTCCACTACGCCGCAACCTCCTGGGGATGGGGCGCCGTGTACCGGGGCAATGCCGAGCTCAAGGGCTCGGGCGACGTGGATTACAACCCGCGGGACGTTCCGGCCGGCAACCCGGCGCTCGACGCGGCTCTGCGCTCGCGCTTCGGAAACGGCGGCAGCGCCAGCCAGTCCTTCGAGCTCCCCCGGGAGATCCGGGGCGGCATCTGGTACGCCCCCTACCCCGAGCTGCGGCTCGAGCTCGACGCCTCCTGGCAGTCGTGGTCGAGCCTCGAGAACACCGACATCACCTACAGCCCGAACGCCGTGGGCGACGGCCCCACCGTGACCACGTCCCGCGACTGGGACGACACCCTGAGCCTCCGGTTGGGTCTCGAGGGAGACATCACCGACAACTTCATGCTCTACGGCGGCTTCGCCATGGAGCCCTCGCCCGTTCCCGGCGACACCCTGGAACCGGGCTTCCCCCGCGGCGACGCCCTGGTCTACGCGATCGGCGCCTCCTACAGCTTCCCCAGGATCTCGTTCGACGTCGGCTACTCGCTCCACCAGCACGACGACTTCAGCGGCCAGAACCAGGAGCTGCTGAACCCCACGGTGCGAGGGAGCTACAGCACGAACAACCCGACGTTCGGGTTCTCGGTGCGCTGGCGGCCATGACCTTCTGATCGGCCGTGAACCCCCGCCCGGAATGGGTGCCCGGGCGGGGTGAGGAACGGGCGGCGTCAGACGGAGCGCACGCCGTAGCTCGGAGCCGGCCGTACCTTCTGGTACAGCTCGATACCCATGAAGATCAGCGAGAAAACGACGATGAGCGCCATGCAAAACTTGGCCGTTCGATCGCCGCTTGGCGCGATGA
>DATEIO010000739.1:0-3556 GCA_035278895.1 Thermoanaerobaculia bacterium | reverse complement strand
GCCGCGGGAGCGAGAGATCCCGGCTCCTCGACCGGAATCTCCCCCGGCCACCCCGGAAGCCCCGCGAGCTTCACGGCTCCGAAGCCGATCACCCGGGCCGGGCCGTTGCCGGCGAGGCGAGGAACTTCCGCGCCGGGCAGGAGCACCTCGTCCGTCACGGGCCGGTCGCCCACGAACGCCTGGGCGCTCCACTCCCCCCGCAGGGCGTCGACGACCGCGATGACCGTCCCGGCCGTCTCTCCCGCCGAGGCGGCCACGGCCTGGAGGGAGGGAATCCCGGTCGCCGGAACCCCGAGCGCCTGGTGGAGCCCCAGTGCGGTCGCGAGCCCGATGCGGACGCCCGTGAAGCTTCCGGGCCCGCGGAGCACGGCGATCCCTCCGAGGTCCGCGGGAGCCACCCCCGCCTCTTCGAGCGCCTCGCGGATCAGGTCGAGGAGGAGGGCGGAGGAGCGTCCGAGCTCGACGGAACGTTCGGAAACGGCCTGCCCGGCGCGGCCCACGGCCACGCTCACCCGAGGGGAACCGGTGTCGAGAACCAGAATCGGGTCAGGCATGGTGGAAGTATAGGTTGGATAGGCGGATATACTCTCTTTCCATGTCCCAGGCCGTCTCCCTTTCTTCGCTCACGCCCATGATGCGCCAGTACCTTGAAGCCAAGGCGCAATACCCCGATGCCGTCCTCATGATGCGCATGGGGGATTTCTACGAGATGCTCTTCGAGGACGCCCGGAAAGCCGCGCCGGTCCTCGAGGTCCAGCTCACCGCCCGCCACAAGGGGACCGGCAACGAGACCCCGATGTGCGGCATCCCCTATCACGCGCTCGAATCCTATCTCGGTAAGCTCCTGGCCGCAGGCCTCAAGGTGGCGATCTGCGACCAGGTGGAAGATCCCGCCCAGGCCAAGGGGATCGTCAAGCGCGAGGTGACCCGGGTGGTCACCCCGGGCACGGTCAGCGACCCCGAGCTGCTCGAAGGCAAGGAAGAGAACTTCCTGGCCGGCCTCGTGTGGGAGAAGGACCAGGGGGGCGGCGCTTTTCTCGACCTGTCGACCGGCACCTTCTTCGTCCGCCGCTGGCGGGCTCCCGAGGAGGCGGTGGAAGACCTGGCCCTGCTGCGCCCCCGCGAGGTCCTGTTCCACGGCGAAGCGGGGAGCGACGGCTTTCCCCCGGAGATCGCCGACTGGGCCGAGCGGGAGTGCCCCTGCCGCACGCCGCTCGCGGGCGACCGCCTGTTCGAGCCCCGCCGGGCCGCGGAGCTTCTCCTGCGGCAGTTCGGCACCAGCACGCTCCGCGGCTTCGGCCTCGAAGAGGGCGAGCCTGCCGTGCGCGCTGCGGCCGCGGCCCTGGCCTACGCCCAGGAGACGCAGAAGAGCTCGCTCTCCCACCTGCGCGGAGTCGCCGTCCGCGAGGCGCGGGACCGGCTGATCCTGGACGCCGCGACGCTCGCGAACCTGGAGGTCTTCGCCAGCCAGCGCGCCTCGCTCGCGGGGGCCGGAAGGCGGCGGAGCACGCTGCTGTCCGTTCTCGACCGCACCGTGACCGCCCCGGGCGGCCGGACTCTCCGGGAGTGGCTGCGGCGCCCGCTCGTGGACCCCGACGCCATCGTCCACCGCCATCAGGCCGTGGGCGAGCTGGCGGGGGACAACCCCCGGCGCGAGCGCCTGCGGGAGCGGCTCTCCCGCGTGGCGGACCCCGAGCGCCTCCTGGCCCGGGCCGTGCTCGGCACGATCACTCCGCGGGAGACGGCGGCGCTGCGCGACACCCTGGCCGAGGCTCCGGCCGTGCTCGCCGAGCTCGCGGGCTTCGACCCGGTGGCGGCGCCGCTTCTGGCGGAGCTGGGCGCGACCGACCCGCTCCCCGGGCTCCACGGCGAGCTCGCCCGGATGCTCGAAGAGGCGCCCTCTCCCAATCTGCAGGACGGGGGCGTCATCGCGGCCGGAGTGGACGAGGACCTCGACCGCTACCGCTCGCTCGCGCGGGACAGCAAGCGCCACATCCTGGCGCTCGAAGCGCGCGAGCGGGAGCGCACGGGGATCTCGTCGCTCAAGATCCGCTACAACAAGGTCTTCGGCTACTACCTGGAGGTCACCCGGGCGAACCAGCAGCGGGTGCCCGCGGACTACATCCGCAAGCAGACCCTGGTCAACGCCGAGCGCTACGTCACCCCCGAGATCAAGGAGCTGGAAGAGCAGATCCTCTCGGCCGAGGAGCGGCAGATCGAGCTGGAGCAGAAGTTCTTCCGGGAGCTGGTCGGAAAGATCGCGGCCGAGGCCTCAGGGCTGACCGCGCTCGCTGCCGCGGTCGGAACGCTCGACTCTCTGGCCTCCTTCGCCGAAGTGGCGGCGCGGCACCGCTACGTCCGCCCGCGGATCGAGCTGGCGGGCGCGCCGCTCGTCATCCGCGAGGGGCGGCATCCCGTAGTCGAGCAGGCGAGCCGGGACGCCTTCGTGCCCAACGACGCCGGCCTGGATGCGGACAACGCCCAGATCGTGCTCCTGACCGGCCCCAACATGGGCGGCAAATCGACCTACCTCCGGCAGGTGGCGCTGATCGTCCTCATGGCCCAGGCCGGGAGCTTCGTGCCGGCGGACGAGGCGTCGGTCGGCGTCTGCGACCGCATCTTCACCCGCGTGGGCGCGTCGGACGACCTGGCGCGCGGCGAGTCCACCTTCATGGTGGAGATGATCGAGACGGCGAACATCCTGCGCCACGCGACGGACAAGAGCCTCGTGATCCTCGACGAGGTCGGCCGCGGCACCGCCACCTTCGACGGCCTGTCGATCGCCTGGGCCATCGTCGAGTACCTCCACGAGCACCGGCGGCCGAAGACCCTCTTCGCCACTCACTACCACGAGCTGACGGAGCTCGCCTCGCTCCTCCCGCGGGTGGTGAACCGCACCCTGGCCGTCAAGGAGTGGGACGAGCGGATCGTGTTCCTTCGCCGCGTGGTGCCGGGCAGCGCGGACAAGTCCTACGGCATCCATGTGGCCCGCCTGGCCGGCCTCCCCGGGCCGGTGATCGAGCGGGCCGGGGAGATCCTCTCGAATCTGGAAGCCCACGAGTACGATCCGACGGGCAAGCCCCGCCTGGCCCGCGGCAACGCCCCCGAGACCGGCGAGCCCGCCCAGCTCACCCTCTTCGCCCCGCCCGAGCAGGTCGTGGCCGGAATCCTCCGCGACGTGGACATCAACCAGTTGGCGCCGCTCGCGGCATTGAATCTTCTGCACAGCCTGAAGTCGAGGTTGGGAGGGTAGGTGTAAGATCTCTCCCCTATGCATGCCGCCGAGCAGGTCTTCGTGGGCATCCCGGGCCCCGAGCTGGACGACGCGACGACCCGGTTGCTCTCGGAGCACCGCCCGGGAGGGGTCGTTCTTTTCAAGAGAAACATCAAGGATCCCGAGCAACTGAACGACCTCGTGACCGCGCTGCGGAAGCTGCTGCCCGAGGCGGTTTTCGCGATCGACGCCGAGGGAGGGAAGGTGGACCGGCTGCGGGACGTGGTCGGCCCGGCCCCGGCGGGCGCGGTCCTCGCCCGGCACGCGCCCAGCCTCGCCTAT
>DATEIO010000738.1:0-7295 GCA_035278895.1 Thermoanaerobaculia bacterium | reverse complement strand
TGGGGCTACTATAGTGCCGTCCGCGGCCTTCGGGCGGCGGACAAGTGGAAGAAAACAAGCGGGATCGACGTTTTCGGGATCGGGAGCTCGGGATTGCGGCTGAAAGTCATCACCTACAACATCCATCGCGCCATCGGGGTTGACCGCCGGTTCCGTCCGCAGCGGGTCGTCGACATCCTGCGCCATTACGAGGCCGACGTGGTCCTCCTCCAGGAGGTGGACGAGGGGGCGCCTCGCTCGCGGGAGCTCAACCTCGCCAAGGAGCTGGCCGAGGCCGCGGGCTACCCGCACTTCGCCCTCGGCCACAACGTGAGCCTGAAAAAAGGCCGCTACGGCAACGCCACCCTCTCCCGGTTCCCGATCCTGCGCGAGAAAAACATCGACCTCTCCGTGGCCGAGAGCTGGATCCGCCGGGGCTGCCAGCACACGACCCTGGAGCTCAACGGCACCGGCCGGCGCATGGAGGTCTTCAACCTCCACCTGGGCCTCTCGGCCCGCGAGCGCAAGAAGCAGCTCGACCTCCTCGTCCGCTCCCACGAGTTCAGCTCGGTCGACGGAGACACGCCCGTGCTCGTGGGCGGCGACTTCAACGACTGGCGCTCGCTGCTCATGCCGGCCTTCACCAACGGGATGGGCTTCGGCTGCGCCACGGAGAGGAAGCGCGGGCCGTACCGCTGCATCCCCACCTATCCCTCCTTCTCGCCGCAGGGCGGGCTCGACCGTATCTATCACCGCGGGGCCCTGGACCTGGTCTCGGTCCACTCCTGCCGCCTCCAGGTCGCCCGGTTGGCGAGCGACCACCTGCCGGTCATCGCCGAGTTCCAGATCGGTTGACAAGCTCTTCGGGAGGTTTATGCTTGGCGGGTCCCCGAGAGCCGCAACAGGTTCGGTCTATGCGTCTTCATTGATTGAAGAAAACGACAAGAGATGCCTCGTCCTTCCGTCCTGGTCGTCGATCCGAATGCCTCCCGCCGGCGGGAGCTCGCCCACGGCCTGTCCGGCTTCGGCTATGAGGTGATCCCGGCGGTCGACGCGCAGGAGGGGCAGCGTTTCGCGGACGGGCTGGGGCCGGGGATCGTGGTGGCGCCCCTGGACGTCGCCGCGGACGGGGATGGCTCGTTCCTCGCCCGCTTCGCCTCTGCGGCCTCGCGCGAGCACACGCTGCTTGTTCTCGGGAAGACCCGGGAGGAGGAGAAGGAGCTGCCGCAGGAGGTTCTCTTCCTGGTGGCGGACGGCCTGCCCGGGGCCGATCTCGTGCGGTGCATCCATCTGGTCCTCCTCGGCCGGGAGATCGGCGTCGAGCCGGACGCCGACGTCGAGTCGCTGGTGGGGGATTTCTCCCTCCTCCCGCCGCTCGAGCTGCTGCGCGCCCTGAACCGGGCGCACGTCACGGGCCGGGTGATCTGTACCGAGGGAGAGATCGCGTTGGACCAGGGTCACGTGAAGGGCGCCGTGGCTGGCCGGTCGCAGGGGAACAAGGCCTTTCTCCGGCTGAGCCATCTGACCGCCGGCCCCTTCTGGGTGCAGCTCCGGCAGCCGTCCACGGCCTCCGGCGGGGAGATCCAGCAGGATCTGACGTCCCTCATCTTCCTCTCCCTGGAAGACCGGGTCCACGACGCTCCCGATCCGCGCGCCCGGATCCGCGTCCACCTGGGACCCTCCTTCTTCGAGACCCGCTTCACCCCGCGCCAGCAGGAGCTCCTGGCCATGGTGCCGTCCTCGCTCACCGTGGGGCGGCTCGTGGACTCCATGCCGGCCACGGACGGCGAGATCCTGCGCGACCTCCTGGACCTCTGTGAGCAGGGGATCGTCACCCTCGAGGAGCCGGAGGACCTGGTGCGGGTGGTGACCGACTCGACCTCGGACCTCCCGCCGGATCTCGCCCGCGCCCACGGCATCCACGTCGTGCCCGTGCTCGTGCTGTTCGGCGACACGGTCTACCACGACGGCGTGGACCTCCACGCCAAGGAGTTCTACGAGCTCCTGGAGAAGGGGAAGGAGCATCCCCACACGAATCCGCCGCCCAAGACGGACTTCTGGGACGTCTACCGCTCGCTCGCGCCGCAGAAGGACCTGGTCGCCGTCCACGTGTCGAAGAAGCTCTCGCAGACCGTGGTCAACTCCCGCAAGGCGGCAGAGGAGGTGCTGCCGGAAGTCCAGAAGCTGCGCGGCGAGGCCGAGCGGGTGGCTCTCCGGGTGGTGGACAGCGGCAGCGTGAGCCTGGGGCTCGGCATGCTCGCCCTCTTCGCCGCCCGCATGGCCCGCCGCGGCCTGGATCCAGACGCCATCGCCCTCCGCCTGGAAGCCATGCGCGAGCGCTTCCACGTCCTCTTCGTGGTGGACACCCTGGAATACCTCGCCCGCGGCGGCCGGATCGGCAAGGCCCGCGCCGTGGTCGGCAATCTTCTGGGGATCAAACCCATCCTCGGCGTGGTCGGCGGCGAGGTCGTGCCGGTCGACAAGGTGCGCGGCGGGCGCGCCGCCCACCCCCGGCTCATCGAGCTGTTCCGCGACCGGATCGACCCGAAGCGCCCCGTGGTTGCGAGCGTCGCCCACGCCAAGGCGCCGGTCTGGGCCGACCGCTTGAAGGGGCTCGTCGAAAAGAGCCTGCAGGTGAACGAGATCTTCATCGCCGAGATGGGCCCCGTGGTCGCCGCCAACGCCGGCCCCGGCACCGTGGGCATGGCCATGTTCCAGCCCACGGAGGACGAGCTGCCCCTGATCGCGCCCCTACAGGACCTCTCCTAGGATTTTCATCCCCTCCCGGATCGCCTCCGGAGAGATTCCCGCGAAGCCCAGAACGAGCCCGGGCGTTACGGCCTTTCCTAGATAGAAGGTCGAGAGCGGCTGGACCTCCACACCTCGTTGAGCGGCGCGGCGCGCGACCTCCTGATCGTCCGTGCCCTCAGGGAGGTGCAGAGTCGCGTGGAAACCCGCCTCCACCGGTCCCAGGACCGCCCGCCCTTCCGCCGCTTCGACGAGCGCGTCCCGCCGCTCGTGGTAGAGCGCCCGCATCCGCCGCACGTGGGCCCCGAAGTGCCCCTCGGCGAGAAAATCGGCGAGCACGGCCTGGAGGAGCGTCGGGGTGTGGCCGTCCATCAGCGTCCGGGCGTGGACGAACGCGTCCACCAGATCCTCGGGGGCCACGAGGTAGGCGAGGCGGAGCCCGGGGAAGAGCGCCTTGGTGAACGTGCCCACGTAGAGCACCCGGCCGCCCGAATCCAGCCCCTGGATCGCTGCGAGCGGCCGGCCCGTGTAGCGGAGCTCGCTGTCGTAGTCGTCCTCCACGATCCAGCTCCCGGCGCGTCCGGCCCAGGCGAGCAGGGCGAGCCGCCGCTCCAGGCTCAGGGTGACCCCGAGCGGATACTGGTGCGAGGGCGTCACGTAGGCGAGGCGGGCGCCCGGAGACAGGGCTTCGCCTCGAGCCACGTCCAGGCCGTTCTCGTCCACCGGCACGGGAACGATCCGCGCCCCCGCGGCCGTCAGGGCCGAGCGGGCCCCGAGGTAGCCGGGCTCCTCGAGCCAGGCCTCGTCCCCGGGGTCCACGAGGAGCCGGGCAGCCAGGTCCAGCGCCTGCTGCGAGCTGGTGAGCACGATCACCTGCCGCGGGCTGCACGTCACCCCGCGCGCCGTGCCCAGGTACGCGGCCACGGCCTCCCGGAGAGGGCCATATCCCGCGGGATCGCCATAGCCCAGGAGCCCGCGCCCGGACCGCCGGAGCCGCCGGGCAACGAGCCGGCTCCACGTCTCCAGGGGGAACGCCTCCAGCGCCGGAAGGCCGGCCGCGAACGGCCGCGGAACCGTGGGCTCGGCGCAGACGCCCGCCGCGGCGATGGTCCGTCCCCGAATCGAGAGCGAACGCGCTCCTCGAGAGGGGGGAGGAGCCTGGCGCGCCGGCCGGGCCGGAGAGTCGGGGAGAGCCACGTACGAGCCGGCTCCCACCCGGCGCACGAGATAGCCTTCGGCTTCGAGCTGGGAGAACGCCTCCTCCGCCGTATTGCGGGAGATCCCGAGGTCGGCCGCGAGAGTCCGGGTCGAAGGGAGCCGCGAGCCGGGAGGGAGCATCCCGCCGAGCACGGCGCCGCGGATCCGGAGGTAGATCTGGAGGTGCAGGGGAGATCCGGCCGGGAACGGGCCTTCGAGGTTGGGGAGGAGCGCGCCGGCCGGCTGTTTCATGGCAGGCCCGCGCCCAGGATCCGCTCCGCCAGAACCCTGGCCACCCGGCGGCTTCCCGCTTCGTTGAAGTGGACGTCGTCGTAGAACGCCCCCGTGTCCCGCGGCAGGCTCGCGGCCAGGTCCACGCAGACGGCGCCGGGGGTTGCCCGGCAGACCTCGCGGAGCGTCCGGTTGTAGGCCTCCATCCCCGAGGCCAAGGCTCCGGTGGAGTAGTACTCGTGCCCGCTCTCCTCCTGGAACCGGCCGACGCCGCCCATCCATAGCAGGCGCTCGAGATCTTCAGGGAGATCCTCCCGCCACAGGGCGGGCTGGGTGGCGAACACGACCCGGGCTCCCTGCTTCGCCGCGGTATCCGCGATCGCTCTGAGGTTTGCTGCATAGTCCGCGAGGGCCGGCCCCAGGTCCGGCAGCTCCGTTCTCAGGGCGCTCGCGCTCTGGCGGCGCCGACGCCACGTGTTGTAGGCCCGGCCCGTGGCATCCTGGGCCGTGCCCGAGGTCCGCAGCTGCCGGTCGATCTTCTTCCATCCCTGCCAGAGGGCCGTTCTCTTGTAGAAAGGCCCCCGCAGCAACCGGAGCGGCTTCTGCTCGAACGCCCTGTTCATCACCCCGTCCGGATCCGGGGGAGCGTAGGCGCCGTCCCGGCCGAGCCGGTAGGAGAGGTCGTTGACCCCCGCCAGCACGAGCACGATGGAGACGCCGGGAACCTGCGCCAGGAGCTTTTCGGCCTGGACCCGGTGATGCCAGGTGTTGTGCCCACTCCGGCCGGCATTGCCGACCCAGATCTTCGGGTCCTTGCGTGCAGCCGCGAGGTGGTCCTGGAGGAGGCGGGGCCACGCCTCCGAGTCATCCAGGTAGAGGCACTCCGTCGTGCTCCCGCCAAGAGCCAGCAGGCGGATGCTCCGGTCCTCCGTGAGCTCATCGCCGCGCAGCCCCTGGGCGCTGATCCGGAAGTGAGAGACCCCGCTCACACCGGGCATGAGCTCCGGCGAAGGGTGGAACTCGTACTGCAGGTGAGGAGTCCAGACGGAGTAGGAGTCGCTCGCCAGGATCCGGAGGAGGGCCTCACCGAGCAGGAGGGTCAACAGGCCGCTCAGGCCCGCCAGGAGGGCGCGCTTCGTCCAGCGGCCCCGAGATCTGGAATGGTCCGGTCTGGATCGCCGGAATGGCTCTTGTCGTAGTGCCATTGCGCCCTAGACTTTCTCTCGGGTGGACCGCAGGGTCAAGAGAGGCCCGTACGCTTCCCCAGGAGGAATCCCCGATGACCGCCTCTGTAAAAACAGCTTCCCGCGTGCTGGCGCACCCCGCCGCGGATCGCGAAGAGGCTCTGGCCCACTTCCGCGCCAGGCTCGCCTTCGAAACCGACCCGTCCGACGTCTGGGCCGACCTCCAGGGCGGCGAGACGGGCTTCGTCGTGATCGACGCCCGGACCCCGGAGGTCTACGCGGCCGGGCACGTGCCCGGCGCGATCAACCTGCCGCATCGCACGATCGACGCCGGGACCACGGCTGGACTGCCCAAAGACAAGGTGATCGTCACCTACTGCGACGGCGTCGGCTGCAACGCCTCGACCAAGGCCGCGGTCAAGCTCTCGGCCCTGGGCTTCGCCGTCAAGGAGATGCCGGGCGGGCTCGACTGGTGGCGCCGCGACGGGTTGCCGGTCGCGGCCGGCGTGGAAACGGGGGCTTCGGGCGCGCCGGTGCTCTGCGGCTGCTGACGTCTCTTCCCCTGGGCCCCTCCATCTGCTACAAAGGTCCGAAGCAAAAGGGGATCTTCATGCCGGACGGACCGAAGTACAGGCAGAGGGGCTATCAGGACTCGGACGACCGCGGCGCGCGCTCGCCGCGGGGTCCGCAGGGACCGCGCGAGAAGAAGGACGGCCCCCGGGGGCGGGGCCTCGGGGCCCCCTCGGAGACCGTCTTCCGCTGCGCCGCCTGCGGCGAAAAGCGTCCCCTCTTTGAAGAGGTCCCCGTCGACGCCACCTGCGCCCGCTGCGGCGCCGACCTCCACACCTGCTCGAACTGCATCAGCTTCGACACCTCGGTCCGCTGGGAGTGCCGCAAGCACGACGAGATCCCGGCACGGGTCGCCAAAAAAAGAGACCGCAACGAGTGCCCCCTCTTCACCCCGAAGACCACCCAGGAGTTCGGCAAAGAGAGCGACAAGGGCTCGCCAGGGGATGCCCGGTCGGCGTTTGACGCGCTGTTCAAGTTTTAAAGCGGCGGCACCCCAGAGCTTGTCCGCGCCCCGGCCGTGTTCCGCACGAGCTGGGCATAAAACCGCACCGCATCGGCATAGTTGTCCACTGCCACGCGCTCGTTCGTCCCGTGGAAGCGGGACATGTCCCCCTCCCCGAGGCGCATGGGCACGAAGCGGTAGACGTTGCTGCTCAGCCCCTGGTAGTGCTTGGTGTCGGTCCCGCCCGAGAGGATGTTGGGGGCGACGACGATCCCCGGGAACACCTCGCCCAGGGTTCGCTGGAGCACGGAGAAGCCCGGCGCCTCGGCGTCGGACTGCGGAGAGGCCTCGTTGACGATCAGACCCGTCTTCGCGACCTTGATCTCCGGTCCCACCGTCGCGCGGACGTGGGCGAGCACGCCTTCGACCGTGTCCCCCGGCAGGATGCGGAAGTTGACCACGGCCCGCGCCCGGCTGGGGAGGACGTTCTCCTTGATGCCCCCCTGGAACACGGTGGCGGCCGTCGTCGTCCGGATGCGCGCGTTGCTGGCCGGCTCCCCGGCAAACTGCTTCTCGGCGACCGGCCCGAAGAGCCAGAGGTTCGCGAGCACCATGCGGGTTCCGAAAGGCATCTCGGGCGCGAGATATTCAAAGGACTGCTTCGTCGCGCCGTCGATCCGGGACGGCATCTGGTTCTCTTCGAGCTTCTGGATGGCCGTGGCGAGCCTGCCGATCGCGGTGTGCTGCGGCGGCATCGAGGAGTGGCCCCCCTCGCTCCCGGCCACCAGCTCCACGCTCAGGAAACCCTTCTCGGCCGTGCTCACCATGGCGACCGGCTTGGGAAGCCCCGGCACCATCCCGTCCGCGATGAGCCCGCCCTCGTCCACGATCAGCTCCGGCCGCACGCCCCGCTTCGCGAGGAGCGCCGCCATGGCCGCCGCCCC
>DATEIO010000737.1:0-6712 GCA_035278895.1 Thermoanaerobaculia bacterium | reverse complement strand
GGGGGCCTCGGCCGGTGGCGGAGCCGGCACGGGCTCCGGCGCCGGAGTGGACGCCGCGAGCTGGCGGCGCATGCCGTCGGAGAACTTCTGGAAGAGCTGATCGCTGACGTCCTGGATCATGCCGCGGCCGAACTGGGCGAGCACGCCGACCACATTGACGTCGGAGATCACGGAGACCTCGGTCTCGCCGGGCGCGCACTCGGTCACCCGGCTCTTCATCCGCATGTCGGCGCCCCCCTTACCGCGCGTCTCCTGGCCCGAGGCCACGATCTCGGCCTCGCCGGCCGCGGCGTCCAGTCGCTCGAAGCGCATCTTGCCGCGGTAGTTGGCGGTCACCGGTCCGACCTTGACGGTCATCGTGCCGGCGTAGCTGCCGTCGTCCAGCTTGTCGGTGATGGCGGCGCCTGGCAGGCAGCGCCCGACCCTGTAGGGATCGGTCAGGAACTCCCAGACCGCGGAGGCGGGGGCGTTCAGGACAAAGCTTTTTTCGATCTGCATTCCCATGGTCGCGCCTCAGTTCAACTCTCAATTCAGTAGGGGAAGGAGCCGCTCCAGCGACTCCAGGTTGTGAGCCGGAAGGAGACGGTCGACGTAAGGAAGCGCCGCCGCCATGGCCCGGGCCGTGGGCTCGTATCGCGCGTCGCCGGCCAGTGGGTTCAGCCACAAAACCCGACGGGCCCTGGCCCGGATCGCCCGCATCGCGCCCGCCAGGGGCTGAACGTCGCCGCGGTCCAGGCCGTCGCTCAGGATGAGCACGACCGTCTGCCCGTTGACCCTCTCGTCCAGATGAAACTCGACGAATTCGGCCAGGCACTCGCCGATCCGGGTGCCTCCCGACCAGTCGGGCACGCGGGCGGCCATGCGCTCCAGGGCGAGATCGATCCGCCCCGGGCGCAGCCACGGCGTGAGCCGCACGAGGGAGGTGTTGAAGGCGAAGATCTCGCTCTTCTTCGCCACCCGGTAGAGAGCCAGGAGAAACGTGAGCAGGAAGCGGGTGTGGGGATCCATCGAGCCGCTCGTATCGCACAGCACCACGAGGCGCGGCTCTTCGATCGGGCGGGTCCGCCGCGCGAGCGAAAGGAATTCGCCGCCATGTGCGACTGCCCGCCGGAAGCTGCGCCGCAGGTCGGGCTCGCCGCGCCCTCGCGTGGGCACACGCCGCCGGCTGGGGCGGGTGGCCAGCCGCAGCGCCAGGCGGCTCAGGAGGCGCTCCATGGCCTGCAGGTCCGCCGCCGAAAGCTCTTCGAAAGGTTTTCGGCGCAGGACCGCTTCGCGGCTGTAGCCCGGTTCGTCGCCGGTCGGCGAAGCCACTGTCGTGGTGGAGGCCTGGGGCCAGCCCGCGGGCCGCGGCGGCCCCGGCTTCATTCCGGGTGCCGAGAGGCGCGGCTGCGCCGGCTTTCGCGGCACGTCCTCCTCGCCCTGGCTCCAAAGTTGAGCAAAAAGCTCGTCGAAAATTGCGGCGTCGCGCGGCCGGATCTTGAGCGCGGTCTTGAGCGCGAGGCGCACCTCGTCGCGGTCGCCCAGATCGATCAGCGTGAGGGCCGCCAGGCCGTCCGCCTCGTCGCTCAGGCTGACGCTCACGCCGCGCTGGCGCAGGGCCCGCGCGAAGGAGGCCAAGTGATGGACGAGGTCGGCCCGGCTCATCCCACCGCCTCCGCCAGCGTTTCGTCCAGCGCCTCGCCGCCGATCTCGCGCAGGTCGTGCTGGTCTTTCAGGATGCAGCCCAGGGTCTCCTGGACGGTCTCGCGATCCAGGTGCTCGCGGTGCAGCTTGAGGAGCGCCTGGGCCCAGTCGATCGTCTCGGCCACGCCCGGCGCCTTGGTGAGGCGCCTTCGGCGCAGCGCCTGCAGGAAGCGGCCGATCTCCTTGGCCAGCCGCTCCCCGGCCTCGGGCACGCGGGCGCGCAGGATGCGCACCTCCTTTTCGAGCGACGGGTGCTCGATGTAGAGGTAGAGGCAGCGGCGGCGCAGAGCGTCGCCGATCTCGCGGGTGCGGTTGGAGGTGAGCACCACGTAGGGCACGTGCTCGGCGCGAATCGTGCCAAGCTCGGGGATCGTCACCTGGAAATCCGAGAGCACCTCGAGGAGGAAGGCCTCAAAGCCGTCGTCCGCGCGGTCGACCTCGTCGATCAGGAGCACGGGCGGCCCTTCGTGCCGGGTGATGGCGCGCAGCAGCGGCCGCTCCAGCAGATAGGCGCGGCCGAAGATCAGGTCCTCGATCTCGTCTGCGCTCCGGCCTTCGTCCTCGGCGATCCGCAGGCGCAGCATCTGGCGCTGGTAGTTCCACTCGTAGAGGGCGGTCGAGACGTCCAGCCCCTCGTAGCACTGAAGGCGGATCAGCTCGGTGTCGAGCAGCCGCGCGAGCACCTTGGCAATCTCGGTTTTTCCCACCCCGGCGTCGCCCTCGACGAGCAGCGGCCGGCGCATCTCCTTGGAGAGGAACAGGGCGGTGGCGATCGCCCGGTCGGCAATGTACCCGTGAGCCTCCATCGCCGCTTCCAGGGCGGCGATCTCGTCCTTCATGCGGCGCCCGCCTGGATGTAGCGCTCCGGCTCCGCGAGGAAGCGCTGGCGGCAGCCGCCGCAGCAGAAGTAATACATGCGGCCCGCGTGCTCGGCGGTATGGCGGGCGGTGGCGACTTCCACAGTCATGCCGCAGATGGGGTCGAGGGCCTGGGCGGCCAGCGGCTCCGCGGCCGGCTCTGCGATCGCGGCCGGTTTCTCCTCCGCCATGGCCCGCCGCTCGGAGACGATCTGCGCGAGGATGGAGAGCGCAATCTCCTCCGGGGTCTTGGCGCCGATCGCGATCCCCGCGGGGCTATGGATGCGGTCGAGCTTTTCCTCGGCCACACCCTGGGCGAGGAGCGTCTCCCGCATCTGGGCGAAGCGCCGGGAACTGGCCACG
This sequence comes from Thermoanaerobaculia bacterium, assembly GCA_035278895.1. GTDB lineage: Bacteria > Acidobacteriota > Thermoanaerobaculia > Multivoradales > UBA5704 > DATARR01. The sequence continues at coordinate 3,809 of DATEIO010000737.1, read as the reverse complement.
ACGCCCAGATAGGCGGGCTCCTGCGCCAGCGCGGTGCGGATCGCCTCTTCGTCCTGCTCGCCCATGGTGGCGATCACCGTGAAGCGGGGAGAGGGGGCCGGCGCCGCGTTTTTCGCGAGCGCTTCCAAGTCGTCCTCGACCGCGGCGACCGAGTAGCCCATGGCGCCGCCGAGGTGGGCCAGGGCCCGGGCGATGGGGGAGGAGCCGAACACGACGAGACGCGGGGCCGGAAGCATCGGCTCGAGATAGATCTCCACGCTCCCTCCGCTCTGGCAGGTCATGGGGAAGACGTCCACGCCGGGTCGCTGCTCGGATTCCGGATCGGGCGTCAGGATGAGAAGGCGGGGCTGGCCGTCGGCGAGCGCGAGCCGGGCCTCGCGAGCCACGGTCGGCTGAGTGCAACTGCCGCCGAGCCAGCCGTGGAAGTCGCCCGCAGCCGTAATGACCGCCATGTTGCCGGGCTGCGACGAGCTGGCGGGCCGGCGGCGCACCACGACCGCCAGCACAAACGGCTCCTCCCGGTTCGACAGGTCCGCAGCCATCCGGAGGAGCTCGCTGCGCATGGCTTGCTAGGGGCCTCCCTGCCCGCTCTTCACCCGCGTGTAGTCGTCCGGCACGTCGAGATCGGTGAGGGCGGCCGCGGGCCAGGCGAGCACCTCTGCCTCGTCGCGGTGCCGCTTCACCACCTGCCGGCCGCACCCTTCGCCCGTCATGGCCAGCAGCTCGCCGAAGAGGCTTCGATCGTACAGCATGGGGGGCGCGTTGACCCCCTCGTAGTCCGAGATCACGAGCGGCGCCTCGCTCGACCGGTAGCGCGCGATGAGCCCGGCGAGCATCTCCGGGGTGACGAACGGCATGTCCGCCAGCATCACCACGGCGCCTTGCGCCTCGGCCGGCACCGCGGCCACGCCGGTCTTGAGCGACGAGTTGATTCCCTGTTCGTACTGGGGATTGATCACCACTTGGCAGGGGAGGCCGGCAAGCTCCCGCTCCGCCCGCTCCGCCTCGTGGCCGAGCACCACGACGAGAGGGGAGAGGCCGCCGGCCAGCGCCCGCCGCGCCGCCCCGCGCAGCACGCTCTCCCCCTCCAGCTCGAAGAGCATCTTGTTGCTCCCCATCCGGCTCGAGGTGCCGGCAGCGAGCAGGATTCCGGCGATGGCTCCGGTCCGGTCAGGCGGCATGGATGGCCTCCCTGCGTTGGCTCCCAGTAGAGGAAGATACCCCCTGGCCGCCCCGGATTCAACCGGAGATCTCTCAGTCCTCCTGCGCCACTCGGCTCGCCGCGTCCACCAGTCGCAGAAACTCGGCGCGATAGCCCTCGCGGTCGTCGCCCAGCGCCTTCCCGGCCATGGCCGCGACCTGGTCGTAGGTGGCGCCGCTCTTGTAGGGTGACTCCCGCAGCAGGAGGCCGAGCTCGGCGACGGCGGCGGCGAAGCGGAGATTCTCCGAGGCGGCGGCGACGGGGATCGTCGAGTCGAGGACGGCCTGGGTCAGGAGGCGGCTCTCCTCTGCGTCCGGCTCCTTGTAGCGGAGCTTGAGCGTGAGGAGCTCCGGGCTCGCGGAAGCCTCCTCCAACACGGTGGTCGTCTGGTACTTCAACGGATCGACCTTGGCGATCGCGAGGTCGCCGTCCGGCGGCACCAGCTCGTAGAGGGCGGTGACGGAGTGGCCGGCACCCATCTCGCCCGCGTCTTTGGCGTCGTCGTGGAAATCCTCGGCGCGGAGCAGCCGGTTCTCGTAGCCGATCAGGCGGTAGGCGCGCACCTTGGCGGGATTGAATTCGATCTGGAGCTTCACGTCCTTGGCGATCGTGGTGAGCGTCGCGCCGAGCTCCTGCACGAGGACTTTCTTGGCCTCGTGGATCGTGTCGACGTAGGCGTAATTGCCGTTGCCCTTGTCCGCGAGCAGCTCCATCTTGGAATCCTTGACGTTGCCCGTGCCGAAGCCCAGGACCGTGAGGAAGACCCCCGCGCGCCGCTTCTCTTCGATCAGACGCTCGAGCTCGCCGTCGCTCGACACGCCGACGTTGAAGTCGCCGTCCGTGGCGAGGACGACCCGGTTGTTCCCTCCCTCGACAAAGTGTTCCTGGGCGATCTTGTAGGCCAGCACGATCCCCTCGCCGCCCGCGGTCGAGCCGCCTGCCGCGAGCCGTTCGATCGCGTCCAGGATGCGCCCTTTTTCGCTGCCGGGCGTCGACGGCAGCACGAGCCCCGCGCTCCCCGCGTAGGCGACGATCGCCACACGGTCCTGAGGCCGGAGCTGGTCGACGAGCAGTCCCATCGCGCTCTTGACCAGCGGCAGCTTGTTGGCGTCGAGCATCGAGCCCGACACGTCGAGCAGGAAGACGAGATTGCCCGGCGGCAGGTCCGCCGTGTCGATGCGCCGTCCCTGGAGACCGATCAGGAGGAGGCGGTTCTTCTCGTTCCACGGGCAGCTCGCGATTTCCGTGGTGATCGAGAAAGGTTGCTCCGCGGGCGGATCGGGATAGTCATAGGAAAAATAATTGATCATCTCCTCGATGCGCACCGCGTCGTGCGGAGGACGCTGGTTGGAGGTGAGGAAACGGCGGACGTTGCTGTACGAGGCACGGTCGACGTCGATCGAGAAGGTCGAGAGGGGATTGCCGAGCGTTTCGAGGAACGGATTATCCGTGATGCGTCCGTATTCCTCGGTGTTCATCTCCACGCCGGTGTCGGCGACAGAAGCTCTCTCCTGCAAGGGCGCGGCGCCCACGCCTCCCATGACTGCGGAAGGAATCTCCGAAGGATAGGGGGCCTTCAGCTTCGCACAGGAGACCGCGGCGAGCAGCAGGACCGCGGCCACGGAGAGAGACGCGAGCGGGGACAGGAACGGATTCTTGCGGCGGCTTTGCATGGAAGCCTCCTTTATCTGGGTATAGACACCGAGCGGACCCTGAAGGAAACCGCGCTCAGGCGGCGTGGATAGGTTCCTTGCGCTCGCTCAAGTGGCGTGGCTCGCGCTGGGCGATGAAAGCGAGGAGCTCGGCCACGATCGAGAGCGCCACCTGCCGCGGTCCGTCGGCGCCGAGGTCGAGCCCCACCGGCCCGAAGACACGTTCCATCTCTGTAGGGCCCGCTCCGATCTCGCGCAGGATGCTCTCCGTCCGGGCCCGCGGACCCAGGAGGCCCACATAGGGCAGGCCCGCCGCGAGCAGCCGCCGCGTCCATTCACGGTCGTGGAGCAGCGAATGGGTTTTCACCACCGCGAGCGACCGGGCGGCGGGAGGCAGGACGATCCCCGGGTCCTCAGGCCGTCCCAGCAGCCGCTGCGACGCCTGCGGAAACCACGCGGGATCCAGCAGCGCGGGGCGATGATCGACGACCGTGACGCGGAAGCCGGCATCCGCTGCATAGGCCACGAGAGGCCGGGCATCGTCTCCGGCGCCGCAAACGACGAGGTGGGGCGGGGGAGGCTGCACCTCGACGAAGATCCCGCGCCCGTCGACGGTCTGAACGGCCGAACGGCCTCCCGGCAGCAGACCGCGCGCCGCCTCGGCCGCGAGCCGGTCGAGCTCCGCCGATCCCAGGGTGCCGTCCGTTCCCTCCGGGCCCAGAACCAGGGTGGCTCCCAGACCCTCGCCATCGACGACGGTGAGGATCGCAAACGGAGAATCACCCGCCAGAAGCTCCCGCAGGCGGTCCGCCAGCGGCCCCTCGGTGGCCGGCTGAATGAAGACGTCCACCAGGCCGTTGCAGCCCAGCCCGAGCCCCCAGACGACGTCCTCGTCCGCGCCGGTGCTGTAATGCCGCAGGCTGGGCTTGCCCGTCTCCATCACGGCCTTGGCCACC
>DATEIO010000736.1:0-3828 GCA_035278895.1 Thermoanaerobaculia bacterium | reverse complement strand
ACCACGCCGCCGGCCGCGCGGGTCGGGCCGTCCTCGCCGTCGGTCGCCAGGGTGAAGACGAGCTCGTCCGGGCTCCCTGCGATCTCCCGGGCCGCGGCCAGGGCCAACTCCTGGTTGCGCCCGCCTTGGCCGGTCTCGCCGTGGAGGGTCACGGTGGTCTCGCCTCCCAGCACGACGGTCTTTCCCAGGGATCGCCCCCGCTCCACGAGCTCGCGGGCCGCGGCGGCCGCCTCTCCGGAGAGATCGCCGGAGACGGCGTCCAGGCCTTGCCGCCGGGCCTCGGCCACGACCGCGTCCACGGCGGTCCGGGCGCTCCCCAGGAGCACGGTCTCCACCCGGTCCAGCCCGGAATCCCCCGGCTTCAGCGTTTCGGGGATCTCCCCCCGGGCTCCGGCGGCGAGGTGCCAGCGGACCGCTTCGGGCACAGCGAGGCCGGAGACCGCCGCAAGAGCTTCGGCGTAGGTGGTGGGATCGGCGGCGAAGGGGCCGGAGCCGATCGTGGCGGGGTCGTCTCCCGGGACGTCCGAGAGGAGCAGGGCGAGCACCTTGGAGGCCCGGCCGCCGGTGGCGCGCAGGGCGCCGCCCCCTTTCAAGGCCGAGAGGTGCTTGCGCACGGCGTTCACCGCATGGATGGGAAGCCCCGAAGCGAGGAGAGCCTTCTGGGTGGCAATCAGGTCGTCCAGGGAGATCCCCGGAGCGGGTTTCTCGACGCAGGCGGACGATCCCCCCGAGAGGAGCACCAGGAGCGGCCGGTCCGGCGGGATCTGGGCGAGCCCTTCGAGGAGCCGGGTGCCCGCGGCCACGCTCTGGTGGTCGGGGAGGGGATGCCCCCCGGCTGTCTGCTCCCACGCCGGATCGAGCAGGGCGGGGGTGGACTGGGTGCGGACGAGCAGGCGCCAGGCTCCGGCGTCCAGGGCCCCGGACACATCCCGCATGCCCCGGGCGAAGGCGGAGGCGGCCTTGCCCAGCGCTACCGCCGCGCCGAAGCGTTCCCCTCGGGGGGAGAGCGCATCCCGCACCAGGCGCTCGGGATCGACGGCGGCGAGCGCCACGGAGACCAGCCGGCGGGCGAGGTCGTGGGGGTCCATGAACGGAATCCTTCTATAGATACCACGTCCCGTGTAAACTCGGCAGGTTTTCATGACCGCCCTGCGCCCGGAGACGTCCGGCGGCGGGCGTCTCTGCGCTGGAGGAAGATCCATGCCCCGTTTCTGCAGGACGGCCCGCGTCGCGGTGGGCGTTCTGGCCGCTCTGTCCCTCGGCCCGGCGGCCCGCCCGGCGACCGCTCAAGGTCCGCTCGACGCCAGGATCGACCAGGCGGTCGAGAAGCTGGCGCCGCGGATCATCGAGCTGCGCCATCAGCTCCACCAGAACCCCGAGCTCTCGAACCGGGAGACGAAGACGGCCGAGCTGGTGGCCGCGCACTTGAAGAGCCTGGGGCTGGAACCGAAGACCGGGATCGCCAAGACCGGGGTCGTGGCCCTCTTGAAGGGCGGCAAGCCCGGCCCTCTCATCGCCGTCCGGGCGGACATGGACGCCCTGCCGGTCATCGAGCAGACGGACCTGCCGTTCAAGTCCACCAAGAAAGACAACTTCCTCGGCCAGGAGGTGGGCGTGGCCCACGCCTGCGGGCACGACATCCACACCTCCGTTCAGCTCGGGGTGGTGTCGGTGCTGGCCGGGATGAAGGAAGACCTGCCGGGAAGCATCCTCTTCATCTTCCAGCCGGCCGAAGAAGGGCCGCCGGCCGGGGAGGAGGGGGGCGCGGACCTCATGCTGGAGGAGGGGGTCTTCAAGGACGCCAAGCCCAAGGCGGTGTTCGCCCTCCACTCCTTCCCGGATCTGGAGGTCGGCAAGGTCGGATACAACCCCGGGCCAACCATGGCAGCGGTCGACCAGTTCATCATCAAGGTCAAGGGCAAGCAGTCGCACGGCGCCTACCCCCACCAGTCCGTCGACCCCATCGTGATCGCCTCCCAGGCCGTGCTCGCCCTCCAGACCATCCGCTCCAGGAACCTTTCGCCGTTCGAGCCCAGCGTGGTCACGGTGGGGATCTTCCGGGGCGGAGAACGCTTCAACATCATTCCGGGGGAAGTCCACCTGGAAGGCACGGTGCGCACCTATAGTGACGGAGCGAGGAGCGAGGTCGAGCGCCGCATGCGGGAGATCCTGGACGGGATCACCAAGGCCGGCGGGGGCTCGTTCGAGATGCAGTATCAGAAGAACGCGCCGGCCACGGTCAACGATCCGGCGCTCACCGAGGCGGTCCGGCCGCTTCTGGAACGGGCGGCAGGTGCGGACAACGTCAAGGTCGTCGAGCCCAGCATGGGCGGCGAGGACTTCGCTTATTTTGCCAACGAGGTTCCGGGGTTCTACTACCGGCTGGGTGTCGTCAAGCCGGGGACGGCCTCCGGGGGCCTGCACACTCCCACCTTCCGAGCCGACGACAGCGCGGTGCCGGTGGGAATGCGGGTCATGTCGCGCCTGCTGGCCGACTACCTGCGTTCATCCCATTGAATATCCTTTCCGAGGTGACGGAATGCAAAACGAAGGGCCGTATGTGAGCAGCCATGGCGTCGAGAACAACGGGATCACCGGCGCCCGGACGGTATATTGGAACCTCCCCCCGGCGCGCCTGGTGGAGATGGCGGTCCGGCGGGGCGAAGCCGTGCTCGCCGCCGAAGGGCCGCTCCTCTGCGAGACGGGCCAGCACACCGGCCGCTCGCCCAACGACAAGTTCCTGGTGAAGCACCCGTCGGGCGACGCCGACGTCTGGTGGGGCGACGTCAACCGGCCGATCGACCCCGAGAAGTTCGACCTCCTGCTTTCCGACGCCCGGAAGTACCTGGAGGGCAAGGATCTCTTCGTCTTCGACGGCTACGCCGGAGCCGACCCCCGCTACCGTATCAACGTGCGGGTGATCACCGAGAACGCCTGGCAGAACCTCTTCGCCCGCAACATGTTCGTCCGCGAGGAGGACGGCGAGGCCCTGCGCTCCTTCGCCCCCAATTTCACGGTGATCAACGTGCCGCACTTCGACGCGGACCCGGCCCGCCACGGCACGCGCACCTCGACGTTCATCCTCTTGGACCTCGCCCGGCGCACGGTGCTCATCGGCGGCACGCGCTACGCGGGCGAGATCAAGAAGAGCATCTTCAGCGTGATGAACTACTACCTGCCCAAGCAGGGCGTGCTCTCCATGCACTGCAGCGCCAATTACGGCGCCACGAAAGACGACGTGGCCCTCTTCTTCGGCCTCTCGGGCACGGGCAAGACCACGCTCTCATCCGATCCGGACCGCACGCTCATCGGCGACGACGAGCACGGCTGGAGCGCGGACGGCGTCTTCAATATCGAGGGCGGCTGCTACGCCAAGGTGATCCGCCTCTCCGCCGAGGGCGAGCCTGAGATCTACGGCACCACGCGCAGCTTCGGCACGATCCTCGAAAACGTCGACCATGACCCCGAGACCCGCAAGCTCGACCTGGACAGCGACCGGCTGACCGAGAACACCCGGGCGAGCTATCCCCTGACCCAGCTCCACAAGGTGGACCTGGGCGGCCAGGCCGGGCATCCGAAAAACATCGTGTTCCTGACCTGCGACGCCTATGGCGTGCTCCCGCCGATCAGCCGCCTCTCCGAGGAGCAGGCCATGTACCACTTCCTCTCCGGCTACACCGCCAAGGTGGCCGGCACGGAGAAGGGAGTCACCGAGCCCAAGGTCACGTTCTCCACCTGCTTCGGCTCGCCCTTCCTGCCGCTCCATCCGAGCGTCTACGCGAGCATGCTGGGCGAAAAGCTCACCCAGCACGGCGCCAAGGTGTGGCT
>DATEIO010000735.1:0-6970 GCA_035278895.1 Thermoanaerobaculia bacterium | reverse complement strand
CCCGAGAAGGACGAAGCGGGCCGGCCACCTCTCTCCCTCCCGCGCGATCCGCAGGAATCCCCCCAGCCACTCCCGGTCCGTCAACGGGAGGACCAGCGTCCCGCCCGGCGTCAGCCGGTCGAGCCAGAGCGGCAGCGGGTGGGTGGCCCCGGCGTTGACCAGGATGCGCTCGGCGGGCCCGGGATCGTAGAGCGTCCCGTCCGCCGCGAGGACCCGCACGTTCTCCCGCCCCGCGAGATGCTCCCGCGCCTGTGCCGCCAGGTCCGGCTCCACCTCGAGCGCCGTCACCGTCCCGCGCGGCCCTACCAGCTCAGCCAGGATCGCCGTGTAGTACCCCGTGCCGCATCCCACGTGAACCACCCGGTCCCCCTCTTCGGGACCGAGCGCCTCGATCAGCCGCGCCAGCGCGCCGGGCGGACCGTTGTTCAGGCGCCGCTCCGGAGCGAGCCCCACGGCCACGTCCCGATAGATGAGCGCCGGGTCCGTCACCGTTTCGTAGCCGCCCGGCCCGAGGACCACCCACGGCCCCGGCCCCAGGAAGTTCTCGCGCGGAGATCCCGCGAACGCCGCGAGGAGCGCCGGCCAGGAGATCCCCGTGGCGGAGAGGGTCCGCGCGAGCTCCGCGCCGTTCACCATCCCCGCACCTCCGACTCCGGCAGAGGCTTCCCGTTCTTCGCGTACTCCCCCCGCACGGCCGCGAGCAGGTGCTTCATCCGCACCGGCTCCCCCTCGGCCGCGGCGAAGAAGGCGGCGTTGACCGCCACGTTGCGGATGCTTCCGCCGGCCAGGTTGACGCGGGCGAGCTTCTCCACGTCCAGGCCGTCCGTGGGCATTTCGCCGGGGAACACGCGGCGCCAGATCTCGGCGCGCTGGGCCAGGTCCGGGAAGGGGAACTCCACGATGAAGCGCAGGCGGCGCAGGAACGCGCCGTCCAACGAGTCCTTCAGGTTGGTCGTGAGGATCGCGAGCCCCCGGTAGGCCTCCATCCGCTGGAGCAGATAGCTCACCTCGATGTTGGCGTGGCGGTCGTGGCTGTCCTTGACCTCGCTGCGCTTGCCGAAGAGCGCGTCCGCCTCGTCGAAGAGGAGGATCGCGCCTCCCTCCTCGGCCGCGTCGAACACGCGCCGGAGGTTCTTCTCCGTCTCGCCGATGTACTTGCTCACCACGGCCGAGAGGTCGATGCGGTAGAGGTCCAGGCGGAGCTCGCCGGCCAGCACCTCGGCCGCCATGGTCTTGCCCGTGCCCGAGGTGCCCGCGAAGAGCGCCGTGATCCCCAGCCCCCGCGAGCTCTTCGCGGCGAAGCCCCAGGACTCGTACACCCGGACCCGGTGCCGCACCTGCTCGGCAACCTCCTTCAAAACCTTCACCTGCGAAGCCGGAAGGATCAGGTCCGTCCACCCGGCCGCGGGCGTGATGCGCTGGGCCAGGTCCTCCAGCCGGGGCCGCGCCTGCAGGCGGCAGGTGTCCCACAGGGCCGCGCCGAACACCTCGGGAGCGGGGACCGCCTCTTCACCGTCCGTCAACTGGCCCAGGGCCCCCGCGTAGGCCGCGTGGATCGTGGGAGCGCTCAGGTTGAACTGGGAGACCAGGAGGTCCACCTGTCCGTTCAGGCTCCGCGCCGCGGGTCCCAGCGCCGACCGCCAGACCGCCTTCTGCTCCGCGGACGTCGGCTTCTCCACGTCGAACGTCAGGAGCGCCGCCTGCCGGGGGCGGCGGCGCTGCCGCGTCGAGAGGAACACGGCCCCGCGGGCGGACTCGATCCACCAGAGGATCGCCCCCTCGCGCGCCGCATCCGTGGGCTCCACCTCGTCGCAGTCGAGGAGCAGCGCGCTCCTCCCGAGCATCGCCTCGCGCTCCCACAGCCGCGCGAGATCCGCGAGCTCGCCCGCGCCCGTGGGCAGGGCCTCTGCCCGCAGCACGTGGAGGTCGAGCTCCAGCATCCGGCACGCCGCGGCCGCGATGCTCCGCTTGCCCCGGGCCTCCTCCCCGCAGAGCTGCACCACCGGAAACTCCGGCGTGCCCGCCGTCCGCGCCCAGGTCGCCGCCACCCGCTCCGCGATCTCGCGGTGCGAGCGCACGAGGTCCGTCACGTCCGAGACCGGCTCCACGAATCCCGAGAGCCGCTCGTCCCGCGCCTCCACCCCCACGAGGAAGTGGAGGATGCGCTCGTCGATGCGCAGCGGCGACGAAGTCAGCGACGGACCCGCTCCCACCTCCAAGAGCCGCCAGTGGCGCAACGCCGAAAGCGGCGAGAGCGCCTCCCACCCCGCTCCGGGCAGCGCCGCGAGCGCCAGGCCGAACGTGGGGAACGCGCGCTGCGGGTCCCCCTGGGCCCGGGCGCAGAGCGGCGCGAACGTGGCGTCGAGCTCCAGGCCCGCGCACAGCATCAGCACGTCCCGCTCGAAAGGAGAGAGATCGAACGTCGACACCAGCGCCCCGAGGGCCGACCCTTCGGGAATCTCCGGGCCGTCGCCGCCCTCCGGCCCCGCTCCCCGCTCGCCGGACTCCGCCCGCGCCACGTGCCGCTCGAGCGCCGTCCGCACCCGGGCCACGGCGGCCGCGAGCACCTCCTGGTTCGCCTCGCGCCAGCCTAACTCGCTCATGGGATCACCACCTTCGGGCTGGTGTACTGGTTGAACGTGGCGCTGCGCGGATCGAGGTCCGCCGCGAGCGGGCTCGCGATCCCGTCCACCTGCACCCGCACCAGATACGTTCCCGCCTCCGCCCCCGGCACCGGGATCGTTACCTCCGGCCCCGTCACGATGCCGGAAGCCGGGAAGGCGTAGCTCCGCGGAGCCCGGCCCGCGGGAGCGCCCGTCTCGTTGAGCAGCACGCTCACCCGCTGCCCCGCCACGACCGGCGGCTGGACCGGAATCGCCAGCGAAGGGCCGCTCGCGTCGAAGCGCACCGCGCCGGAGATGGACGGCTGCAGCACGAACGCCAGCGGGTTTGACGCCATCCCCGTGGCGCGCCGCACGGCCTGCACCTGCTGCACCCCCGCGGGCAGATCCGCCGGGAGAGCCACGACGAGCGACGTCTTCGTGGCCGACTGGGGAGACGCCTCGATCGACCCGAACCGCACGGCGTCGTTCGCCAGGAGATTGCTCCCGGAGATCGTGATCCGGGCGTCGCCGGAAAGCGAGAGCGTCTGCGGGCTCACCCGCTCGAGCTGGGGCGGCAGCGCCTCCGGCTGCACGGCCAGCCCGGCCCGGCGGATCGGCAGGGAGGGCTGGGGCGTCAGATCCGACTCGATCAACACCACCGAGCACAGGTAGGACGCCGAGAGCGCGTAGGGCACCTGGAAAAAGATCGACCAGAGCTTCGACAGCTCGTCGTGGGACATGAGCATCGGGGCGAAGCGGAGGCGGTCCGCCTGCGCCTCGATCCCCGAGCCCGCGAGCGGATTGTCCACGTCGTTGCCGTGCCCCGGCATGTCCTCCACCCGCGGGAACGGATAGGTGTGCATCGTCGACGTCACGATGCCCAGGAGGAGCTGCGGGATCTGCTTCGCATCGTCGCCGTAGAACGACAGCAGGAAGTGGAGATCGAGCGCGAGCGTCGGCGGCCGGACGATGGAGCCGTCGCTTCTCCGGACCGGCAGCTCCAGGTTGCGGAACGCGGCGTTCGGGGAGACCTGGTAGAGGAAGATGTTGACCTCCCCCGGCGAGGTCGTGGACGGGTTCTTCTCCGGCCGGCCCGTCCGCACGATGGCGCCCGGTACGGCCGCGGCCACGGCCGACTGCAGCATGTTCTGGAGCGTCGCCGTCACGGCGGCCACGGCCCGGAAATCGCTCACCAGCTCTCCCTTCTGCGCTCCCGCAAATAGTCCTCCAGAGACACCGTAGCCTCCTGGGCCCGGGTCTTCTCCCGCGGCTTCTCTCCGAGCGGCCGGATCTCGATCCGCCCGATATGCACCCGGATCGTCGGCACCGCCACCGCCTCCCGCGCCGCCCGCGCCTCCGCGATCTCCTCCCGGCGTCCCCGCAGCCCGGAAAACCTTTCCAAAAGCTGAGGCCCGATCTCGGGCGCCGGAGGCTCGGCCGCGTGTTCGCCCCACTCGGGTGCGAGAGAACGGGCGGCCCGCGGGGCGAACACGCGGGTCTTTTCCGGTCCTGCGGTCCTTTCCGTCGCTTCCGCCTCTTCGACAACCCCGAAGGGCTCGGCAGCCAACGGTTCGGGCACGGGAACCTCGCGCGTCGCCTCCTCCGCCCAGGGTTCCCACCCTGGGCTCTCCGAACGCCGCCCCAGAGGGGCGGTCGGAGAGGGTTCGCGTGGCGTCGGCGCAGAGACCGGCTCCGAAGGTCTGCTTGGCAAGGTCAGCGCAGGCGGGACCGCGATCGGGGCAGGGGTTTCCGCACGGCGCTGGATGACCGGCTGCCCTTCCGCCCCCGTCGAGGCGGGGTTCGGAGAGCCCAGGGTGGAAACCCTGGGCGGGGTCGCGGGCCGGCTCACCGGCGAATTTACGGGAGGATTCCCTGCAACGACCTCTTCTTCAGCCCTGAAAGGCGCGGTGTCCGGAACCCCTTTCGCCCAGGGTTCCCACCCTGGGCTATCCGAACGCCGCCCCGGGGGGGCGGACAAATGAGGCTCGCGAGGCGAGGTGGACGCAGGCGGGGCCATCCTCTCGTTCACAACCTCCGCGCGACGCTGAACGACTTGCTCCGCCGCCCTCTCACCGGGAACCGCATTCCGGGAAGAAACCGCGGGAGGAATCGTCGAGGAAGGCGGGGGAGCGTCCTCCCGATGACCCGGAATCCGAGGACCGGTCGCCGATCTCTCCGCATCCGCAAACAGACCTTCTGGCTCAGCGCCTTCCGGAGACGGTCCGAGTTGCCATTCCGGAGCGGAGGGCGCGTCCCCTCCAAGGGACTCCGTCCGCCGCTGGACCGGCTGCCCTTCCGTCTCTTCTGGGGCGGCCGAAGAAGGATCGCGAGGTGTCAATCCAGAGACTGGCTCCGAAGGTCGGCCCAGCGAGGTGGATGCAGGCGGGACCACCCTCTCGTTCGGAACCTCCGCACGACGCTGAACCACCTGCTCCCCCGCCCTCTCACCGGGAACCGCATTCCGGAAAGAAACCGCGGGAGGAATCGTCGGCGAAGGCTGGGGAGCATCCTCCCGGTGACCCGGAATCCGAGGAGCGGTCACCGATCTCTCCGCATCCGCAAACAGACCTTCGGGCTCAGCGCCTTCCGGAGACAGTCCCAATTTCCATTCCGGCGCGGGAGTCACATCCCCCTTGTGAGAATCCGCGCGGCGTTGAACCGCCTCTCCCTCCGAAGAAATCGGAGGCGTCAACGGCCGCTCGCCCAGCCCTGAAAGGGCGGCATTTGAGTAGCCCGGGGCGTCAGCCCCGGGAACAGAGAGACCCATTTCATCCCCAGCCCCGAAGGGCGCGGCACCCAACGCTCCGAAAGCCGGCACGCTGGGTGTCGCCCCTTTCTGGGGCTCCGAATGTGGTGGGAACGCTTCCCGGGGCTCACGCCCCGGGCTACTCAAATGCCGCCCCTCTGGGGCTGCCGCAGGGTGCTCGTGGAACGTCTGCCGAACGATGGGCCGAACCGGCCCCGAAGGTCCGCCCGGCGAGGTGGGCGCAGGCGGGATCGCTCTCTCGTTAGGAACCTCCGCACGACGCTGAACCACCTGCTCCCCGGCCTTCTCACCGGGAACCGCATCCCGGGAAGAAACCGCGGGAGGAATCGTCGAGGAAGGCTTGGGGGCGTCCTCCCGGTGACCCGGAATCCGAGGCGTGGGTACTGACCTCTTCGCCTCTCCGAACAGACCCTCTAGCTCAGCGCCTTCCGGAGACGGTCCGAGCTGCCATTCCGGAGCAGGGGGCGCATCCCCTTCAACGAACTCCGCTTGGCGTTGGACCGAATGCCCTTCTGCCCGTTCTGGGGCGGTCGAAGAAGGCTCTTGAGGCGCCAGCCCGGAGAACGGCTCCGAAGGTCCGCCCGGCGAGGTGGATGCCGACGGGGCCATCCTCTCGTTCGCAACCTCCGTGCGACGTTGAACGCTCTGCTCCCCCGCCCTCTCCATGGGAACCGCATCCCGGGAAGAAACCACGGGAGGAATCGTCGAGGAAGGCTTGGGGGCGTCCTCCCGGTGACCCGGAATCCGAGGAGCGGTCGCCGACCTCTCGGCCTCTCCGAACAGACCCTCGGGCTCAGTGCCTTCCGGAGACGGTCCGAGTTGCCATTCCGGAGCAGGGGGCGCATCCCCTTTAACGAACTCCGCCCGGCGTTGGACCGGCTGCCCTTCCGCCCCTTCTGGGGCGGTGTTCGGATAGCCCAGGGTGGAAACCCTGGGCGGGTTCGTCGGCGGACTCCCGGGTGGGTTCGCAGACCGGCTCCCGGCCGGATTCGCGGGCAGGACCGCTGCCGGGCTCGCGGGCGGATTCCCTCCGACGACCTCATCCTCAGCCCTGGAAGGCGTGGCGTCTAGAACCCCTTCCGCCCGGGGTTCCCACCCCGGGCTATCCGAACGCCGCCCTTGAGGGGCGGTCGAAGAAGGCTCTTGAGGCGTCAGCTTGGAGACCGGCTCCGAAGGTCCACCCGGCGAGGTGGATACCAACGGGGCCACCCTCTCGTTCGGAACCTCCGCACGACGCTGAACTGCCTGCTCCCCCGCCCTCTCGCCGGGAGCCACATTCCGGGAAGAAACCGCGGGAGGAATCGTCGAGGAAGGCTGGGGAGCGTACTCCCGGTGACCCGGAATCCGAGGAGCGGTTGCCGACCTCTCGGCCTCTCCGAACAGACCCTCGGGCTCAGCGCCTTCCAGAGACGGTCCCAATTTCCATTCCGGTGAGGGAGCCACATCCCCCTTAGGAGAATTCACGCGGCGTTGAACCGCTCCTCCCTTCGAAGAAATCAGGGGCGTCGACGGCCGCTCACCCAGCCCTGAAAGGGCGGCATTTGAATAGCCCGGGGCGTCAGCCCCGGGACCGGGTACACCCATTTCATCCCCAGCCCCG
>DATEIO010000734.1:0-10468 GCA_035278895.1 Thermoanaerobaculia bacterium | reverse complement strand
CCGGCGGCGAGCCCGAGCAGGACGGGGAGCAGGGGAGCGGTGACCGGCAGCTTGAGGCCGGTCCACCCGAAGACGGGGAACGAGAGGGCCACGTAGAGCAGCGCTGCCGCCGCCAGCCAGCCCGCGGCGGCTCCGGCCCGGCGCGCGCACAGCACGGCGGCCAGGGCGAGAAACGTGGCGATTGCCGAGGCGGCCCGCACGGGCGCCCTGGCCGGCTCGCGGACCGGCAGCCCGGCGGCGATCGTGTCCACTTTCAAGGCCTGCAGGGCGAGCCCCGAGACGGGCCGTGTTCCGGAGCGTTGCGCAATGAGGTAGTAGTCGTCTCCCGAGGCCCGGAATTCCCCACCCACGAGGACGAGCCGGTCCTGGAACAGCCCGGGGCTGCGGGCGAGGGCTGCGGGCACGTCTTGCCAGGAGATCCGGGCATAGCGCGACCAGTCGATCCGGGTGTCGATCCAGAACGCCTGGGGAGCTCCGCGGCCCGGACCCGGGCGGAGCTCGCGCGCCGCCCGCGCGGCCCACGAGGGCCGCCTCCCGCCGGAGCGGTCGCGGAACCAGAGCCGGCCCTGGCGGATGACGCCGTCTTTGTCCTCGTCCAGGTTGACGAAGCCGAACAGGCCGGCGGCCTGGCGGGGCCCCAGGGCCGCCGCGGTCAGCCCGTTCACGCACTCCGTGCCGACGACGCTCCCGTCCGGCTCCGAGAAGGCGGACAGCGTCAGCTCCCGGGGGTGTTCGAGGAGGAGATCCGAAAAGGCCGGCGACGCGCTCCACTTGGCGTGCAGCAGGACGTCGATGGCGACGCTGTGCGCTCCGGCCGCAAGGACCCGGTCCAGCGTGCGGCCGATCTCGTCGGCCCGGTCGGCCAGGGAGAGCGGGCTGCCGCCGAGGCTCGCTTCATCCAGGGTGACGAGCAGGATGCGGGGGTCGGGTTCCCGGGCCGGCGCGGTCCGCAGCCGGAGGTCGCCGATCCGGCGTTCCACCGCGGGCAGCGGGGGCTCGGGCATGGCGAGCCCCGCGGCCAGCAGGGCCGCCGCGAAGAGGGCCGCCAGGCGAGCCCGGCGCGGGACCTCGACGGACCTGAAGCGTGCCCTCTCGGCCCGGGCCAGGCCTTCCCGCAGGCGGCGGACGACCTCGCCCGCGGAATGGGGGCGGAGGGCCGGGTCCTTCTGCAGAGCGTCGCGCAGGGGCTGCCAGACCTCGGGAGGCAAGGGGAGCGGGGGCGGCTCGGCTTCCAGGTGGCCGGCCAGGACCTCCGCCACCGTACCCAGGAACGGGGGTTTTCCGCCCAGGAGTTCGTAGGCGATCACGCCGAACGAGTAGACGTCCGACGCCGGGCTGGCCCGGCCGTGCCGGATCACCTCCGGCGCCAGGTAGAGCGGCGTTCCCGGCAGCGCGCCAGTCCCCGTGAGCCCGGGCGCGGCCCCGTCTCGTCCCGGGGCTCCGGCGCAGGCCGCGCCGGGCTCGTCCGGCTCCGCGAGCAGCTCCGCCAGGCCGAAATCCAGAACCTTGAGACGGGGGGACAACGGATCGCCGGCACAGACGAAGACATTGCCGGGCTTCAGATCGCGGTGGAGGATGCCCGCGCCGTGCGCGGCGTCCACCGCCTCCGCGATCTGGGAAAGCAGGGCCAGCGCCGGCCCGGGAGGCAGAGGACCCCGGCGGCGGCAGAGGTCCGAGAGCGGAGCCCCTTCGAGGAGCTCCATGACCAGGTAGGGAACGCCCGCCGGCTCGTCCACGCCGGAGTCCGTGACCTCGACGATCCGCGGGTGGCGCAGACGCCCGAGCGCCAGCGCTTCTCTGCGGAAGCGGGCGAGCGCCTCGGGGTCCGGAGCCCCGGACGTCTTCAGGAGCTTGAGGGCGAACGATCTTTCGAGCCCGAGGTGGACCGCCCGGTGAACCGCTCCCAGCGTGCCTTCGCCGAGCCGTTCCTCCAGCCGGTACCTCGCGCCGATGACGCCCCCCCTCCCGGACAACCCTGCCGTGAAACCAACGTGGGGCCGGCTCTCACCACCTCGCTCGATGCGTTGAAAGGTCATCGTTCATGGTTGGTTCTTGCCCCCGTTTCGTTTCACCCGAGAGAAGCGAGCGGAATCTTCGATGGCTTCCATTCTACGCAAGATCGCCACGGTTGCATCACCGAATGGGCCCGAGCCCGCTCTGCCGGCGCAGCCAGTCGACTTCCATAGGGAAGTACTCGGGCTCGTAACCGAGCATCTTCCGTTCGCCGTCCTTTGAATCCTCGAAGCGCAGAATGCCGTGCTCGGCTTTCGGGAAGACGGCGATCTCGATGGGGCGGCCCATGGCGCGGAGCGTTTCGAGCTTTTCGATCGTCCAGCCCGTGGGCATGCTGCTGTCTTCACCGCCGAAGATCCACAGGCTCGGCGTGCCGTTCAGAGAAGCCACGGTGGGATAGGGATCGTAGAGCCGGTCGGCGAAAGGCTCGCCGCCGGTGTCGCGGAGCTTCCAGGCGGCGTAGAGGCGGATCACCCAGCGCGGCATCCAGGTGCCGGCGACGAAGCCAAGCGCGGAGTCGCTCCCCTTGACGGCTTCGAACCAGGGCTTGCCTTCGGCTTCATCCAAGAGGCGGCCCATCTCGTCCCAGCGGTCTTCGCCCCGGTCGACGATCGCGGAGAGCACGTCGTTCAGGCGGTCCGCTTCGCGGAGGGCGTCCTCTCCGAAACCTTTTTTCCGCAACCTGTAGACGTAGCCCCAGCGGTCCTCGCCCGTAATGGGAACCATGGGGCCGTAACCGATCAGCAGGCTGCGGATGCCCTTGGTTTTCGAAGCGGCCAGGGGCGCGATCCAGCCGCCCTGGCTGTACCCGGCCAGGTGGATGCGCGAGGCGTCGACCTCCGGCCGGTGGCGGAGCCAGTCGACGGCGGCCAGGACGTCTTTGGCCAGCACGTGGAAGTTCTGGGTGTACTCGCCTTCGGACTCGCCGGTGCCGCGCTTGTCGTAGACCAGGGTCGCAATGCCGTGCGAGGCGAAGAGGTAGGGATCGGAATAGTAGTCCACGGCACTCTCGTCTCCGGAGCCGTGGACGAGCACGACCGCGGGGAACGGCCCTTTTCCCTCCGGCTTGACCAGCTTGCCCCGGAGCGTGAGGTCGCCGCTCTCAAAGGTGAAGAAGGTTTCCGGCAGATTCAGCCGCCGGGCGGTGCTTTCGCTTCCATCCTGTTTCCAGGTGAACCCTGCCGGAGGTCCCTCGCCCTCGAAGGCGGTGAAGGCGACCTCGATCTCCACGGGCGTGGGCTCGGCCCAGCCGGGGCCGGCCGTGTAGGCACGCTCTCCCGCGGGCCAGAGAGCGCGGCTCTCGCCGTTCATCATCCGGTAGCGGAGGACATCTCCTTCGCGGGGCGTCACGAAGACCAGCCGGCCGTCGTCCAGGCGATAGGCGCCGGAAAACCGCGTGTCGGCGGGCTCTTCACGGTTCGAAATCCACCAGGCAACCCCGCCGGCAAGCAGGAGCACGGCGAGGACGATCCATCTCTTGCGGGGCCTTTTCATTGGAGCCTCCTTCCGCCCTTACGACGGAGGAGGCGGGGTGGTTTCGCCGAAGCCGAAGAGAGCGATGAGGCCGTTCGGGAGAGACGCCTGCCAATATTGGATGGAGTGGCCGCCGTTGAATTCATGGTACTCGACGGCATAGCCCCGGGCCTCAAGCACGGTGCGCAGGTGGCGGTTGGAGGCGAGCAGGCTCGTGCCTCCGGGGCGCGCGACGGTCTCCTCGAGCCCTGCCTCCAGGTAGAAGCGAAGCGGCAGCTTCGGGCCGGTGGCGAGCTGGCGGGCGAGCGCTTCAGGCTCCTCTCCGGAGGGGCTCCAGGGGAAGGCTCCGGAAAGGGAGAGGACGTTGCCAAAAAGATCCGGAGACTTCAGGGCCGCGCAAACCGCTGCGAGGCCTCCCAGGCTGGAGCCGGCGATCGCCGCCCGGGTGGGATCGTCCGTCACCCGGTAGCTGCGGCGGACCCAGGGGACCAGCTCCTGCGCCAGGAATTCGGCGAAAGGCGGATGGCAGGCCAGATCCACGTTGCGCGCTTCCGGACTGGCATTGGCGACGAAGACCGCCACCAGGGGCCGGATGCGCCCGGCGGCGAGGAGGTCGTCCAGGATCGCGGGCGTGGGGATGTCGGAGGTGTAGGTCAGGCCGTCCAGGACCACCAGCAGGCTGTATGGCTGGCCTTGGGGATCGTAGCCCGGGGGCGTATAGACGCGGACGATCCGCTCGTTGGCGAGCCGCTCGCTGCGGAATGTGCTCTCCTCGATGTGCCCGGCGGGCCGGTCCTCCGCAAAGGCCCGGCCGGGTCCCGCCAGGAGCAGGAGGAGAGCGGCGGAAAGGGTGAATCGGATCAGCGAATCGCCCCTTCCTTGCCCGCGATCCGTCGCAGAACACCCGTCTGGCCGGAGTGGTAGGCCTGGTGGAAGAAGATCGTGGTGAGGAGCGAGCGGACGGTCTCGTTCGGGTTGCCGCTGGGGCTTTGCGGCACCGGCTGGTCCAGGATCTCCGCCGTGAGGCCCGCGAGCCCGGCGTCGACGCGCCGGGTGGCCTCGTCCCAGCCGGCCAGGAGCTTTGCGATCTCCAGAGCCTCGGCGGGGTTCTCGAGGGGAGGAGCGCCCCGGTCGTACCGCTTCAGGTCCCCGGCGTCCTCCACCGGCTGCTGCCCGAGGCGCGGCAGCGCCTTGTTGTAGATGCAGAGGAGATGGCCTACGACCCAGTTCAGGCAGTTCCCCCCGGGCTGGGGCTGGATCAGGCTCTCTTCCTGGGTCACGCCTTCGACGTTCTTGCAGACGACGCTATGGATCATGCGGGCCTGCTGGCGGAAGACCTCGATTTCACTCACGGTTTCCGAGAGGGCTGGGGTCATGGTCGCCTCCTTGGCGGTCGCGGATAAGGCTACGAAATCGGATCATCCCATAAGCGCCCGGACCACGGCGTCGGCCACGGCCGGGCGCGCCTCGCGGATGAGGTTGTTTTCCCGCGTGGGATATACCCGGTTGGTGAGCAGGATGACGAAGATCTGTTGCTCGGGGTCCATCCAGATCGAGGTGCCGGTGAAGCCGGTGTGGCCGAAGGAGCGGGGGGAGAAGAGCGTTCCGGCGGAGGAGCCTTCGGCCGATTTCGTGTCCCAGCCGAGCGCGCGGTCCGAGTCGGGAATTCCGGCCCGCCGGGTGAAGAGCGCGACCGTCTCTTTGGACACGATGCGGCGGCCTTCCAGGATCCCCCCGTTCAAAAGCATCTGAGCGAACCGCGCCAGATCGCCGGCCGTGCCGAAGAGCCCGGCGTGGGGAGCGACGCCGCCCAGGGCGAAGGCATTCTCGTCGTGGACCTCTCCCTGGAGCAGGCGGCCGCGCCAGGGATCGAATTCCGTCGGAGCGATGCGCGGCCAGAGCTCCGCGGGCGGCCGGAACCGCGTGCCGTGCATCCCCAGAGGGACAAAGACCCTTTCGCGGACGAACGCTTCGAGCGGCTGGCCCGCGGTCCGCTCGAGGATCTCGCCTAAAAGGATGATGCCGAGATCGCTGTAGACGGAACGGCTGCCGGGCGGATATTCCAGATCCATGGCCTGAATCCGTTCGAGATAGGCCTCTCGCCCTCGGATCTCCTGGTAGAGAGGCGCCACGGCCGGGAGGCCCGAGGAGTGGGTCAGCAGGTGGCGCACCGTCACCGCCTCCTTGCCGGGGCCCGTGAATCCCGGCAGGAGCTCCTGCACCGGCTGGTCCAGGCCGAGCCGCCCTTCATCCACGAGGATCATGGCCATCGTCGTGGTGGCCACCACCTTGGTGAGGCTCGCCAGGTCGTAGATCGTGCCGGCTGAAACGGAGGGCGAGTGCGCGTCGTAGGTGAGCCAGCCGAACGCGTGCAGGTGGACGGGGGACCCTCGATGGCCGACCGCGAGGACGCCGCCCGGGAAGGCGCCGCGCGCCCGGAAGCTTTCGAGAAGGCGGTCGACGTCCTCGAAAGCCGCGCTCTGTTCCCGGGGCAGGGCGGTCCGGCAGCCGGCGGCGAGGAGGGCGGCGAGGAACAGGCCGGCGAGAACGCGGCGAATCGTCGAGTGGGCGGGCATGGAGGGAGTCTACCCGGAGTCTCCGCTGTCCCGCTCCGGACCGCCCGGCGCACTCCGAAATGGAAATCCTCCAGGCGTCACTCTCTCGTTGAACCCGTCTTTTCGAGGGCAGGGAGGTTTCCGCCGTGTTTTCCCGGCCGGGGCGCGCGCGCCGGTCCGGATCTTCTGAAATGAGGTCTTGAAATGACTGGGACGCACAGGATGAGAGGACTCGCAGCCTTCGCCGTGTGGACCGTCCTCGCTCTGCCGGCCGGGGCGGCGACGATCAACGTGCCGGGCAATCAGCCCACGGTCCAGGCCGCCATCAATGCCGCGGTGGCTGGCGACGTCGTGGTGGTGGCCCCGGGACTCTATAAAGAGAACATCAATTTTGCCGGCAAGGCGATCACGGTCAAAAGCGCCGCGGGTCCGGCGGTGACGATCCTCGACGGCCAGCAGCTCGGGTCGGTCGTGACCTTCGCCACGGGCGAGGGGCGCAGCTCGGTCCTCCGCGGCTTCACCTTGAGGAACGGGCGGGTGAGCTCCACGAGCGGCGGCGGCATCCGCATCCAGGGAACCTCGCCCACGATCATCAACAACATTGTCACGGGCAACCAGGGCTGCTCCAGCGGGCCGGGGATCCACGTTCAGGGCGGAGCGCCCCTGATTTCAGCCAATACGATCTCCAGCAACTCCGTCCAGGCCGGGTGCACGGGGCAGTCGGGGGGCGGGATCAACGTCTCCGGGGCCGGCAGCGCGGAGATCACCAACAACACGATCACGGGCAACACGGCGAGCTTCGGCGGCGGCGTGGCGTTCAATGCGGCAGGCACGCCCACGTTGAGCAACAACAAGATCAGCGGCAATACCGCAACGTCGAGCGGGGGCGGGATCAGCCTCTCGAACGCGTCGAACGTGCTCATCCGGCAAAATCTGATCGTCGAAAACACCGCTCCCCGGGGGGCGGGGATCGACTGGCTCGTGCCGTCCGGAGCGCGCGGGCCGCGGCTGGTCAACAACACGATCGCGGCGAACCATGCCTCCGCCTCCCCCTTCGTTTCCGGAATCTACGCGGACGGCTTCGATGGCCAGGTCGAGCTGGTCAACAACATCATCTATGCCAAGGCGGGGATGATCGCGCTTTCCTGCGGCGCTTCCATCGGCGCGTCGAGCGTTCCGGTCCTGCGCAACAACGACGTGCAGAACGCCTTCAACTCCGGGTCCGTCTCCCCCTACGCCGGAAGCTGCACGGACCAGACGGGGGTGAACGGCAACGCCAAGGTAGACCCCCAGTTCAATTCGAGCGTCCCCTACACGCTGCTCTCGACCTCCCCCCTCCGCGACCTGGGAGACCCCGCAGAGACGGACGTCCTGCTGACCGACTTCAGCAACGGCAAGCGCCTCTTCGACGGCAACCAGGACGGGACGGTGCGGATCGACATCGGGGCGGACGAGTTCGAGCTCGTCCCCTGAGGGACGATGGAGAGCGAAGGTCTCGGCCTCTCAGGGCCGGGGCCTTCGGGGAATCAGGTTTCGTTTTCTTCCAGCCAGATCCGGACCAGGCGGGAGAAGTCGCCGAAGGTCAGCTGTTTCAAGCTCAGCTTCATTCTCTTGCAGAGATCGGGCAGCTCTCTCAGGAAAGCGCGATAGCGCTTGTCGATGTACTCCCCTCCGGGGATCTCGGGAAGCTTGGATTCGGTCGAAATCCAGTCACGGACGCAGCGGATGAGCTGCCTGGGGCTGTTGGCGTGGCTGACGATGTCCTGGCCGGCGATGTCGGAAATGAACCTGTGGTAACGGTGCCGGCTCTTGTCCAGGATCAGGAGCCGCTTCTGAGAGAGCCGGCCGGGGCCGTATCGCCGGCATCCCAGATCGAGCCCCAGCTCCAAGGGCATGTTGAAGCGGGGAAGCCGCCCGGGACCCAACTCCGTCCGCGAGATGTCATGGATCCCATACTGGCATTGGGCGATGATCTCCATGATCTTGTCCATCCGGACCTGGCCGGCGTTGCTGGCCTCGAGAGCGCAACGCGGTGTGAAACCCGCGATCTGGACGACGAAGACGGTGGCCTCGAAAAGAGGCTTGTACAAGTTGTCGAAGGGACAATTGATGAAGACGTTCTGGGCGAATCCGCTCGAAGCCTTCGCCATGAGCTGTTGGAATCAGACCTGGGGAGAGAGTTGGGACGGCTACTTGGATTTGACCGAGTAACCCGGCCTTCCGGAGGGGAGCTGAGCCCGACGGCCGAGCTTCGTCGACGAGATCCCTCGGACCGCGTCCCGGATCGTCTTTTCGCTGAGCACGCCCGGCGAGTCGTTGCTGCGGAAGATCTGGCCGTTCTTTCCGTGAACAAGGAGCTCCTGCCCATACCGGTCGGCGAGCTCTCGCCCGGCGTCGATCGCCTCCCGCTTTGTCTCGAAGACGGTCACGTGCCGGCTGCCCTCGCTCCTGACGGCCCACTTGTCGCCGTAGGGGACGACGTGCTGGTTCTTGGCAGGCATGTGTCTTATTCCCGGAACCCGTATTTAGTCCTGCTTCAGTATACGCCCGGTCCCGCCCGAAATCCAGTCGGACCAGGACGGGCGGGCTCTCCGATAGGATAGGGTGGCTCTGGAGTCGAGAGCGATCCATCAGGAGGAGACATGTCCGATACGCGCATCGAAAAAGACAGCCTCGGCGAGATCGAAGTGCCGGCCGGGGCGTATTACGGCGCCCAGACGGAGCGGGCGCGCCGCAATTTCCCGATCTCCGGGATCACCCTGCCCAAGCGGTTCATCGCGGCGGTCGCGATGATCAAGGGGGAGGCTGCGGCGGTCAACGAGGAGCTGGGGATCGTTCCGCCTGAGGGGGCCCGGGCGATCCGCCAGGCGGCCGACGAGGTGGTCGAGGGGAAGCACGACGGCCAGTTCCCCCTGGACGTGTTCCAGACCGGCTCGGCCACCTCGACGAACATGAACGTCAACGAGGTCCTCTCGAACCGGGCGATCGAGATCCTGGGTGGCGTGATCGGCAGCAAGAAGCCGGTCCACCCGAACGACCACGTCAACGCCGGCCAGTCGAGCAACGACGTGATCCCGACGGCGATCCACGTCTCGGCCTACCTTGCGATCCAGGAAGCTCTGGAGCCCGGCCTGAAGCGCCTGGCCGACGCCCTGGCGCGCAAGGCCGAGGAATTCGACCGGGTGGTCAAGATCGGCCGCACCCATCTCCAGGACGCGGTGCCGGTGCGCCTCGGGCAGGAGTTCTCGGGCTATGCCCAGCAGGCGAAGAACGCTTTGGCGCGCCTGGAATCCGTCAAGCCGCGGCTGGCCGAGCTCCCGTTGGGTGGCACGGCCGTGGGCACGGGCCTGAACGCGCCGCCCGAGTTTGCGCCCAAGGTGATCGCGCGTCTCGCGGAGCGGACGGGCTGCCCGTTCGTGCCGGCGCCCAACCGCTTCGAGGCCATGGCGGGCAAGGACGCGGCGGTCGAGACCTCGGGGGCGTTGAAGACGATCGCGGCCTCGCTCACCAAGATCGCGAACGACGTCCGCTGGCTGGCCTCGGGCCCGCGCTGCGGCATCGGGGAGATCTCGATCCCCAGCCTCCAGCCGGGCAGCTCGATCATGCCGGGCAAGGTCAACCCGGTGATCCCCGAGGCGACTCTCATGGTGGCCGCGCAGGTGGTGGGCAACGACGCGGCGATCACGATCGGCGGCATGGGGGGCAACTTCGAGCTCAACGTGATGATGCCGATGATCGCCCACAACCTCCTGCAGTCGATCGAGATCCTGGGCAACGTCTCGGGCCTGCTCGCCGAGCGGTGCGTCGAGGGGATCGAGGCGAACCGCGAGCGCTGCGAGGATCTGGTCGAGCGCTCGCTCGCCATGGTGACGTCGCTGGTGCCGAAGATCGGCTACGACGCGGCGGCCGAGATCGCCAAGGAGTCGGTGCGGACGGGCAAGACCGTGCGCGAGCTGTGCGTCGAGAAGAACGTGCTGCCGCCTTCCGAGCTCGCCGAGGCCCTGGACCCCTGGGGCCAGACCGAGGGCGGCATCCACGCGGGCGGCGGCGGGGCCGGCGGGTAGCTCCGGCTCGCTGGGGGGTCAGTCGGAGGAGTGGGAGCGCCCGCCCCGCCGGCTGATCTCCGTGAAGACCAGGAGGGCGATCCCCGAAACGAGGATCACGGCCGCGAACAGGAAGTCCGCCCGGGTGAGCCTCTCCCGGGCGGAGAGGAACGCGGCGAGGTTCAGCCCCAGGCTGAGCAGGAGCACCAGGAAGAGCGCCTTCTCGGCCTGCGAGCGGGGCGCTTTCGGCTCCACAGGCCGGTGGTCCGGCTCCAGGAGGGCGGCCTCGACGCCTGCAGGCCGGGCGGGCTCGGGGTTTTCCTGTGGCGGAAGAGTGGGCATCTCCTTCCAGTCCGGGAGCAGTCCGAAGCTCTGGGTCTCCTC
>DATEIO010000733.1:0-3131 GCA_035278895.1 Thermoanaerobaculia bacterium | reverse complement strand
CCTCTCTCTGGCCCTCGCGCTCGCCGCCCTCGGCTGCCTGCAGGGCGGCGAGGCGCCGTCCCCGAAGCGTGCTGCCGACCTGGACGCCTACCTGGACGATCTCACCCGGAAGGACGAATTCTCGGGCGTCGTGCTCCTGGCCCGAGGCTCCGAGACCCTGTTCTCCAAGGCCTATGGCCTCGCCGACCGGGAACGCAACATCCCGAACCGGATCGACACGAAATTCAACCTGGCCTCCATGAACAAGATGTTCACGGGCGTGGCCATCGCGCAACTCGCCGAGAAGGGCAAGCTGTCGTTCGACGACAAGGTGGGCAAGCACCTGCCCGACTACCCGAACCGCGAAGTCGCGGAGAAGGTCACCCTCCACCACCTCCTGACCCACACCTCGGGCCTCGGCTCGTACTGGAATCCGCGCTACCAGGCCGTGAAAGACCGCCTTCAAACGCTCGGCGATTTCCTGCCGGCCTTCGCGGACGCGCCGCTGGCGTTCCAGCCCGGCGAGCGCTTCGAGTACAGCAACGCGGGCTACATCGTGCTCGGCCTGATCGTGGAAAAGGTCTCCGGGGAGAGCTACGCCGACTACGTGCGCCGGCACATCTACGAGCCTGCCGGGATGACGGACACGGCCTTCTTCCCTGAGGACCAGGAGGTCCCGAACCGGGCTGTCGGCTACAGGACGCTGCAGGGTTTCGGAGGCTCGCCGCTGCCCGGAGGCCCGCGGCCGAACACCCCGGAGTTGGGCCGGGTCGGAGGCTCGGCCGGCGGCGGCTACTCGACCGCGCCCGACCTTCTCGAGTTCGCCACGGCGCTGCGCGAGCATCGGCTGCTCTCCGCCGCCATGACGGAGACGGTCCTCACGGGCAAGGTCCCCATGCCTGCCAATCTCGGCATGAGCGGGCGCTACGGGTACGGCTTCGGCGAGGAGAAGGCGGGCGGCCATCGCGTCGTGGGGCATAGCGGCGGCTTCCCGGGTGTCCGCGGCCAGTTGGATATCGGGCTCGACGACGGCACCACCCTGGTGATCCTCTCGAACGTGGATGCCCGCATCCCGGAGGTCCGCGGGAAGATCCGCAAGCTGCTGGCGGAGTGAAGAACGCCGGACTGGTGTGGCATCACGGCCATACCTCGTCCTGTCCTTTCCCGCGCGGTGTCAGCCCGATGAAAGCAAGGATGCCCGAGCTGAAGCGCTGCTTCGAAGACTCTCTTTGAGTCGCGAAAAGCGGATCATGTGCACTGACTGCGAGCACGCAAGGGAGGGTTGACTCGAAGATAAGTATATCGTATAGTTGTGCATATACTGAGGAGTGAGGCTACTATGAAGCGTTTCTTGATGGTGTTCGTTCTCATGGTCCTTCTCGTGACTTCAACCACGCCAGCCTACGCCGGAACCTGCGCGAGCGGGCCCTACACCGGCATCTCATGCGCCACGAACTCCAACTGCGGCGCAACCTGTGCCAGCGGGTTGTACTTTGGCGTAGCATGCAGCATTAACTCCCATTGCGGCATGACCTGTGCGAGCGGTCCCTACGCCGGCACTGCCTGCGCCGCTGACTCCCAATGCAGCGGAACCTGTATCGGCGGATCGCACGCCGGTTTAACATGCAATACGCCCAGCAATTGCCCGGGAGGCTCTTGCCAGCTGCACAGTTGTCAGCAGCACATTTGCCAGCAGCACTTTTGCACTTAAGCCGCGGTCGAGCCCCAAGATAGGTTCCAGCCGACCGGCCCTTGGCCAGATGGACGGTAGGACAGCTAGACTAGCGGGTGGGATGCTCAGAGGCTGCGCAGTCCTCGCTTGCGTCATGCTGTCTGCCTGCTATCCGAACGAGCAGACGCGGTTCGATATCTGGGCCCAGTACGTGAGCGTCCGCGCCCGCTATCCCGACGGGACGCCACCTGCCGATCAACTCGACGTCGACGAAATGCAGCGCCTCCGCTCCCGCTACCGGCTCTCCGATCGCGCCATGATCGCAATCGACAAAGAAGCGCGTCAGAAAGGCTGGCAGAGCTCACTCAATTGCCGGCCCGATCCTCAACCGGTGCGCATGCACGTGCTTCTCCTTTCTCCCAAGCCAACGACCGAGATTCGTGGGCAGGGGCCGGCCACCGGCCCCCTGGCCGTCCAGGGTGTTGCTTCAGTCGTTGCCGTCATCCGTGCCGACGGAACCGTAGCGGACGCCAGGATCTACTCGGGCCTGAGCCCCGTCCTCGACACCCAGGCCGTCGCGGCGGTCCGGTCTGCTCGCTGGCTCCCGGCGCGGCTGTGCGGCCGCGCCGTCGCCGCCGAGCTTCTGGTCAATGTGCCGTTCAATTTTCCCCGTGCCGCCGTGTGACGGGGCATCTCACCCCTCGTTGTCGCGGACGCCACCCGGGTGATCTCTCCAACATGGCTGCCGACTTCGACCTGCGCGCGCTCTACGCCGCCCTCGACGGCGAGCGTGCGGCGCGGTCGTTGAGCTGGGCGGAGCTGGCCCGCGAACTCGGAGTGAGCGCGTCGGCGCTCCGCGGCTTCGGCGTGCGGTCGTCGGCCGAGGGCGACGGGGTGCTGCGGGCGGTCGCATGGCTCGGGCGCAGCCCGGAGAGCTTCGTACCCGGAGGGGCGGCGGGGGAGGGCACCCCGCTGCCGGCCGGCGCGCCGGCCGGACTGCGGTTCGACGCCCGGGCGCTCTACGCAGAGCTGGACGGGCACGGGTGGCGCAGGGGCTGTCGTGGACAGAGGTCGCGGCGGCGAGCGGCGCAGGGAGCGCCGCGGCCCTGACGCGGCTGCGCAGCGGGGGCCGGATCGCATTCCCGGGCGTGATGCGCATGCTGGCGTGGCTCGGCGCGCCGGCGGCCCGGTTCACGCGGACGTCTCGTGCGTGAGCCGCCTGACAGGAGATAGGTTTCCAGCCGATGAGTCAGAGCGCGAGCCATCGCGAGTCCTGTGGACGTCGCCCCGTTTGCGCTAGTGGCTTGTCAACCCAGAAATGACGGCACCCTGTAGGGGCGGCCCTATGTGGCCGCCCTGGGTGGGGGAAAGGCCGAAGCAAGCAGGGGCGGCGCTAGGAACGCTTGTCGAGAAACCGCCGCAGCGCGCGGTGGACGAGGGCGGCGTTGCCGGCGGCTTCGGGGCCGAAGGCGATTCCAAC
>DATEIO010000732.1:0-2161 GCA_035278895.1 Thermoanaerobaculia bacterium | reverse complement strand
TACAACGACTCCAACATCGGCTACACGGGCGATCTGCTGGACAAGAGGGCTGGCGAGCCGACCGTGAAGTTTGGCAACTATGCCACGGACATCAACATCTTCAACTACAACATCTACGGTTTCCCGGGCCAGGTCGTTACGTATGTTGAAAAGCAGATCCTCGTCCTCGTTGAGAAAGGCGTGCCGGTAGGACGGGAGCCGCGGGTCGTCCGGCCCACGGGGTTCGACTTCCTCGAGCTTCCGTATGGCCAGGCCACGATGGACGACTGCAACCGGATCGCGGAGATCCTCTGGGGTGCCGTGCCCACGCCGTATCCGCTGACCATCGGCTTCTTCGTGATCGGCACCACGGACGACGTGGATGTGACCGCCGTCTACACGGCGCAGACCTGCAGCAACTGGGTCGTCTCCCCGCAGAAGCTCGAGTGCCTCGACTCGACGGGCAAGTACGCGGATACGAGCATCTCGATCGACGTGGAGCAGGTCCAGGGCCACAAGATCGCCGACTGACGCGGCCCGTTCCTCCGTCCCGGGCGCCCGCGCAGGCGCCCGGGATCGGTTCGACGGGGTAGAATCCTCGCGACCGACTACGGAGGCCGACCGATGCCGATTTCTCTGTCCGCGCTGATCCTCGCTCTCGCCTTCCAGGCGCCCCCCGCGTCCGGCTTCGACGCCCGGTTCACGGGGCGGACGATGCGGTTCGACTATTTCCACAGCGGCACCGCGAAGGAGGAGCACGTGAGCCTGGACGGGCTGCGCCTCGAAGGGGAGTGGCCGGGGAGCCGCGTGCGCCTGCTGGACGATACGAATCTCGGGAAGTATCTCTTCGAGGTGGTGGACCTCGCCACCAACCGGACGATCTACTCGCGGGGCTTTTCCAGCATCTACGGCGAGTGGGAGACGACCGGCGAGGCGGCCGAGGGGGTGTGGCGGACGTTCCACGAGGCCATGCGCTTCCCCGAGCCCAAGGGGAAGGTGCAACTCGTCTTGAAGAAGCGCGCGCCGGACGGCTCGTTCCGCGAGATCTACTCCGGCGTGGCAGACCCGGCGAGCCGCTTCATCGACCGCTCCCCCATTCCGCCGGCCGGAACGGTGTGGTCCGTGTTCGAAAGCGGTCCGGCAGCCGTGAAGGTGGACCTCCTGATCCTGGGGGACGGCTACTCCGCCCAGGAGATGGAGAAGTTCCGCGCGGACGCCAAGCGGCTCACGGAGGCGATCTTCGCGGTCGAGCCCTTTAAGCGCCACCGGGGGGATTTCAACGTGCGCGCGATCGGCGTCCCCTCCCCCGCCTCCGGGGTGACGGACCCGCGCACGGGCGCGTGGCGAAAGACGCCCATAGGCCTCACCTACAACGCTTTCGATTCGGAGCGCTACGTGCTCACGTTCGGGGACGAGGCGATGCGCGAGATCGCGGCCCAGGCGCCATACGACACGCTGATCCTCCTGGCCAATGGCCGCAAGTACGGGGGCGGTGGCATCTTCAACCTGTGGAACACGGCGGCGGCGGACAGCGCCGAGTCCGCCTATCTGGTGATCCACGAGTTCGGCCATTCGTTCGCCGGATTGGGCGACGAGTACTACACGTCCCAGGTGGCGTATCAGGATTTCAATCCCCCCGGCACCGAGCCGTGGGAGCCGAACGTTACGGCGCTCACCGATCCCGAGCACCTCAAGTGGAAGGATCTCGTTGCGGAGGGGACGCCGCTCCCCACGCCCTGGAACCAGGAGACGTACGACAAGACGATACTCGCCTACGAGGCCCGGCGGCGCGAGATCCGGGCCCGGAACGCCCCGGAGGAGGAGATGGAGGCCCTGTTCAACGAGATCCGCGAGAAGACAGGCCCCATGCTCCGCAAGGAAAAATATTTCGGAAAGGTCGGGGCGTTTCAGGGGGCGGCGTACGAGGCCAAGGGGCTCTACCGCCCGGAGGTCGACTGCGTGATGTTCACGCGCAATCCCGTGCCTTTCTGCGCCGTGTGCTCGCGGGCGATCGAGCGGATCATCGCGATGTATACGGAATGACCGGCTCCATCGCCGGCGCCCGGGACACGAGCCGGTCGTAGAGGACCATGAGCGCGGTCGTGGCGAGGCCGATGCCGGCGACCACCCACCACATGCCGGCGGGGCGCGAGGATTCGCGGATGAAGCTCTGGACGAGGGT
>DATEIO010000731.1:0-2178 GCA_035278895.1 Thermoanaerobaculia bacterium | reverse complement strand
TCGACGTAGAGCCCCGCCATCTCCTCGATGCTCTCCAGAGGCTCCTCCCCCGCCTTGAACCCCTGGGCCTGGAAGCCGTAGACCACCTGGTCTCCCCCCAGCCCGTGGACCAGATGGCGGTACAGCAGGAGCTCGCCGGACAGCGGATGGACGAGGAAGAGCGGGTGCCGGGAGGACCCCGGCCGGAGCTTGACCAGAGAGGAAGGAACCCGCCCGACGCCCACCCGCTCCCTCTCGGCGTCGTAGCCGAGGCGGGCCGCGAGCCGCCAGGTGCCGTCGGCCAGGAAGTCGCGCTCGTAGCGCTCCCGCCAGCTCTCCGCGACGCTCCGCTCCACTCGCCCGTGCTGATGGAACTTCACGTCCCCCAGCATCCGCGACTCCGCGTGCAGGCCGTCGGTCATCCGCTCCGACCGCCGCTCGTAGGGCGCGGACATCGCCGGGTCGTATTCCAGACCCAGCAGACCGCAGATCCGACGCAGCTCTCCTTCCGGATCGCGCAGCAGGTCCTCGAACCGCACCGTCATCTGCCTCTCCTCCGGAACCCCGGAGAGGAACTCCAGGATGTTGCGGTGGGCGATCCCCCACAGCGCCTCGGCCAGCTCCCGGCGGCCGAACGGGTGATCCAGGGAGAAGAAGATCTGGTCGATCCGCGCCTCCTCGAACGAGGAGATCATCCCGTACGGATGGCGCACCAGGTGGATGTACCGGGCCCCCTCGAACGCCTCCTCGGCCCGCTCGAGCGTCGATGGGTCCCAGGCGTAGGTCGGCGTCTTGTCCACCAGCAGCCGTGGAGCGATCCACCCTTGGAGGCGCCGGTAGAGCTCCTGCGTGCTCATCCCCTCGTTCTCGAACCGCTCCACCAGCGACCGCGCCTCCTCCGGACCCTCCCCCTGAACCTCCATCACCGCCCGCAGCAACCCTTCCAGCCGGAAGGCGTCGCGGCCCTGGAACGCCGACCGCCGCTCGGCCAGGGAGTTGAAGTTCAGCAGCTCCAGCTCCGGCGGAGCGAACAGCCGCGGATGACCGCCCAGCATCACCCGCAGCAGCGTCGAGCCCGAACGCGGAGGCGACAGCACGAAGAGAGCCGGCGGGTTCTTCACCGGCGACAGCGCGGCCGGCGGCAGCGTCCGGATCAGGCTGCGCACCTCGGCCAGACGCTCCTCGTCCAGCGCCCGCGAGGCCGCCACCTCCGCCGCCCCGCTCTCCCCCAGCGACTCCTCCCCCCAGACCCGCGCCACCGATCGTGGGTACTCCCGGGCCAGCTCCGCGGCCAGCGAGGCGATCGTCGGAGCGTCGAAGATCGCCACCACGTGGACGATCTCGCCCAGCCTCTCCTGAAGCCGACTGATCAGGATGGCCCCGGTGATCGAGTTGCCTGCCAGGGCGAAGAAGTCGTCGTGCACCCCGAGCTCGCCGGCGTCGCGACTCAGAGCCTCGCTCCACAGCGCGGCCAGCGCGCGCTCCAGCTCCGTGCGCGGCGCCACCCTCGCGGCCGGCTCGCCGGCCGTCCGCTCCGGAGCGATCCGCGACAGCGCCTTGCGGTCCACCTTGCCGTTCGGGCTCAACGGCAGCTCCGCGAGCACCACCCAGGCCGAGGGGAGCATGTACTCCGGCAGCGAACGGCTCAGCAGGGATCGCAGACCGGACGGGTCGATCCCCTCGCCCGTCAGGTAGGCCACCAGGTTGACCGAACCCAGCGCTCCCGAGCCCTCGCTGCGCGCCAGCACCACCGCCTCGCGCACCGACGGGTGAGCCGCCAGCGCCGACTCGATCTCCCCCAGCTCGATGCGCAGCCCGCGCAGCTTCACCTGGTGGTCGATGCGGCCCAGGAAGTCCACCGCCCCGTCCGGCAGGTATCTGGCGAGATCCCCGGTCTTGTACAGACGCGCTCCCGGCTCCGGCGAGAACGGGTCCGGAGTGAAGCGCTCCGCCGTCAGCTCCGGACGCCCCAGATAGCCCCGCCCCACCTGCACCCCACCGATGTACAGCTCGCCCGGCACCCCCACCGGGACCGGCCGCAGGTGCGCGTCGAGAAGGTGGATGCGCGTGTTCGCCACCGGATACCCGATCGGTACCACGCCCCGCCCCCCCTCCCGCTCGCACGGCCAGTACGTCACGTCCACCGCAGCCTCCGTCGGACCGTACAGGTTGTGCAGACCCGCCCCGAGGCGACGGAAG
>DATEIO010000730.1:0-5471 GCA_035278895.1 Thermoanaerobaculia bacterium | reverse complement strand
AGCGGCCCAGCTTTTTCTTGGAGAAGACGAGGTCGTTTCCCACGGTGACTTCGAAGACGCCCCCGTAGCTGCGGATCAACTGAGGCTCGATGCCGAATTTTTTCTTGATTTCTGCCGCCAGACCGGCGGCGCGGGGGTAGTAGTTTCAGCTCGTGCAGTACTCTATAGCGACACTTGTAGGCATTCGCGTCTCCTTTCGCGGCCTTTGGGTAGGCCCCAATTATAGCCAGCCTTGCAAGGGATGGACCCTCCGGGTCCAGGGCCCCTGGAGGCGTACACGGAGACTCATAGCCGCATTGGACAATTTTTCTTCAAGATAGGAATGAAGTTACAGGATCGCTTGTTGAGAGTGTGTAAGGTGCGGCTGGAGGCCAAACCGGGACAAGGCCGCCGAAGATTTTTTTCCTGGAGGCTGGATTTCCTCCCGACACCTGAGTATAATCAAGATTGTTCAACTTCGTTGTGAGAATTATAGGTGAGATCTTGAGCTTGCATGGCCCGCCGGGTGCACCGGGGGGAGTGTAAGAAGGTATAAAGATTGCATTGTATGAAACGTGGAGGTAAGAAAATGAAAGGTGAGGCGCCGAACATGTCATCTAAAGAAATGGCCCAGATCCGGCAGAACCTTGAGGGTACGCCGGACATCGAGGAGGCCGCGGAGCTCATGAACTTGGCTGGGAACTCGACCCGGCTCAAGCTCCTGTACCTTCTCGAGAACATGAAGGAGCTCTGCGTGTGCGACCTCGCGGAGATGCTCGGGGTTTCGGTCTCGGCCGTTTCCCAGCACCTGGCGAAGCTCAAGGCCTACGGCCTGGTGGCTCCGCGCCGCGACGCCCAGACGATCTACTACCGTCTGACCGAGCACGAGTTCAACGCGAAGCTGCGCGACAACTTCTTCAAGCAGTTCCAGGTCTGAGCGAGGCGAGCGGCGGTCTCCTGGGATCGCCGCCGTTCCGGTTTCGAGAGCGGCCTACGGGCCGCTCTTTTGTTTTTTGGAGAACGATCAGGAGCGGGCCGCGAAGGCTTCCACGAGGCGCACGCAGGTGTCGACCATGCGCCGTCCCCCTTCCTCGTCGACCTTGTCGAAGCTCATCGAGGAGAAGGTCATGGCCGCGGGCCGCGCCAGGACCTCCAGGCAGCGCAGGACGTCGTCGAGCCTCGGACCCTTGGGCACGGGGAAGCTCACGGCCGGGGCGTCCGTGGGGTCGATGCCGTCCAGGTCGACGTGGAGGTAGAGATCCTTGCCTGCGGTAATCCGCCGGATCTCCTGGAGCGTTCGTTCTTCGCAGATCGCTTCGGGGGGGACGACCGCGACGTTCAGCCGGGAGAAGTCCTCGACCTCCGGCGGATCGAAGTCGCGGCCGGCCAGGTGGACGACGTTCCGGAAGTGGACGGGGCGCAGCTCCACGGCCTTGAAGACCTCGGGGAGGCTCCGCCCGCAGACCGCGGCGAGCGACATGCCGTCCCAGTAGCCGCTCGGGGTGGACTCCGGGGTGTTGAAGTCGCCGTGGGCGTCGATCCAGACGATCCCGAGATCGCGGCCCAGCCGCTCGATGCCGGTGACGACTCCGACGGCCGAGAGGCAACCGCCCGAGAGCACGAGGGGGAAGCGCTGGCGCGAGCCGGCCGAGGCGACGGCCCGGGCGACGCTCCGGGCGAGCTCGGCCACGACCTCGGGCTTGGCTCCGCCCTCCCGCCGGGACCACACCGGGGTCTCGTGGACCTTCCAGCCCGCGTTGCGCAGGATGTCCAGGAAGCCCCGCGCCAGGAGCTCGCGCGGTCCGCGCGCCGATCCCGTGTCGTCGCGCTCGACATCGTAGGGAACCACGATGGCTTCCAGACTTCTCTCGCTCATGACCTTCCTCTCCCTCCCGAACAATCGCGTGCGTTCACTGTACCATTGGAGCCGCAAGGAGGAGGGAGAATCCAATGAGCCAGCATCCGCGACCGAAGTTCACGTACCTGGGACACGCCACCGTCCGCTGCGACCTGCCCGGGGGAGAGGTGGTTCTGATCGATCCCTGGGTGAACGGAAACCCCGCCTGCCCGGCGTCCGCCAAAGCATTCGACCGCCTGGACGCCGTCCTCATCACCCACGCCCATTCCGACCACATGGCCGACGCCGTCGACCTGTGCAAGAAGCACTCTCCCAAGAAGGTGGTGGCCAACTACGAGATCTGCTCCTGGCTTGGGAGCAAGGGGGTGAAGAACTGCTCGGGCATGAACCTGGGAGGCTGTCAGGACGTGCTCGGCCTCCAGGTCACCATGGTCCGCGCGGACCACTCCTCCGGCCTGGAAGACGGCGACAAGCTGATCTACGGCGGCGTGGCCTCGGGCTACGTGGTGAAGCTGCCGGGCGGCTACACCTTCTACCACGCGGGCGACACCGCCCTTTTCTCGGACATGCAGCTCATTGGCGAAATGTACCGGCCGGAGCTCTCCTTCATCCCCATTGGAGACCATTTCACCATGGGCCCGGGGCAGGCCGCCCGCGCCTGCCGGTTCCTGGGGACGCGCCGCGTGATCCCCATTCACTGGGGGACGTTCCCGATGCTGACCGGCACCCCGGAGCAGCTCCAGCAGGCGCTGGGCGACCACGGCGTCTCCTGCGAGGTGGTCACCCTGAAGCCGGGCGAGAGCTATTGATCAGAAGCGGACGGCCGCCCCGACCCCGGTGAACCAGTCGGGCGAGGGATCGTTCAGGCCGAACCCCACCCGGGCGTCGAGCTGCAGGTCGGGCGAGACGCTCCAGGTGAACCCCCCGTCCACGTAGTGGGTCGAAGGGCCGTCCAGGGTCTCCTCGGAGAAGGCGAAGTATTCGAGGTATGCGCCCAGCCGGTCGGTCAGCGAGAAGCCGTTCGACAGGCTCGCCGAGAGCTGGTGGATGCGGTCGTCGCCGTCCGCCACCCAGGCGTAGTTGACGTTCGAGGAGAGGGACCAGCGGCCGGTCAGATCCCAGCCCAGGGCGAGCTTGGCAAACGGCTCCCACTCGTCGGTCGTCAGCTCGTCGTCTCCCACCGGCACGCTGGTGCCCAGGAGGAACGCCATCTGAGGGTGCCCGGGGGGGAGGAGGTTTGGGTCGTCCTCCGTGAGCGCGATCTTGACGGAGAGCAACGGGTCCTCGAACCCGGTGACGACTTCCTCTCCGGGTACACCGGTGTCGATCCGATCGTAGGAGCCGGCACCGATCCGCGCCTCCCAGCGCTCCCCGGTGCCGATGCGGACGAGGACCTCCCCCAGCGTGGAGCCCTCCTCCTCTTCCACGCGGTACAAGGTGTAGCCCCCCTCGACCTGGACGTGGCCCCGGGGGACGATCGACGTGCTCTCGGTGAAATCCGGGCGGTCGCTCGTGAGCGGCTCCTCGATCCCGGAAAAGTCCTGTCCGGCGAGCGGTACTGTAGTCAGCAGGACGAGCGAAACCACAAGCCCTCGATTCATTCGAAGTCTCCTTGAAGAGATCAGGTGAAGCTGTGTCTATAGTCTATGCGCGAGCTGTGCCCGTCCGGACGATTCGAGCGCCCGGGCACCGCGCGTGGTGAGGCACAGCCCCTCCCCCTGGCGCTCGACGAACCCCAGGCGCAGCAGGCGCGAGAGCACGTCCTGGAGGCGCCGCGGATCCCAGCCGAAGCGGCGCTCGAGGGTCGCGACCGGCAGCCCCTCGCCGCCCTTCTGGAGGTGGAGGAGCAGGAGCTCTCCGGCAAGCTCCCGGCCCATCCGCCGATGGATCAGCAGCCGGGCGAGCAGGCCGTGCCCGGGCGAGAACAGCAGGGCCGCCACGAAGAACAGCCCGGCCACGCTCGCCATGGCCCCCGCGATCGAGCAGTCGAGAATGCGGGCGATCTGGTAGCCCAGGGCGGCCGAGGCGACGCCCAGCGCCACGGCGAGCGCCAGCATCCGCTCCAGCCGGTCGGTCAAGAGGTACGCCGTGGCCGGCGGCACCACCAGCATCGCCACCACCAGGATCGCCCCGACGGACTCGAAGGATCCCACCACCGTGATCGAGACGGCGCTCATCAGAAGGTAGTGGAGCACGGCCGGGGAAAAGCCCAGGGACGCGGACATTCCGGCGTCGAACGTCGAGAGCTTGAGCTCCTTGTAGAAGAGGAGCACCAGGAGGAGATTGGCCAGAAGCACGCCGCCCGTCACCCAGAGCGCCTTGGGCCCGAGATCGGCGCCTCCCAGGGTCAGCGTGTCCCACGGCGCGTAGGCGATCTCGCCGTAGAGCACGCAGTCGAGGTCCAGATCCACCTGCGCGGCGTAGCGGCTGATCAGGATCACGCCGAGCGAGAAAAGGGCCGGGAAGACCACGCCGATCGAGGCGTCCTCCCGCAGCCGGCGGCTGCGGTTGAAGAGCTCGACGAGCATCACGGTGATGAGGCCGAGCGCGCCCGCCCCGAGCACCATGGGGAGCGCCGCCCGGTTGCCGGTCAGCAGGAACGCGATCGCGATGCCCGGGAGCACCGCGTGGCTGATCGCGTCGCCCAGGAGGGCCATCTTGCGCAGCACGAGGAACGAGCCGGTCAACGCGCAGGAGGCGCCCACGAAGCACCCCACGAGGAGAATCACGAGAGTCGGGCTCATGCGGTCCTCCGGGCCGGGATCGGCCGGCCGTGCGGGTCGAATTGCGGGTGTCCCAGAAGCGCCTCGATCCGGTCGACCGCCTCGTCGGACAGGGCATGCTCCATGGCCTCGGCGTCCCGGTGGACGTGGTCGCTCGGAAGCTCCAGGCGGCGGGTGAGGTAGACCTCCCAGACGCGGTGCTTGCGGACCACGCTCGCGGCTTCGTCGAGGCCGGCCGGGGTCAGGCGCAACGCATCTCCCTCGCGTTCGGCGAGGCCGGAGGCGAGGAGCGGCCGGGCGCTCCGCTCGAGCTCGCCGCTCTTCTGCCCGCGCATGCCCATCAGGAGCGGCCAGGAGACGTATCCCGAAAAGCCCCCCTGGCGTTCCCCGGCGAGGTAGAGATCCTTCAGAAGATTTTCCCGGCGGATGCGGTCCGCCACCTGGCGCTCGCGGAGAATCGCGCGCAGCAGCCCCCGGCGCGGAGCGAAGAGGAGCGAGGCGATCAGCACGCCGGAGGAGACGAGAACGATCACCGGCCCGGTCGGCAGGCGCGGCACCGAGGCGCTGGCGAGCGAGCCGATCACGCCCGCCAACGCTCCGATCCCCGCGGAGAGCAGCACCATGCCCCCCAGCCGGTCGGTCCACTGCCGGGCCGCGGCCGCCGGGGTGATGAGGGTGGCAACGATCAGGACCACGCCCACGGTCTGGAGGCCCACGACCACCACGACGACGAGGAGCAGGGTGAGCAGAATCTCCAGCCGCCGCATGGGCAGGCCCAGGCTCGCTCCGAACCCGGGATCGAAGGCGAGGAGCTTCATCTCCTTGTAGAAGAGGATCACGGTCGCGAGCACGGTCGCGCCCAGGACCGCCATCACCTGGAGGTCTTCCTTGACGAGGGTCGCGGCCTGGCC
>DATEIO010000729.1:0-6383 GCA_035278895.1 Thermoanaerobaculia bacterium | reverse complement strand
TCGCGGCGCTCGCCCGGGTGGAGTCGGCGACCCCGTTCATAGTCCTGCTCGCCGCGTTCCAGGCGCTCCTCTCCCGCCACGCGGGAGCGGAGGACGTGAGAGTCGGCACCCCGATCGCAGGGCGCAACCGCGAGGAGATCGAGCCGCTCATCGGCTTCTTCGTCAACACCCTGGTGCTGCGCACCGACCTGTCGGGCGATCCGCCGTTCCGGGGTCTCGTCGGCCGGGTCCGTGAGGTCACGCTCGGGGCCCACGCCCACCAGGACCTCCCCTTCGAGCGGCTGGTCGAGGAGATCCAGCCCGAGAGGAGCCTCGCCCACACGCCCCTCTTCCAGGTGATGTTCGACGTCGCCCACGCCGCGCCGGCCGCGCTGCGGCTGCCCGCGCTCCGGGCGACGGGTCTCGCGTCTCCCGCGGAGAGCGCCAAGTTCGACCTCACCCTGAGCCTGGTGCAGGCCGAGCACGGAATCTTCGGCTCGTTGAGCTACAGCACGGACCTCTTCGAGGACGCGACGGCCGGGCGCTGGCTCGGACACCTGCGGACGCTCCTCACGGGGGCGCTGGCCGATCCGGAGTCTTCCCTCTCCCGCCTCCCGCTTCTCTCCCCCGAAGAGCGCGCGCAGGTGCTGCTCGAATGGAGCGCCGGGCCGGCGGCCGCAGCTCCGGAGCTCGCCGTCCACGAGCTCTTCGAAGCCCAGGCGGCCCAGGCTCCCGCGGCGGTCGCGGTGAGGCACGAAGAGGCGTTTCTGACCTATGGCGAGCTGGACCGCCGGGCGAACCGGCTGGCCCACCATCTGCGCTTTCTGGGAGCCGGCCCGGAGAGCCTCGTGGGGCTCTGCGTCGAGCGCTCGCCGGACATGCTGGTGGGCCTCCTGGGAATCTTGAAGAGCGGGGCCGCCTACGCGCCGCTCGACCCGGCCCTCCCTCCGGGGCGGCTGGCGCTCCTCCTGGACGACCTCTGCGCGGGTTCGCCAAACCCGGTCCTGGTGACCCAGCGGCCGCTCCTCTCCCGTCTCCCGGACCACCGGGCGTCGACCGTGCTGCTGGACGGCGAGGAGCTGTCCGGAGGACGGGAAGACAGCCCCGGGATCCGGGCCTCTCTCGATCGCGCCGCCTACGTGATCTACACCTCGGGGTCGACGGGCAAGCCCAAGGGGGTGGTGGTCTCCCACCGCACCCTGGCGGCGTACACCGGGAGCGCGGCGCGGGAGCTCGGAATCGGACCGGAGGACCGGGTCCTCCAGTTCGCCTCGATCAGCTTCGACGCCAGCGCCGAGGAGATCTACCCCTGCCTCGCGCGCGGCGGCACGCTCGTGCTGCGCACCGAGGCCATGCTGGGCTCGATCCCGGAGTTCCTGGAGACCTGCGGCCGGTGGGGCGTCTCGGTGCTCGACCTGCCCACGGCCTTCTGGCACGAGGTGGTCACGGGCCTCGCGACCGGAGCCGCGGGCCTGCCCCCCACGGTCCGGCTGGTGATCCTGGGCGGCGAGCAGGCCCTGGCGGAGAAGGTGGCCTCCTGGCGGCGCGCGGTGGCCGGCGTCCGGCTGGTGAACACCTACGGCCCGACCGAGGCGACGATCGTGGCGACGGCGGCCGATCTCTCCGCGCTTCCGGACGGTGCCCCGGTTCCCATCGGCCGCCCCGTGCCGGGCTCCCGGGCCTATGTGCTCGACCGCCGGCTGGAGCCGGTGCCGGCCGGAGTGCCGGGAGAGCTCTGCCTGGGCGGCGGGCTGGCCCGGGGCTATCTCCACCGCCCGGACCTCACCGCGGAGCGGTTCGTGCCCGATCCGTGGAGCGGGAGGCCCGGGGAGCGCCTGTACCGGACCGGCGACCTGGCGCGCTGGGGGGTGGCGGGCGAGCTCGAGTTTCTCGGGCGCGTCGATCACCAGGTCAAGGTGCGGGGGTTCAGGATCGAGCTCGGCGAGATCGAGGCGGCGCTCGGCCGCCACCCAAGGGTGCGCGAGTCGGTCGTGGTGCTGCGCGAAGAGCGCCTGGTGGCCTATGCGGTGCCCGTGGCCGAGCCGGTGGCGGCCGGCGAGCTGCGCAGCCACCTGCGCGAGCGCCTGCCCGAGTACATGGTGCCGTCCACGTTCGTGAGCCTCCCGGCCCTGCCGCTGTCGCCCAACGGCAAGGTAGACCGGCGCCAGTTGCCGGCTCCCGAAGGAGCATGGGAGCCGGGCCGCGAGTACGTGCCCCCCCGCACGCCCACGGAGGAGGTGCTGGCCGGGATCCTGGAAGAGGTGCTCCGGGTTTCCCGGGTGGGGGCGCGGGACAACTTCTTCGATCTCGGCGGCCATTCCCTGCTCGCGACGCAGGTGATCTCGCGGGCCCGGCGTTCGCTGGGCGTCGAGGTGCCGCTCAAGGCCCTCTTCGAAAAGCCGACCGTGGCGGGCCTGGCCGAGGCCGTGGAGCGGGCGAGGAGCTCGGGCCCGGCGCGCATTCCGGAGCCCCCCGCTCCGGTCGAGAGGCGGGGGGACCTGCCCCTCTCCTTCGCCCAGGAGAGGCTCTGGTTCCTGGATCAACTGGAGCCGGGAAGCCCGCTCTACAACATGCCGGTGGCGCTCCTCCTGGAGGGCGAGCTCGACGTGGCCGCGCTCGGGGCGGCGCTCGCCCAGGTGGTCCGCCGCCACGAGGTGCTGCGGACCACCTTCGCCTCGCAGGGCGGCCGGCCGGTCCAGGTGATCCGCGAGCCGGCTCCCGCCCACCTTCCGGTCGTCGACCTGGGCGGCCTCGAGCCGGACCTGCGGGAGGGAGTGACGCGGGAGCTGATCCGGGAGGCCGCGCGCCGTCCGTTCGACCTGGCGCGAGGTCCCCTCCTGCGGGCCTTCCTCGTCCGGCAGGGCGAGCGGGAGCACGCGCTCGTGGCCGGGACGCACCACATCGCGAGCGACGGCTGGTCGATGACGCTCCTGGAGCGCGAGCTCGCGCTCCTCTACGGCACCTTTGCCGCGGGCCGGCCTTCGCCGCTGCCGGAGCTCCCTCTCCAGTACGCCGACTTCGCCGTCTGGCAACGGGGCTGGCTGCAGGGGGAGGTCCTCGCGGCGGAGCTCGACGTCTGGCGCCGGCGGCTCGCCGGAGCCCCGGTCCTGGAGCTCTCGACGGACCGGCCGCGGCCCGCCGTGCCGAG
This sequence comes from Thermoanaerobaculia bacterium, assembly GCA_035278895.1. Lineage (GTDB taxonomy): Bacteria > Acidobacteriota > Thermoanaerobaculia > Multivoradales > UBA5704 > DATARR01. The sequence goes on along the minus strand of DATEIO010000729.1, from coordinate 3,256 downwards.
CCGGCGCGGCGCCGTCCGCCTCGTGGCCTTCCCGGCGGATCTCTCCCAGGGGCTCGACGCCCTGGCCCGGGAGAGGGGGGCGACCCTGTTCATGGTGCTCCTCGCCGGGTTCCAGGCCCTGCTGTCCCGCTACACCGGACAGGAGGACGTGAGCGTCGGAACCCCGGTCGCCGGCCGCAACCGGGTGGAGATCGAGCCGCTGATCGGATTTTTCGTCAACACCCTGGTCCTGCGCACCGGCCTGTCGGGGGATCCGGGGCTCGGGGAGCTTCTGGGGCGGGTCCGCGAGGTGACGCTCGAGGCCCACGCCCACCAGGACCTCCCCTTCGAGCGGCTGGTCGAGGAGCTCCACCCGGAGCGCAGCCTCGCCCACACCCCGTTCTTCCAGGTCCTGCTCGACCTGGCCCACGCGGCGCCGGCCCCCTCCCGCCTGCCGGGGTTGCGGGCGCGGAGCCTCGAAGCCGGCACGGAGACGGCGAAGTTCGACCTCACCCTGAATCTGCTGCGCGGGGAGGAGGGGATCGCCGGCTCCCTCGTCTACGCCACGGAGCTCTTCGACGATGCCACGGCCGGGCGTCTCCTGGACCACTTCGAGGCGCTGCTCGCGGGAGCGGTGGCCTCGCCCGGGAGCCCGGTCTCCGAGCTGCCGCTCCTCGCCGCGGCCGAGCGCCGGCAGATTCTCGAGGAGTGGAGCCCCGTCTGGACGAGCCCTCCGCCCGAGCGTTGCCTGCACGAGATCTTCGCGGAGCGGGCCGCGGAAGCTCCCGAGGCCCCGGCGCTCGTCTTCGAAGGGGCGGCGCTCAGCTACGGCGAGCTCGACCGGCGGGCCGAGCGGCTCGCGCGCCGCCTGCGGAGGCTGGGCGTGGGGCCGGAGTCCCGGGTGGGTCTCTGCCTGGAGCGCTCGTTCGAGCTGGTGATCGCCATCCTCGGCATCCTCAAGGCCGGAGGGGCGTACGTGCCGCTCGATCCGTCGCATCCGCGCGAGCGCCGGGCCTGGGCCTTGACGGACAGCGGAGCCGCCCTCCTGGTGAGCCGGAGCGAGCTGATCACCGACCTGCCGGACCACGCCGCCCGGACCGTGCTGCTCGACGCGCCGGAGACTCCCGGGGAAGAGGAGGGCGGCCCGGCGGCGGGAGCCGAAGGCACGGCCGACAACGCGGCCTACGTGATCTATACCTCGGGCTCGACCGGGCGGCCCAAGGGGGTGGTGGTGACCCACTGCCACGTGACCCGCCTCTTTACGGCGACCGCGCCCTCTTTCCCGTTCGATGAGAGCGACGTGTGGACGCTCTTCCACTCGGCAGCCTTCGACTTCTCGGTCTGGGAGCTCTGGGGCGCCCTCCTCCACGGCGGACGCCTGGTGATCGTTCCGTACCTGGTCAGCCGCTCGCCGGAAGCTTTCCGCGAGCTTCTGGTGGCGGAGCGCGTGACCGTCCTCAACCAGACCCCCTCGGCCTTCCACTCCCTGATGCGGGCCGATGAGGCCGCCGCGGGCGAGCTCTCCCTGCGCTGGGTGATCTTCGGGGGCGAGGCGCTCGATCTCCGCACTCTCGGGCCGTGGTTCGACCGCCACGGGGACGAGCGCCCGCGGCTGGTCAACATGTACGGCATCACCGAGACGACCGTGCACGTCACCTGCCGGCCGCTCACCCGGGCGGACGCGGCGCGGGGCGGGAGCGCGATCGGCGGGCCAATCCCGGATCTGCGCCTCGCCCTTCTGGACCGGCGTGGAGGGCTGGTGCCGGTCGGGGTCCCCGGAGAGCTCTACGTCGGGGGCGCGGGGGTGGCGCGCGGCTATCACGACCGGCCCGAGCTCACGGCGGCGCGGTTCGTCCCCGATCCGTGGAGCGGCACGCCGGGGGCGCGGCTCTACAGGAGCGGCGATCTCGCGCGCCGCCTTCCGAACGGCGACCTCGAATACCTGGGGCGCATCGACCACCAGGTGAAAGTCCGCGGCTTCCGGATCGAGCTGGGAGAGATCGAAGCGGCCCTCCATCGCAGCCCCGGAGTGCGGGAATCCGTGGTGCTCGCCCTGGACGATCCCCAGGGAGGCAGGCGTCTGGTGGCCTTCCTCGTCGGGGAGACGGGGAGCCGTCCGGACGCGGGCGAGGTGCAGGAGCGGCTCCAGCAGACCCTGCCGGAGTACATGGTCCCCTCCGCCTGGGTGGTGCTCGACGCCCTCCCGCTCACCCCCAACGGCAAGGTCGACCGGCGGGCCCTGGCGGAGACCGGTGCGGCGGCCACGCCCGCGCGCCGGGAAGCGGTCGAGATCGAGGCGCCGCGGACGCCGGTGGAGGAGCTGCTGGCGGGGATCTGGGCGGAGCTTCTCCGGGTCGATCAAGTCGGGCTCCACGACAGCTTCTTCGACCTGGGCGGGCACTCGCTGCTCGCCACCCAGCTGATCGCGCGGGTGCGGCAGGCCTTCGGCTGCGAGATGCCTCTGCGCACCTTGTTCGAGCGCCCCACGGTGGCCGGCCTGGCGGCCGCGATCGCCGAGGCACGGGGGACGGGCCGGGTGCTCCCCCCGCTGGCCGCCCTGCCGGCGGATGGAGGGGAGAGGCCGCTGTCGTTCGCGCAGCAGCGCCTCTGGTTCCTGGCCGAGCTCGAGCCGGAGAGCGCGGCCTACAACGTTCCGGCGGCGCTCGCCCTCGCCGGCCCGCTGGATGCCGCCGCCCTGGCGGGCACCCTCTCCGAGATCGTGCGCCGGCACGAGGTGCTGCGCACCCGGTTTGCCGTGGCCGGGGGAGAGGCAGTCTCCAGGGTGAGCCCCGCGGCGCCGGTGCCGCTGCCGGTCGTGGACCTGGGCGCGCTTCCCGAAGGCTGGCGCGAGCAGGAGCTCGGCCGGCGGATCGCGGAAGAGGCGGCGCGGCCGTTCGACCTCGCGCGGGATTCGATGCTGCGCGCGGCGCTGCTGCGTCTGGGACCGGAAGAGCACGGTCTGCTCGTCACCCTGCACCACATCGCGAGCGACGGCTGGTCGCGCGGCATCCTGGTGCGCGAGCTGGCGGCCCTGTACACGGCTTTCGCCGCGGGCCGGCCTTCACCGCTGCCGGAGCTCGCGATCCAGTACGGCGACTACGCGGCCTGGCAGCGCTCGTGGCTCCATGGGGAGGCTCTGGAAGAGGAGCTCGGCTACTGGCGCGAGCGCCTGGCCGGAGCCCCGGCGCTGCTCGATCTGCCCACGGACCGGCCGCGGCCCGCGATCGCGACCGGGTCCGGCGCGAACGCCTCGCGCGAGCTGCCCGAGACCCTGGGA
>DATEIO010000728.1:0-6875 GCA_035278895.1 Thermoanaerobaculia bacterium | reverse complement strand
CGGGGGCCGCCGCGACCGGCGGTACCGGGCGGGGACTGGGCGGAGGCGCGGCCACCGGGGCCGGGGCAACCTCCGGAAGAGAATTGATCAGCAGCTCCTCGACCGAGATCGGCTGGAACCCCTCTTCATAGGAGACCTCGTCGCCGCTGTAGAACTTGAAGTCCCCCTCGCTCCAGCGCAGGAGCTGCTGGAGGAGGCGGTAGGTCTGGAGGCGCAGGGCATGAAGGAGCTGTGGCCGCTCCACGAAGCGGCGCTCCACGAGCACGTCGAGCAGCCGGGCGCCCGAGGACTGGTGCTCGGCCGCCGCGCGGGCGAACTCCGGAGCGGAGAGGAGGCCTTCGCGCACGAGCACGTCCGACAGCCCCTGTTCCAGCGTCTGGTTCAGGGCGTCGGCCGCCACGATGCGGCCGTTCAGGAACGAGATGGCGACGATGTCCTGCTGTCCCTGGACCGTCAGGATGCCGGTCTTCTGCTGTTGGGAGATCAACTGCAGGATCTCCGGCAGCTTGAACAGGTCTAGGGTGCCTTCAACGGCCATGAACGCGGGCCCTCGGCCGTCCGTCGCGGCGCGGACGGCTCAAACTTCTTCGCGCAGCTCCCGGCGGAGCCGCACTCCGAGGTAGAGCAACAGACCCAGGATCATCACGATCCAGGACGCGAGGTTTCCCGGATCATAACTCCAAGGGATGCGATATCCGAGGCTTCCGAACAAAGGAAGCATCAAAAGGGCCGCCGGCACGAGGAGAGCGCCGAACGCCTGCCCCCCCTCCCCCACCTCGCACGAGGCGAATCCGGGCACCAGCGCCCGCCGCCAGCGCTCGAACCCTCCCGGCCGGGCGTCCATCGGCCTCTCCGTATAGCCGAAGGGGCGGCGGGCCAGGTGGAGCGCCGCGGAGACCAGGAGCAGCCCCAGCGCGACCAGGAGTGGCAGGAAGCGCTGGAACAGGTCCAGGCGCGAAGACGCCTTCTCCCCGTTGCCCCAGTCGGCGAGCAGCTCGCGCCGGATCTCGGCGGTGCGCTGGAGCCCCCCGGGGACCGTGACCACCCGCTGCTGCTCGTTGACCCAGCCGGAGACCCGGGCGTCATCGATCTCCCGGGCCTGGGCGAGCGCGTTCCTCTGTTCGTCGAAGAGGTAGGACTCGGAGTAGGCCTGGCTCAGGTTGAAATACGCGGCGGCGCTCCGGGAATCGGCCGTCACCGCCTTCTGGAAGCTCTGGATGGCGCTGGAGAAGTCCCCCTTCAGATAGAAGTAGGCCCCCAGGTTGAGCAGCGCCGAGGTATTTTCGGGCTCCGCTTCGAGCACCTGCCGGTAGAGGGACCGGGCCATCTCCCACTGCCCGAGCGAGCGGTGCATGTCGGCCAGGAAGTGCTTGACCGCCACACTCTCGGGGAGGAGCGAGCGGAGCACTCCCAAATCCGCGAACAGACCGCCATAGAGCCGGTGCTCCTCCAGGCTCTCCATGGCCCGGACGGGCGGCGAGAGCGTGAGCGCCACCCGCCGCCTCTGTTCCGTGATGAGGAGCGGCGCGACGCCCACGAGGAGCCAGACGGCCACGAGCACCACCCGCTCGCTGGGAGAGCCGTAGCCCCAGAGCAGGACCGACCAGTAGAGCGGGAGCCCCAGCAGGCCATAGGGGAGGAAGACCGGCCAGAGCAGGACGAGGGCCGCGAGCGCGAGCGCCACCGGCCGCGGGAGCCGCTTGCCGAACGCGTCCGCAACGTCGTGGAACAGCCCTCCACCCTTGGTCGCCATCTGGACCGCGACGAAGAGACCGCCCGTGAGCAGGAGGAGGCCCAGCACCCAGAGCCCGAGGTCCTGAAGCCACAGGTAGCGCTCCAGGCGGTGGCCGAAGAGCCGGGGGTAGCTGGAGAGGGAGGCCCAGGCCCAGCCCGGGTAGTTCCCCGCCAGCCAGTCCACCTCGGCCTCGGCGAAAGCGGTCTCCGGACGCCCCGGATCGAACCGCTCGGCCGCTTTCAACGCCCAGCGAGCGCGGGGGAAGTCCTTCTCCCGGGCCGCCTGCACGGCGCGGGCCGCGGCGCCGGCCGAGAGGTCCGGCAGGCGCGTCATGCCGAGTTGGCGGGCGGTGGTCATCAGGCCGTCCACCGCGCTGTCCGCCTGCGCCTGGTTGTTCTGGACGATCCACTGCAGCCACTGCTCCTCGAGCTGCTTCAACGTCAGCCGCACCGTCGGGGTCATCTCGATCCCCGTCACCTGCGGCGACGACACGGTCTGGGCTCCGGCCCCGGCGGAAGCCAGGAGCACCAGGAGCACGCCGAGCGCGAGCCCGGCCGCCCGCGTTCGATCAGCCCTGTTTCTGCACATAGCGGACGCGCAGCCGGTAGAGCAGATCCTCCAGGAAGGCCGATTCCTGCGCTGTCAGGTTGCCGGCGGTCTTCTGCTTCAGGACGTCGATCATGTCGATGTGGAGGCGGGCCATCTCCAGGTTCTCGGCCGGCTGCCCGTCCGGCAGCGGCATGTCTCCCAGGTAGATGACGGCGGGCTCCATGAGCATCTGGACCAGGTCGAAAAACGTCGGCCCGAGGCCCGGGGGCGTATTGGCATAGCCGGCCGGGATCCGCTCCTCCCGAGGGGGCGCGGCCGGCTGGCGGCGGGGCTCCTCCCTTTGGGCGGAAGCCTGCGGCACGGGCTCTGGAAGGGGCTCCGCGGGAGGCTCGGGCGTGGCGGTCGCGGTCGATTTTTCGTTGAGGAAACGATACTCTTCCCGCAGCTCGCCGTCAGGCGTGAACATCCGCTTGTCGGTCACCTTGATCTCTTTGTTCTCGTTCGCCACTTCGGACCTCGACTCCTTTCTCACCCGCTTGCGAAGAGCTGTTCAAAAATCGTAGCAAGCGCAATTCTCTCACGGCAAGCCGGAGCCTGAATCATGCCCGAAGCCCCCGATCTCCAGAAGCTTCTCGACCTGGTCGCCCGCCTCCGCGCTCCGGACGGCTGCCCCTGGGACAAGGAGCAGACCCTGCCAGACGTGCGCGCCTACCTTCTGGAAGAGGCGCACGAGCTCGCAGGGGCGATCGACGGCGGCGACTGGGACGAGCTGGCCGAGGAGCTCGGCGACATGCTCTTCCAGGTCGCCTTCATCGGACGTCTGGCCGAGGAGGCCGGTGCCTTCAGACTCTCACAGGTCATCGACGGCGTCCACAGGAAAATGGTGGAGCGCCACCCCCACGTCTTCGGCGACGAGGTCCTGGCCGACGCCGAGGCGGTCCGCCAGGCCTGGGAACGGAGGAAGCTCGCGAAGGAGCCCCGGCGGGAATCCCTCTTCTCGGGAGTCCCCTCCTCTCTCCCTGCTCTCCTCGCCGCCTACCGGCTCACCCAGAAGGCCGCCGGGGTCGGCTTCGACTGGCCCACGCCCGCCGCCGTGCTCGACAAAATGGAAGAGGAGATCGGGGAGCTCCGGGAAGCGCTCGCCGCCGGCCGCCGCGAAGAGGTCAAGGAAGAGGTGGGGGATCTCCTCTTCACCATCGCCAACCTCGCCCGCAAGGTCGAGGTGGACCCTGAGGCCGCGCTCGCCGGCGCGAACCTCAAATTCCGCAAGCGCTTCGCGAAGATCGAAGAGGGCCTGGCCGCCCAGGGGAAGACGGCGGCCGAGGCCACGCTCGAGGAGATGGACGCGCTGTGGGAGGCGGCGAAAAGGGCGCGATGAATCGCGCCCTTCGCGGCCTTTACGGCCCGACCGCCACCGCCGCCGGCTTCTTCTCGACCAGCGCCTCCAGATACGGCAGCACGTTCTCCGCCACGATCTCCTGTCCCTTGGCGTTGGGGTGGATACCGTCTTCGAGATTCAGCTCGCGGATGCCTCCGACCTTGTCCAAAAGGAAGGGGACGAGCGGCACGTCCAGGTCCTCGGCAATCCGGGGATACAGGTCCGCAAACGCCCTGGTGTAGTCCGGGCCGTAGTTCGGGGGAATCTGCATGCCGAGGAGGAGGACCCTCGCGCCGGCCGCCTGGGCGCGGCGGACGATCTCGCGCAGGTTTTTCTCGGTCTCGTCGACCGGCAGGGCGCGCAGGCCGTCGTTGGCGCCCAGGCCCACCACCAGCACGTCCGGCTTCTGGGAGAGGAGCCAGTCCAGGCGGGAGAGGCCGCCTGCGGTCGTGTCGCCAGAGACGCCGGCGTTCAGCACGCGGATCGGGGCGCCCGCCTCGTCCAGCTTCCGGTCGAGGAGCGCGGGATACGCCTGGTTCTCGGCAAGACCCAGGCCAGCCGTCAGGCTGTCCCCCAGAAAGATTACAAGGGGCTCGTTCGTTTGAGGATTGGACGGGACGTCCGCTGCGGGACGGCTGGGAGCGGGGGCCGCCGCCGTCCGGGCCGGCACGGCCTGCCGGACGGAAGCCTCCTCGGAAACCTGCGATTCGCAGGCGGAAATCGCGGGAATAAGGAGCGTCAAGGCCAGAGTTGGGAGCTTTCGCCACGTCATGTCCTTCTTTAAGACCGGGACCTCCTCTTCTTATTCCGTGGACCGCTCATGATGACACCCCGCCTCGAGATGCGCCGCCTGACCCGCCGCCTCCCCTCCGGAGACCGCGAGCTGACCATCCTGGACAACGTCGACGTCACGATCGAGCCCGGCGAGTTCGTGGCTGTCCTGGGCCCGTCCGGCAGCGGCAAGTCGACCCTTCTCGCCCTGATGGCGGGGCTCGACCGCCCCACCTCGGGAGAGATCCGGATCGACGGCCAGGCCATCCAGGGGATGACTGAGGACCAGCTCGCCGTGCTGCGGCGCGAAAAGATCGGCTTCGTGTTCCAGAGCTTCCAATTGCTGGGAAACCTGACTGCCCGGGAGAACGTCCTCCTCCCCATCGAGCTGCGGGGGATGCCCAAGGCCCTCGCCCGCGCGGATGAGCTTTTAGCCGCCGTGGGCCTGGGGGACCGCGGCCACCACTACCCGAGCCAGCTCTCGGGCGGCGAGCAGCAGCGGGTGGCGCTCGCCCGCGCCTTCGCAGCCCGGCCGTCCATCCTGCTCGCTGACGAACCCACGGGGAACCTGGACGGCGCCACGGGACGGAAGATCCTGGAGCTGCTGACGGACCTGCGCCGGCGCGAGGGGACGACTCTCGTGCTCGTCACCCACGACCCGGCCGTGGCGGCGCTCGCCGACCGGCTGATCCACCTGCGCGACGGCCGGGTCGAGCGGCACGAGCCGGCGCTCGTTCCGGCCGAGGCGCTGCCGTGAGCCTTTCCTTCTATTTCAAGACCCTGCTCCGCGAATCCCGCGGCTCGCGCGGGCGGCTCGCCTTCTTCATCGCCTGTCTCGCCGTGGGCGTCTCGGCCGTGGTGGCCGTGGCAGGCCTTTCCGCGAGCCTGGACGACGGCATCCGCGTGGAAGCCCGCCAGCTCCTGGCCGCCGACCTTGTAGTGGAGGGCAACCGCCCAATCCCTGGAGAGATCGCCAAGGCCGTGGACGCGATCCCCGGAGCCGAGCGGACCGGTGTGCGGGAGACCGTCACCGTGGCCGCGGCACCTCCGAGGAACGGCCGGCCCGGCCCGAGCCAGCTGGTCGAGCTCAAGATCGTGGACGGCACTTTCCCCTTCTACGGCAAGCTGGAGCTCCAACCCGGCCAGCCGCTCCGCAGCCTCCTTCGGCCCGACACCGTCGTGGTCGCCTCCGAGCTGCTCGCCCGCCTGGGGCTCCGGGTGGGGGACACGCTGCGGATCGGCGGCGTGCCCTTCCGGATCGCCGGAGTCGTGCTTTCCGAGCCCGACCGGATCAGCGTTTCGCTCACCCTGGGGCCGCGGGTCTTCCTCTCCGGACAGGGCCTCGCCCGCACTCCGCTCGCGGGCCGGGGGAGCCGGATCGACTACCGTCTCCTGATCAAGCTTCCGGAGGCGGCCTCGGCCGGGCGCCTGGACGCGGTGGCCGAGCAGCTGAAGCAATCCATCCCGAACCCCGACTTCTTCCGGGTCGAGACCTACCGGCAGGCCCAGCCCGCGCTGCGCCGGAACCTGGACCGCATCGAGCGCTTCCTCGGGCTCGTAGCTCTCCTCTCCCTCTTCGTGGGCGGCATCGGCGTAGCCCAGAGCGTCCGCGCCTGGCTCGCGAGCCGGATGGACGCCATCGCGGTCCTCAAATGTCTGGGACTGCGTCCACGAGAGATCTTCCTGCTCTACCTGGGGCAGACGGCCCTCCTGGGCCTAGCCGGCAGCCTCGTGGGAATCCTGGCCGGGGCCGCAGTCCAGCTCGTGCTGCCTTCGCTCTTTCCGGACCTGATCCCCGCCGAGCTGATCCGCCCGTGGCAGCCGGGGGCGTTGCTCCGAGGGCTGGGGCTGGGCGTGGGCGTGGCGCTCCTGTTCAGCCTGCCGCCGCTCTCGGCCGTGCTGCGCGTTCCCCCGGCCCGGGTGCTCCGGCGCGACGCCGAGCCCCTCCCCCGCCACCGCGGGGTCACCGCCGCGACCTTCTCCGCCCTGGCCCTGGGCGTCTGGGGCATGGCGACCCTCCAGGCCGGCTCCCCGGTCCTGGGTGCCCAGTTCACCGGCGGCGTGGCAGCGGTCACCGCGGCGCTGGCCCTGGCGGCCTGGCTCGTCACCCGGGTGGCCCGCCGCCTTCCCCGGGATTTCGCGAGCCTCTGGGTGCGAAACGGCCTCGCGGCGCTCGCCCGCCCGGGCGCGGCGGCCGGCGGCGCCATCGTGGCCCTGGGGCTCGGCGTGCTCGTCGTCCTTGCCATGTCGCTCGTCGAAAGGCGCCTCTCCCGGCAGCTCACCGCGGAAATCCCCGAAGATGCCCCGAGCGCCTTCCTGGTGGACATCCAGCCGGCCCAGTGGCCCGGCGTCGAAAAGATCCTCAAGGCGGGAGGGGCGGACACGATCGAGTCCGTGCCCGTCGTCATGGCCCGCCTCGCGGCCATCGACGGCGTTTCGGCC
>DATEIO010000727.1:0-5480 GCA_035278895.1 Thermoanaerobaculia bacterium | reverse complement strand
GGAGATCGAGTGGACGCGCCTCCTCGCGCCGACTTTCGTCGCTGGCAACCTCCCGTACAACGTGGCAACTGTAATCCTGGAAAGGCTCCTCCCGCACCACGCCCGCGTCCCCCGTGCCGCCTTCCTCGTCCAGAAAGAGGTCGCCGAGCGCCTGACTGCCGGCCCGGGAGACTCCGCCTACGGCTCCCTCTCCGTCCTCGTCGCCGCCTGGTCCCAGGCGAGGATGCTCGGAAAGGTGAAGCCCGGAAGCTTCCGTCCACCTCCCAAAGTGGACAGCGCCTTCGTGGGCCTCACGCTCCAACCGCCGCCGCTCCCGGAAAGCGAAATGCCCGCCTTCACCACCCTCGTGCGCCTCGCGTTCGCGAAACGGAGGAAGACGTTGCGGAACTCGCTCGCGTCTGGCTGGGGGAGAGAGAAAACCGAGTCGGTCCTCGCCGCCGTGGGCTTCCCGGAGAAGGCGCGGGCCGAGGAGCTATCCCTGGCGGACTTCCTGACGCTTTATCGAGCTGCCAGACCAGTTTTTGAGAAGGGGGACCCCGCCCCCGAGTAGGGGGAACCTCCCCCATGGTGGGCAGAGGCTGCCCCGCTCGGGGACGCTTCAGCCCTCTCGGTACCTACTCCTACCTGTTGGGGGGGTGGTGTCCTAAGACGGTGTGGGTGGTAGGGGAAAGGGCTTGAGGGTCTCCTTTTGCAAACCCTCAAGCCTGGACCCGCGCTAGCAAGGGTACTTGCCGCTTTGGCAGATATTGGGGTCGGTAGGAGGGCATCGGAACGTGTTGCAGAGGTCAGTGATAGCCCCTCCGACCACCGTTTCCGTGATTAGAGCTACCGTCTCCTTCGCTAGCTCCAGCTTCTTAACCTTCTTTTTCTTCATGCGCTCTCCTTCGTGTTGTGTCGGGCCATCCCAACGGGTAACTATAGCATATTTGCAATGTCTCGGGGGGGGGCCCGCTCTCGGTGAGCACGATCTCTTCGCCGGTCGCGGCACGTTCCACGAGTCGGGACAGGTTCTCTTCCGCTTGCTGAACGCTGATGACTGCCATACGAAAGTTCCTAGGCACCGCTCTCGTTTCGAGTCGAGTCCTAATCGGCCGAGACGAAATCTTCTAGGGCCTTCCGGAATGCGCCGGGATCGATCGCCGGAAAGCGGGGGCCGCCAGCTCGACGTTGATTTCGAGGCGGTCCTTGATCTGCGGGATGGCGCGGAAGAGGAGGTCGCTCTCCAGGTCCATCTTGATGTCGACATCGACCGTGCTCGTCCGCCAGCCGAGGAGGACCGCCGTGGCGCCTCCGGTGAAGTAGAGGCGGGTCTCTCCTTCGGCCTCGTTGCCCAGCGCCCTCATGAAGCGCTGGATGCGGTCTGCGTCTACAGGACGCCGCATTCCGCCGCGTTCTCGAAGCTGACCAGCCTGCGGATCAACGCGTTGTACCGGGAGTGGGCCGAGTCCGGGTCGGTCCGGGAGAGGACCTCGTACAGGCGGTGCTCGGGGGAGGGGATGGTCCGGTCCGGCAGCGCCAGCCCGATCCGACGCAGCCGGGGCGCGCCGATGGAGACCAGAAGCGCGGGGACGGACTCGACGCCGCGCGAGAGGTCCGCGATCCCTTCCTGAACGAGGTCCCCTCCGGGCAGCGCCTCGAGGTTCATGGCCGGATCTTATCAGGCTCCGCGTAAGGCACCCGGGCCTTCCAGCTCTCCTCGCACTCCACCTCCTCGCGTCCCTCGTGGGACCGGCTCTCGTAGAAACGGTTCAACTGGAGCGCCCGGGGGAGGATGACCGTGTTGACGAGGACGAGGCTCTCGAAGTGGACCTGCTTGTTGCGGCGCGGGATCTGGAAGGCGCGGCCGATCACCGGCAGACGGCCGAGGATCGGGACGTAGAACGGCGATTGCGGGTGGGAGGCCGCGATCGAGAAGGAGGAGATCTCGAACAGATCGAAGGCGCTCACGTTGGTGTCCGTCCGGATGTGGTGGCTGCTGATCCCGGCGGGAGGGGCCTGAGCCCAGACGTCGGTGCGCTCCGTCGCATCCAGAGGCTCGGAAGTCACGCCGAAGCGGGCGTCGATCGTCAGGCGCGCCGATCCGCCGTCCGGCAGGACCGTCGGCCGGGCGTTGATGGCGATCCCGGGGGCCACTTTGGAGTAGGTGGGCTCCGTTTCGGCGAGGAGGGCCGCCGCCAGGAGCATGGCCTGGGCCTCAGGGAGGCTCGCGAGGACGCGGCTGGCTCCCGTCAAAGCGTCCGCGGCTGTCGCCCCGTCGGCCCCGCCGGATTCGCTCGCCGGGAAGGCGAGGTTCAGGAGCTCCTGGCCGAACGGCTTCGGGCGCGTCGTCTCCACGAACGAGGCCATCTCCGGGGTGAGGCCCGCTTCGAGGCCGCTCGTCACCACGATCCGGCTCCTGCCCGTGAGGGCGATGCCGTCGTCCCGGTTGGCGGGATCGTAGGCCTGAATGCGCGTGAGGAGCGGTTCCAAGAAGAGCTCGTCCATGTCCGTGGCGAACGCGTCCATGGCCGCTTTGAGGAGCCGGTCCACCGTGGCGCCGGTCCGCACAAGCTTGTTGGAGGCCTCCGGCCGCTCGAATTTCCGTTTCGGGTCCTTGAAGCAGGCGAGGGCATTGCGGAAGTCGACGAACCCGGTCCGGTCCGCCTCGAAGGTCTCCTGTGCGAGAGCCCGCTCCAGACGGTGGAACGCCCTCTGCCCGGGAGGCGCCAGCTTCGCCTCCTCCTCGACGAACTTCCGGAGCCGCAGGACCTTGTCCTGCCGGTTCTGGCGGATGAGCAGCAGGACGAGGGACTCGTTCAGGGAGAGCGGCCCCCGGGGGTTCAGGTCGATCCCGGCGATCCGGAAGTGCGCCTCGATCCCCTGGGTATCCACCTCGTCCCCGGGCTCGGCCGCGAGCTGGGTGAGCTTTCGCTGGACGGCGGCCATCTGGTCCTGGGTCGTCCGGATCTCCTGGGAGATCTGCCGGATCCGGTCCGCCACCTTCTCGGCCGAGCCGCTCACCTGGATGGCCCAGAGGTTGAGCTGCACCTGGGGCCAGGGGGCGTCCACGATGGCGAGCGAGCGCTTGAGATCGGTGACCGTCTCCTGCGATCCGTGGAGCAGAAGGCGGTTGGACCCGGCCCGTTGCACGACCGGAGGCCGGTCCGGCGCCCCGTAGATCCGGTTGTAGGCCTCTACCAGGATGTCGATGTTGTCGGGAGCGCTGACCCCCGGGAGAGTCGAGGACGCCGTTCCCGTCGAGCTGACCCGGCTCCGGATGTAGGTGAGCGGCCAGAGCTCCGTCACCTCCTCGAACGCCTGCCGGGGCATCGCCGGGCGCCGCAACTCCAGCCGGGAAAAGACCTCCACGTTGGGCATGGCGATCGCTTCCGCCCGGCGGAGCACCGTGTTCCGGTCTTCCGCGTCCTCCACCTCTCCCTTGAGGACGACCGCGAACCGGCTGTCGGGAAGCCCGAGGACCTCGACGGTCACCCGCGGGTCGTCGAGCTTCAGGTTGAACAGGTTCTTGAGCCGTTCCTCCGCCTCTCCGGCCAGGGCCAGGGCGGGGAGGAGCGCGAGCAATGCCAGAGCGAAGATCTTCCGGGCCATGATCTCTCCCATGGGGTCCGTCCATCCTGAAGGACACCGCGAAGCGGGGATCGGGTGAGAATAGCTTAGCGGACACGGATCTTCCACGGACGAACACGGACCGTCCCTGAAAGTCCGTGTCAGTCCGTGCCCGTCCGTGCTGCTTGCCCCCTTGTGCTAGACTTCAAGCGTAGTTGCGAGGGAATTCCTCATCCAATTTCTAGAGCGGATCTGCCGTGTCCATCGCCATCGTCCGTAAGAGCAAAGCGGCTCCAGCGCGTCCGACGCTCTCCCCGGAGAAGGGGAGCGAGCTTCTGGGGCTTCTGCTTCTCGCCGTGGGGATCTTCCTGGTGCTCTCGCTCGGGAGCCATCACCCGGAGGACCCGAGCCTGTTCCACCGGGTCAAGGAAGCCGACGAGGCGCACACGCTCAACTGGGTGGGTCCGGCCGGGGCGCAGATCTCGGCGGTGGCGTTCTCCTTCCTGGGGCTGAGCTGCCTCCTGATCCCGTTCTTCCTGATCGTGGCCGGATGGCGGCGGCTGCGGCGCCGCGGGGCGGTGAAGGTCGTGGGGCGCGGCTTCGGGGCGCTGCTGCTCCTGGCGTCCCTCCCCGCGCTCCTCCAGTTCGGCTTCGGCCAGATCGCCTGGCAGGAGGGATCGGTCCGGGCGGGTGGGGCGTTCGGCCTGCTTCTGAAAGACTTTCTCGAGCCGCGGCTCTCCATGGCCGGATCACTCGTGGTGCTCTTCGCGGCCGTGGCCTGCGGCACGGCGCTCGTGGTGCAGTCGACCCTGGGGGACCTCCTTTCCTCCTGGCGGGACCGCCTGCGCCTGTTCTGGCAGAACTGGACCCTCGCCCGAGAGCGCCGGCGCGAGCGGCGGGAAAAGGAAAGGAACCGCCGCCGGGTGATCACCAAGCACCTCCAGCGGGTGGCCGAGGAGAAGCAGAAGAAGGCCGAGTCCGAGCAGGCCCGCCCGCCCATGGCTTCTCCGCCCGCGCCCGGAAAGGCCGCCCCGGCTCCGCCGCCGCCCGCGGCGCCCAAGGCGGCTTCGGACCCGCTCGACCTCCCCCTGCGCCCGTTGCGGGTGACGGAGAAGAAGGGGGAGAGCGAGTTCGCGGTCCGCAAGGTGAGCGCGACCGAGCTTCAGGAGGACGAGGAGTTCGAGGCCGTCCGCGCCGCCATCCAGGGTCCGCCGCTGTCGGCCCCGCCGCCGCTGCCGCCCGAGACGAGCCCCTATACGCCCGCGCCGGCCCCGCCGCGCCTCAGGACTCCGGCTGTGCCGCAGAAGCCGCTGCCCTTCGTGGCCGAGATCGCCCCGGGGACGCTGCCGCCGGTCAACCTCCTCCAGATGGGGGACGGCAAGAGCGCCATGGACGAGGCGGAGCTGGTGCGCCTGGGCGAGGCGATCCGCAACCGGTGCGCGGAGTTCGGGGTGGACGGCACGATCGAGGGGATCACCCCCGGGCCCGTCATCACCGTCTACGAGCTCCAGCCCGCGCCGGGCGTCAAGGTGAGCCAGGTGGTGAACCTGCAGGACGACCTGGCGCTCGCGCTGCGCGCCGAGTCCGTGCGCATCGACCGCATGGCCGGCCGCTCGACCTTGGGCATCGAGGTGCCGAACAAAGAGCGCGGCATCATCCGCCTGGGCACACTGCTCGCGGACGACCGCTTCCGCAAGTCCCAGTCGCCGCTCTACATGGCGCTCGGCACCACGATCAGCGGCGAGCCCTACTACGCGGACTTGGCCACTATGCCCCACCTGCTCGTCGCGGGCGCCACGGGCGCGGGCAAGAGCGTGGGGCTCCAGAGCATGATCACCTCCATCCTCTACAAGGCCACGCGGGAGGAGGTGCAGTTCATCTTCATCGATCCCAAGCGGATCGAGCTGGGGGTCTACGCGGACATCCCGCACTTG
>DATEIO010000726.1:0-22940 GCA_035278895.1 Thermoanaerobaculia bacterium | reverse complement strand
ACGACAGTGCCACGGAAAAGCTGATGACCCACTTCTACCGCGCGCTCTGGCAGGACCACCTGCCGGCGGCAGCGGCCCTGCGCGCGGCCCAGCAGTCGCTGCGCCGCGATCCCCAATTCCGCGATCCCCGCTCCTGGGCCGCCTTCGTCTTGCAAGGCGACTGGCGCTGATTGCCTCTCTCCCGGTGAGATAACTCGCCGGCTCGCGACAGTTTGAGAGTGGACGACATCCGGGAGGTTCCCGGGGAAAGGCAGATTGATATGGCATACATTTCGGATTGGACGCGAGCCGGGGGGTGGTGGAAGGTGAAGACGGTCAGCACCGGCAACCCCTGGGGTTTGGTCGCAAAACCCGACAACCCCGATAGGTTGAAGTTCGAAGGAACCGGAGGGGGCATCTCCGGCACGGACATAGTAAAAAGGAAGAGGGACAATACTATATCGCCAGTGGGCGATGAGTGCTCGCATTCCGTCGTGACAGCGAATGTCAAGGAAGTTGTCAGAGTGGAATTCTCTGGCGATCCTTACATCGTCACACTCGATATGAACAAGAAAGAGCTGACCTGCAGGCCGGACGATGGAACGGGATCCGGAAACGTCTCCTGGACGGCCGTGGACGGCTAAGCGAGGCTTCACGCATTGAGCGGATCGGCTAGGGCGGAGGAGGCTCGGAGAGCCAGGGGCTCGCGGGTTTCCTCCGCGGCATTTCTATGGTTTTGCCATAAGCTCTACTGTCTGGAGCACGACCGAGTCGCGCGCCGTTTGGATGATCAGGGGCTGGTCCGCTGGCACGGTCCAGTACGCGCCCGCGTGCCACTCCTGCCGCTCTTCTTCGAGCCCTGTGGTCAGCTCTCCTACCTGGAGATTGACGATGAGCCATCCCTTGTGTGGAATTTCCACGGTTACATCGTTTGCGATCTGCCAATCTTGGACTACCACGAAGAATCCCCGAACAGAGCCTTCGGCGGTTTCGAACGAGAGCTCACCTTTGCCGAGCTCACAGCGGACCGGCTCCGCTTTGTAGATCGGGCAGTTTGGATCCCGCTTGCATTCCTGGTCCGGCGAGCAGGGCTGTGACTGCTCGATAACCGGCAACGCGAGGAGCGCGGCGAGACAAGAGACCGAAATGGCGGTTAGCACCGACTCACCTCCTCACGGGGCGGAGCATATAGACGAAACCGCCGCCGCTGACGTTGCTTTCATCCGTTGAGACGTAGATCTTGCCATTCGCGAGCGCAGGCTCGGTGTAGACCATCGAGCCATCGAGGTCGATAGAGGCCAGGATCTTCGGCTGCGGTACCAGGCGGTAGCCTGCGTTCTCACAATCACCGGAAACGACATCCGAATTTTCGCAGCGCAAGCCGTCATGCTGCGATAGGACTTCCGGGTCGCCAAGGGCCAGCAGGTGGCCTGTATTCGTGCCGATGTAGACAATGCCACGCGTAATGGTCGGATTACCGAGACAGCGCTCGTGCGGATCGGCGCAGTCATCCGAAGTGTAGTCCTTGAGGTCGATCAGCCAGCGTAGATGGTCGTTAAACTCCCCCGGCTCGCAGACGTTGAGGGCGTGGAGCCGGCGATAGCCACCGAGGAAATCATTAGGCCTCATATCGAGACCGCCGTTCATCGTCACGTATACATCGCCCCAAGCCGCTCCGCTGCGCATGTATTTCGAGTCACCGTGTACCGTGCCGTCCCCGCACCGGAAAGGGAGGGTTGTCTGGGGCGGGAATGACCAGAGCCGCTTGCCGTCGGCAGCTTTGACGGCGTGCGTCCACCCATCCTTCTGTGTCGAGACGATGACCCGGCCGCAACGGGTCTTCATGATCGTCGGAGTCGCCGACCAGTCAGGATCGGCGTCGCGCTCCCATGGTACAGGCTGGAACTCCCAATCGATCGTGCCGCCGGCAACCGCGAGACGCAACAAGCTGAGGCCATGATTCGGGGAGGGCTTGTCTTTGTGCCCGCTCCGCGTGTTGCCGGTGGTGATGAAGATGCTGTCCTTCCAACCGGCCGGCGAGCTTCCGACGCCGCCGCCGCGCGTTCCGTCCCCGCAGGTGCCTGTGCTGCAATATTCAAAATCGTTCTTGCCGACAATTTGGCCGTCTGCGAGGCGGACCGCAGCGACCCTGCCTTGTTGAACCGGGTTGTCACAATGGTCAGCGACACCGACGTATACTTTGTCGCCGAGGACGAGCGGTGACGAGTAACCGAGGTTCTCGTGGAATTCGCAAGGACAAAGCTTCGTACAACCGTTGAGCCGCGCGATCACCGGCGACGCCCAGATCTCCCGGCCTGTGCGGGTGTCGAGTGCGAAGAGACGCCCCTCCCCCAGGCAAGTGCCGACGCGTGGATCGGGTGCGGCGAAAATTACGGCATCCCTGCCATAGATCTTCGCAATCGTTGCGCTCGATGCGATCCCGAAGCTCGATGGATTGTCGCAGTGAAACTTGGACTGTAGCGCCTGCGATCCCTCAGGCGGATACTGCCAGAGCTTCTTGCCTGTCTTGGCGCACAGCGCATAGAAGAAGCCGTTGCCGTTGCCGATAAAGACCCTCCCCTTGTAGACAACCGGCGAGGCGCGGAAGCCGTTTTCGAGGTTGGGATCTCCACGCTTGGGAAAACGCCACCCGATCTCCAGCTTTTTCAATTTTGGATCGGACAGGGGTGACTTCTTGAGCTGTGAAGCCGTGCGGAGAGCGTCGTGGCGAAACATTGGCCAGTCGGCCGAGGAGAAACCGCAGAGAACGATGACGACGGCTGGCAGGATCAGGACGCGGCGCAAAAAAAGGAGGCTCATGGTTTTCCTCCGGGCGAGAAAATACAGGCCCGCAGCGCGAGCGGCTCGCCGATTGCGGTGACGTTCAAGGATTCTCCGGCGTTCACCGTGAAGACGGTCCCCTGGGACAGCACGATCTTTTCTGTCTCCTTGGCCCTTTTGATCGTCGCCTCTCCGGACCCTTGCCGCACTTCGAAGACCGCGGCGCCGGCGAGGGTGAGAGCCGCTTCCGGATTTCTCGGCGAAACCAGGAAGTCGCGCACCGCGACGTCGTAGCCAGGCCCTGGGAGGGTGCTGACGGACCGCTCGGCCACGCCATCTTTGAGCGGACCGTAAGGAAACACCGGCTTGTAGTTGGAAAACTTTGGCGGGCCCGGCGGTGCCGGGGTCCGGCATCCGGCGACCAGGATCAGAGCTGCACCTACTGCAACGAGCCTTCGACAGCGTCGCAGCATGGCCTTCTCCTTCTGAATGGAACTGCTGCATTTTACTTTATCACAAGTCTCTCCGGGTGAGATAGCAAGGCTTCCGGCGGCAGCTATGGATTGACCTCCAGAGAACATGGCGTTCCCGGAGGATCAAAGGAGAGATTTATGGGTACACCAGGAGGTACAGCAGCAGTCCGTGCGGCCAAGGCCGCGCCCCCGGCTTTCGCGGAGGCCAACTTTTTCGAGCTGCGCCGTGGCACCAGCAAGATCAGCTTCACGGTGAGCAACATCGCCGGCGAGCCGGTGCTCAGCTACGGGACCCAGACCTTCACCGGCCGCGAAGTCCGCATCGAGACCACCGAGATCGGCACCCTGGTGACCGTCACGCTGTCGGCGATTCCCGATCTCGAAACGCGCCTGCTGACGCTCGTTCTGCCGCTGGTCCAGGTGGGCCCCGCGACCCCCGAGAAGGTCAGCGTGCCCGTCATCTTCACGCGGGTCGAGATGAGCATCGCCGGCCGGCCGCTCCATCCCGGCCCGGTGCAGACGTACGACGTCAAGATCTACACCGGCAAGGCGAGCTTCATCGTCTCCTGAGCGGTTCACTCCTCCTCGAATTCATGGCTCGCCCTCCTCCCTTCCGGGGAGGAGGGCTGCTCGTCGTCCGGAGAAAGGACAGCAAAGACACCAAGGACAACAAGGACGGAAAGGCATCAAAGCCGTTGTCCTTGAGTCCTTGGTGTCCTTGGTGTCCTTCCTGGGCTTATTTCCTGGCAGGCTGTGCGCGGAAGGAGAACCGGCCGGCCGCGACGGGCTTGCCGCGGAGAGGAATCCCCTCGATGGCGAAGGTGTAGCCGCCCGGCGCCAGCAGGCTGGAAGGCAGGCTCAGGCTGAGGGAGTCGCGCTCGTCGAGCCGGAGATCGTCGCCGCGCCAGATCTCGCGGCCGCGGGCGTCGCGCAGGATCACGCGGTAGGGCCGCGGGGTGGGCGGATCGACCGGCAGGACGAGCACGATCGAGCCCGGAGCGGAGGGCAGCTGCAAGTCGATGGGCTCGCTGTCTTGCGGGCCGCTGCGGTCCGTGCCGAAGAAGAGGATCGGAACGTTGACCTGGGGCTTCCGGGACTCTGCGAGCTGTTGGTCGGCGTTCGCGCGGGCTTCCCGCTCGGTGGCGAGGTCGCGTTGGGTGACGCCCAGCTCCGAGCGCAGCTTCTCGACCTCCTCCGCGCTCCGGGACCCGGTGGCCGACCGCTCGCGCTCCTGCTCGAGGACGGAGCGGGTCTGCTCGAGCTCGCGGCCGCGCTGGCCGGCCTCCCGCAGCGCGAGGCCGGCGGGGAGGACCGCGAGGACGAACAGCGCCATGGAGAGCACCGCCATCTGGCGCGAGCGGCCGAGCCGGGTGAGCCAGGCCACGAGGGCGAGCTGCCGCCCCACGGCCAGGCGCGCGGCATCCTGCCCGGCCGCGCGCTTGAAGCCTCGCTCCATGGATTCCGCGAGAGCGAGCCGGTCGAGGCACTCGGGGCAGGAGAGGTAGTGCTCCTCGAAGCGCTGCGCCTCCTCGGCCGCGAGGTTTCCCCTCACGTAACGGTCAGCGATGTGCTGTTCTTCGATATAGGTGTGATTCATGGCCACGGTACGACCCCCTTTCTCCTCTCATTCCGTGCGGGACACCGCCCCCCGTCGCTCCTGAAAGCGTACCAGGAGCTCTTTGAAGCGGTGGCGAGCCCGGAAAAGAACGCGATTGAAATGGAGGCTGTCCAGGCCGAGGTCGGAGCAGATGCTCTCCTTTTCCTCTTCGGCAACATAAAAACGCAATAGAAGCTGACGGTCGCGGTCGGTCGGCAGCTCGCCGATCAATTTCCGCACGATGGCGGCCTCTTCGTCGAGGAGGACGGCGGAGAGCTGGCCCGGCTCGGGATGGATGGCCCGTTCCAGCCCTTCGCTGTCTACGTCGGTCTTGCGGCGGGCCGTCTTGCGCCGCTCGGCGATCACCAGGTTGCGCGCGGTGCCGTGGAGGAAGCCCGAGAGCCCCGCGGGATCGTCGAGCTCTTTCCTCCGCAGCCGCTCCAGCACGATGCGGAAGGTCTCCTGGTGAAGGTCCTCGGCGAGCTCCGGGGGGGCTCCCAGGCGCCGCAGCAGGTAGAGAATGCCGCGGCTGTAGCGCTCGACGAGCGCTCCCTCGGCGGCGGTGTCTCCCGCCGCGATCCGCCGCACGAGGTCGGTCGCAAGCTCCGCCTCGCCGGGCTCGGGTCCCGCATCGATGCTCATGGCGCCAGCCGCGCCTCGGAGCGGGAGGACCGGCAGGGCCGGCCACCTCACAGCTCTTCCGAGGGAGAGCCGCATTATATCCTGAAGCCCGGAAGTTACCGTTTGTGCCGCGTACACCTTGGGGGGGAACCTCCTCGGGAAAGGCAAGCTCCGGGAGCACGGTGCTCCGGGGCCTAGTCTGTAGCTGTCGCGAGGGGGGCGGCTATCTCAGAGGGGGCGGGGAAGCCGGAGCCTGGAAAGGAGGCGTCTGTGCCATACTCTTCCCCGAGCCCTTTTGAACCGGAGCCTTGTGGCATGCCTCCCGCCCTCCCGTGGATGCGGCGATGAAGTTGGACGAGCGGACCCCGCCCGCGGCGGATGAGCCTCCGCACGCCGGACCGGAGGACCTCGTCCGGGCGGTGCGCGATTTCCAGCGCGGCGTCGACCGCGAGAAGAGCTTCGAGCTGCTCTTCCGCCGCTTCCGCCCGCGGATCGAGCGTTTCCTCGCGCCGCGGGTTTTTTCTCCCGAAGAGCGGCTCGACCTAACCCAGGCGATCTTCCTGCGGATCTATCGAGGATTGGAGGGCTACCGCGGGGAGGGATCGCTGGAAGGGTGGGTGCTGCAGGTCGCCCTGAACGTCTACCGGAAGTGGCGGGACCGCCAGCCGGGCGGTCCGCAGGCCAGCCCGGAGATCGCGATGGAGGACCTGTCCGAGGCTCCGGAGCCGGCGGAGACGGCCGAGTTTCCTTCCCCTTCCGCCACCGGCTCGGCGCTCGACCACATGGTGCGCCAGGAACGGGTGGAGGCGTTGCGCAGCGCGATCTCCGAGCTTCCCCCCAAGCAGCGCCTGTGCATGGAGCTGCGCGTCTATCAGGAGCGCAGCGTTCAGGAGATCGCGGGCGCCCTCCGGATCTCGCCGGAGACCGTCAAGGCCCACCTCTTCCAGGCGCGCCAACGGCTGTGGGACAAGCTGCACGCCACGTTGGGGACGATAGAATTCTGAGCGGGGGGTGACAATGTGAGAGAGAGCGCATCCGACTTTCGCGACACCCTCGTGGAGCTGATCGAGATGTCCCCGGAGCCGGTGGACCACCC
Source organism: Thermoanaerobaculia bacterium (assembly GCA_035278895.1). Classification (GTDB taxonomy): domain Bacteria; phylum Acidobacteriota; class Thermoanaerobaculia; order Multivoradales; family UBA5704; genus DATARR01. The sequence goes on along the minus strand of DATEIO010000726.1, from coordinate 16,393 downwards.
TTCCCCCGATCAATGGCTCGCCTATCATCGGGGCGAGCTGTCCGAAGACGAGGAGACGCGTCTTCAGGAGCACCTGGTGCGTTGCCGCGACTGCTTCGACCTGGCGGAGGCCGCGGCGGCGTTCGCCGGGCCGGACGAAGCGCCGGGAGCGAAGCAGGAGGCGGAGACGGCCGCGGTCTGGCGCCGGCTCCGCCCGCAGCTCGATGCATCCCCGGAAAACGTCCGCGCGATCTCCGCCGGCCGGGAGCGGCCGTCCCGGCGGTTTCGCCTGCCGACCTATCTGGCTGCGTCGTTCTTCGTGGCGCTGGTGGGACTGACCTTCTGGAATCTTCAACTGCGGAGCGCTCTCGAAGCGTCGCGGGCCCCGCAGCCCGACGCCCGCATCGTCGATTTTTCCGCGGGCGAGCGGGAGTCCTCCTCCGTCGAGACGACCTTGAGCGGGCCCTCGACGCTCGTGCTCCACCCCGACGAGGAGCTTCCGGTCTACCGGGTGGCGCTCCGCGACGCGGAAACCGGCGGCGAGCTCTGGTCCTTGGAGCTGCGGCCGGACGAGGACTCCGCCTTGACGCTCCAGCTCCACGAGCTGCCTCGCCCGGGCCGCTATCGCCTGGAGCTTGCGGGCGCCTCCGGCGGGCGGGTTCTGGAGACGCACCTCGTGCGCGTGACGCCGGGAGGGGGAGGCTGAGACGGAACGGCGGCGCCGCCCCGGAGACGCCCCGTGGGGCGTCTCCGGATCGGGGAAGAACGTCCCGGAACGGCGGAAGAGCACGGCGGCACTTTTACAGCCTCCCCCTGCTCCTGCTTTTCCTGAGCCTCGGCTGCCGCGCCCGGGAAGAGAAAGCCGCGCCCGCTCCCACCGCCCCCGCTCCCCTTTGCGAGATCCAAACCGCCGTCCAGCCAGGCGACTATCTCCACGTAGTGGCCGGCCAGGAGGAGCTGACCCTGTTCGATGCTCGCGGCCGTCAGCTCCTCCACGTCGACAGCCTCACCGCCTCGGGCTCCCCTCCCCAGGGCGAGGAGATCCACTGGGTGGCGGAGGCTCCAGGCGAGCTGCGGGTCGAGCAGAAGCTCCCGGCCGGCTCCCGCGGGCCCTGCGATCTCCGCCTCGCGGAGAAGCGGCACGCCACCGCGGCGGACCGCGAGAGGGCGAAGGCGGAGGCGGAGCTGGCCCGCGGCCACGCGCAGCGGCGGACCCGGAAGCCTGAGCAGTGCCGCGAAGGGATCGCGCCCTACGAGAGCGCGGAGCGCCGGTTCGCAGGCCTCGGCCTGCCGCGGCGCCGGGCCGAGGCCCTGCTCGGTCTCGGCCTGCTCCACAAGGAGTGCCTGAAAGAGAACGAGGCCGCGCTCCGGGCGTTTTCGCGGGCCGAGCCCCTGTTCGTGGGGGATCCCCCCTTCGAGTCTACGGTCCGGCAGCACCTGGGCGAGCTGCGCTTCGCTCTCGGCGACCTGGACGGAGCCCTCGGCGAATACCGGCGGGCCCTGACATTGCGCCAGCAGCTCGGCAACCGCGCCGATGAGGCCTTGACCTTCGACACTCTGGGCCGCGCGCTCCAGGAGCTCGGGCGCTATGACGAAGCGGCGGCCCACTTCGACCGGGCGATCGCCCTCTGGCCACCGGGGGGCGATCCGGGCAAGAAGGCCAAGATTCTGCTCAACCGGGGCCATCTCCACCGCGATCTGGGAGAAACGGAGCGGGCCCGCGAGCGCTTCCGGGAGGCGCTCGGGCTCTTCCGCCGGGCGAAGGACCGCGATTCCGAGGCCGTGGCCCTGAACGCCCTGGGGCTCCTGGCGTTGGACGAGGGGAAGCCCGCCGCGGCCCTCCAGCCGCTCGGGGAGGCTTTGAAGCTGCGCGCGCCCGGAACCCGCAGCCGGGCCGTCACGCTGACCGCTCTCGGCCTGGCCTGGCGCGGCCTCGGCCGGACGGAAGACGCCCGCCAAGCCTATTTGGAAGCCCTGGCGATCTTCCGGAGCGCCGGCGATCTCCGGGAACAGGCCAGCAGCCTCGGCAACCTCGGCCGGCTGGAGGACGTCGCCCGCCAGGACGCGGCGGCGCTCGACTATTTCGACCAGGCCCTCGGGCTGTTGCGCAAGCTCGCCAATCCGCTCGAAACGGCCCGGATTCTGGAGGGAAAGGCCAGGGTGCTGCGCCGCCGCGGCGACCTCGAGGCCGCCCGCGGGCTCCTGGAGGAGTCCCTGGCGGAGATCGAGGGGTACCGCCTCCGGCAGACGAGCTACGACACCCGCGCCGCTTTCTTCGCCACCCGGCAGGGGTTCTACGACTCCCTGATCGATCTCCTGATGGAGATGCACCGCAAGGCCCCTGCGGAAGGCTACGCCGCCGCGGCCCTCGCGGTGAGCGAGCGGTCGCTCGCGCGCTCGCTGCTCGACGGGCTGGCCGCAAGCGGTGCGGACCTCCGGCGCGGCGGGACCGATCCGGGCTTCCGTGCCCGCGAGCGGGAGATCGAAAACGAGATCGATGTCCTGGTCTCCCGCCAGACCTTCCTGGCCCAGAAGGTCCAGGAGACCGAGGACGCCGGTGCCGCTGCGCTGTTGCGGAAGGTCGAGGCGGACCTCCGGAGCCGCTGGGACGAGCTCGACCGGGTGCGGTCTGCCCTGCGCGTCAGCGATCCCCGCTACGCCGCCCTGACCCAGCCGCAGCCCGCGAGCGCCGAAACGATCCGGCGCGCGCTGCTCGACCACGACACCCTGCTCCTGGAGTACCGGTTGGGCGACGAGAAAAGCTTTCTCTGGGCCGTCACGCCCGATTCCCTGCAGAGCTTCGAGCTGCCCGGGCGCGCCGTGATCGAAGAGCCGGCCCGCCGGGTGTTCGATCTTCTCTCCCACCCCTGGAATCCCAAGACCGAGGCCGCGGCCCGCCGCCGGCTCGCGGAGCTCCGCCGGCTGCTCCTCGATCCGGTCGCGCCGCTCCTGCCAGGCAAGCGCCTGCTGATCGTGGGCGGCGGAATTCTCCAGAGCGTCCCCTTCGCCGCCCTTCCGGACCCTGCCGGTGGCGCGCCTCTGATCGCCGGCCACGAGATCGTCTCCCTGCCGTCCGTTTCGGTTCTGGGCGAGCTGCGCCGGGAGGCCGCGGGCCGGCCGCGGGCGCCGAAGACATTGTGGGTGCTCGCCGATCCGGACTTCGGAAAGGTTTTTACGGACCTTCCGAAAACCGGGGACGAGGCGCGAGCGATCCTGGCCCTCGTGCCCGCGTCGGAACGCTTCGAGGTCCTGGGCCGGGAGGCGACCCGCGCGGCAGTCCTCCAAGGAAATCTGCGGGACTACCGCTTCCTGCACTTCGCCACCCACGGCTCGTTCGGCGCCACCGAGCCGGGCGGCGGCCGGCTGGTGCTCTCCCAGACCGGTCCGAACGGTTTTCTCCACCTGGCTGACATCTACGAGCTGGACCTGCGTGCCGACCTCGTGGTGCTCTCCGCCTGCCGGTCGGCCCTGGGGCAAGAGGTGCGGGGCGAAGGGATGATGGGAATGACCCGGGGCTTTTTCTACGCCGGAGCCGAGCGCGTGCTGGTGAGCCTGTGGAACGTCCCCGACCGGGTGACCGCGGAGCTGATGCAGCGTTTTTACCGCGGGATGTTGAAAGAGGGCCTCTCGCCCCCCGCAGCCTTGCGCGCGGCCCAGAACGAGATCCGCCGTCGCTGGCGGTCTCCGTATTACTGGGCCGCGTTTACCTTGCAGGGCGAATGGCGGGGGGAGGACCTGTAGGGGCGGCCCTGCGTGGCCGCCCCTACAGAAACCTTTCTCAGGCGAGCCCCTCGAGATCGTCGTAGGCTCCCGGCGGGCGGTCCTTGGCCGTCGGATCGTTGACCGTGCCGTCTCCGGTGGACGCCACCTCGATGGGAGACCGCGGGTCCAGGACGGGGGCCTGGGCGTCGCTCGAAGACGAAGCGGGGGGGATCGGCTCGACAGGATTCTTGGTGATCATTTCATTCTCCTTACAGTGGATTGGCATCCCTCGACAAACCGGATAGATCTCCGGCCGCCGCGAAGGGTTTAGTCGAAATCAGCGTCCGTCCTCCCAGGCGAAGAGGCGCCCGTCGGTCGCGCGGAGATAGAGCACCGGCGTGCCCCACTCCGGATTGCGTTCGGCCGCGAGAGCCCGGCGCACCTCGCCCACGCACGCGTCGACCGGGTGGCCCGCGGCGAGCGACCGGTAGAACTTCTCGGCAAAGCTCACGGCCGTCTCGTCCATGACCTCGGCCTGCATGGCGATCACCGCGGGCACGCCGCGCTGGACGAGCCCCTGGGCCGTGCCGCCAAAGGCATTCTCCTGCGAGGAGCGGGCCCCGTTGCAGGCGTTGAGCACGGCCAGGCGCAGCGACGGATGGTCCTGGAGGAGATAGGCGAGGCTCGGCCCTCCCACGGGGACTCCGTTCCCGTCCGCGTCCTCGAACACCAGCACGCCTTCGCCTTGAAGCTCGGAAAAGCCGCCGTGGCCCACGAAATGGAGAACGTGGACCGGCGGGCCTTTGCGCAGCCGTGCCTCCAGGGCTTCGGGCGTCGGGCGCTCCAGCCGCTCGATCTCGATCCGGCTGCTCGCGAGGAGGGGCTCCAGGGCCACGCCGAGCCGCCGCCACTCCTCGTCCGCCTCGGCGAGCTCCCGGTAGCCTTTGGGAGTCGAGATCACGGCGAGAACCCGGAGCGGCGGCTCGACCAGGAGCGTGCCCAGGCCCTCGCTCATCTCCAGGTAGCGAACCACCGGGGTGCGGCCGGAGAGCGCGAGGAAGCCCCGGCCTTCGGCGTCGTACAGGTACTCCCAGGGGAGCCCCGCCAATTCGGGGACGTCGTTCAGGCGCAGGCGGATGCGCATTCCGGGCGTGCCCCGGGCCTTGTCGAGACAGCCCTGGAACGCCTTCAGGAGCTCGCCCCGGAAAACTGCGCGGAACAGCTCGCCTCCGGCCTCCTCCGGGCTCGCGCCGTCCACGGCCTCGCCGGGCCCGCCCCGGCGGACGCCGCTGCCGGCAAAGCACAGGTCTCCGCCCGCCAGGGCCGCGGGGAGAGAGAAGCATTGCGTGGCCTCGAAGCCCGCGGCGCCGCTCCAGGCCTTGGCCCGGTACGTGCCGTCGGATCTCTGATCGATCCAGAGATCGAAATCGAGATAGCCCGGCGGAGCCGCCGGGGCCTGAGGCCGGGTCCGGATCAGGAACAGGCCCGCGGCCGTCCCGGCGCTCCCCAGGGTCAGGAGGTACGAGATCGCCAGGGCGAGCTCGACGGCCGGGATCCCGTTCCAGCACGCCCGGTACGCCACGGGGCCGTCGCCCATCATTTCCTTGATGCAGGTGGCGTCGTCGGCCGAGCACTCGCATCGCCCCGACCGCGTCCAGCCTACGAGAACGGCGGCGCTGTTCTTGTTCTTGTAATCCTCCCCAAAATAGATGCGTTGCGAGAACCTGAGGTACAGCCCGAGCATCAGGACCAGGCCGGCGGCCAGCAGGGCGAGGACGATCCGCAGGCGCAGCCGGCGCCGGGCGTCCTTCACCGTGTCGGCGAGGCTGCCGAAGTGCGCCCAGGCGCCGAGGGCGGCCAGGCCCCCGGCGAGGGTCGAAAGCGGCACGAAGAGGAAGCGCACGGACTGGAGCTCGAAGGGGAGCAGCGCGGCGGCGATCTGCGCCAGCGACCAGCCCAGCACCGCGCCGACCGCGAGGACCCAGCGGCGGCGGCGCCGGTGCGCCTCCTCCTCAGGGGCGGCACTCTTTTTCGTCGTCGACATGGTGGCAGTACTGTTTGTCGAACCGGCAGCAGAAGAACAGGGTGCCGTTGACCAGATCCAGCCGCTCACCCTTGGTCTGGGCCACCGGAGCCCCCCCGGCGGCCGGGGGGTAGCGCACGATCTCGGTCACCGCTCCCTGGGACAAGGAGACGTCGTAGTCGTAGAGGCCGCGCAGGACATGGTCCTTCTTGCCATTGGTATGGATCGTGGTCTGCTTCGGCGCGGTCCCTTTGATCTTGCCCTGCGGCCAGAAGGTGAAATCGGCCTTGGACTTCGGCGTGCTGCCGACCCAGAGCTTCACCGTGAGATGGTTGGTCTCGGCGAGGACGAAGATCCGGCTGACCACCTCTCCCACCTGGTCCAGAAGCCGGTCGGCGGCCCCGGCGGAGACCGTTTCCGGCTTCGGGGCGGCGGGGGAGCTCCCGCGGCCTCCGAGGCTCGCGAGCACGGCGACGGCGCGCGGCGTGAGAAGGCCAGGGAGCCCGAAGGAGCTCTGGCGGGGCAGGGCCGCGGCCTCGTCCCGGATGCGCCGGAATTCCTCGGCCGACCAGGCGCGCAGAGCGTCCAACCCCGGCTCTCCGACCTGCACGATGGCCTGATCGAGATCCTTCTCCGTGTGATCGATGAGTCCGGTCACCTCCGGGCGGGGATAGGCCGGCACGCCGCCGGGGCCCGGCACCGTGTGCAGAGCCTGGCGGTTCGCGTCGAAATTCTTTTTCACCGTTCCGACCTGCTGGGCCAGCGCCTTGGAAAGCTTCTTGGAGTCGGACTCGAACCCGAAAGAGATAGTCCCCCCCGGGAGGCCGATCCGGAACTGGCCGGCCGCGGGAAGGGCGGCCGCGAAGAGGAGAACGGCCCCCAGGACCGCTCTCGGGATCGCCTTCGAAAAGCGATCGGTTTTCACGATGTGCCTCCTGAGACATTGCAGACGACCCGCACCGCGGGATCGCCGACGACCGTGTAGTTGCGGGCGTCGTGGCTCGCGGTCCAGAGATCGTTGATCACCGTTTCGTCGAGCTTCTTGCCAAACCCCAGGGACTCGACCTCGGCCGCGAGGTCGGAGGTGAGCTCGGCGTACCGCTGATTGAAAAACTCCAGGGCCCAGCCCACCGGCTGGCCGTCGAGCAGGCGCCGGACCGTGCTCTCGAAGGTCGTGATCTGCGGCCCGGCGTCGGGCCACACCAGGGAAAAGCCCCAGGCCCGCTCCACGTGGCCGACGACCGCGAGCGCCCCGCCCCGTGGATGGCCGAGCAGCCGCTGCGGCAGGCGGCCCAGAAACGCCGAGCTCGACAGCTCCCGGCGCGGGCCCTGGGCCTTGCGGGTGAAGTCGTCCCACCGCGGCGTGCCGGCGCCGAAACAGGCGTAGCAGAAGGCCACGAGGCCGTGCACGCGGGCCTGGTCGCCTACATCCTCGGCCGCGAAGTAGTGCTCGCGCGCAATGCCGCCAGGCGCCGGGCCGGGCCAGTCCTGGCACACCAGGGCGCCTTGCATCTCCTTCTGCTCGGGATCTCCGGCGGGGAACCCCAGGCCGTGGCACGCGGCGAAAAGGAAGGCCGGCGCCTCGCCGAGCACCTCCCCGAGCCGGCCGCGCGTGGCGTCTTCCGCGAGCACGGTCTCGACCTTCCAGCCGGAGCTCCGGACCCCATCCGCCAACGGCTGTACCAGGTGGGCCGAGGTCGACACCGTTACCGGGTCGCCCGAATTGGCCGGGCCGAAAAAGCACGCCCGCGGGCTCCGCCTGGCGCCGCCGGTCTCCGCCGCCACCACGCTCTCGGCATAGCGCCGGTAGTCTTCGAGATCGTCGAAGCACAGGCGGCCCACGGCGTACTGGACGTCCAACTGATATTGGAACGAAAAGGGGATCGCCTCCGGATCGCCGACCAGCAGGAGGTAATAAGGAACTTTTTCCGGATCGGCCGGTCCGGGCCCCGCGCCGTGGCGGGAGAGAAACGCGACCTTGCTCTCGCCCTCGCGGTAGCCCTCGTCCCCCGCAAATTCGCGAAAAAACCGTTCATTCTTGAGACCAGCCTGGGCCCGCCGGAGATCGAGCAGCGGCGCGAGAGCCTCGCGCAGGGGAGAGGGGTCCGCCGAGCTGGGAAAGATCACGCCCCAGCCGGCCTCTTCGAGCTTGCAGGGGTCCAGACCCTCCTTGAGCCCCCGCCGCGCCTTGCCCTCGCCGCGCTTCACCCACGCCTGAAGCTCTTTCGCGCGCGTCCGGTCCACCGGGACGCCGCTGACGATCTCGGCCAGGTGCCGCGGGGGCAGGGGAGGAGTCAAGTAGCCGCCCCCCCGGCCGTCCACGCCGTTGAAACAGAGCAGCCGTTCTTCGTTGGACATCGGACGTTCCCTTTCCGAACTGCCTAGATCCCCGGTCGCGCGAGCTGGTGTAGTTCGAATTGTACCAATTTGGCGGGGGTTGCGGGTGGATTGTTACGGGAGTTTGTTTTATGAGCGTTGCGGCATATTTCAATAGCGACAGTTCGAACGGGGGACTAAACCGGCGTGGGGCGGCCGAGATCTATCGGCAGCAGGACCAAAGGAGACCGTCATGAAAACCGTAACGCTCTTCCTGATTGTGATCACGATCGCCGCGACGCTCTGCGCCGCTCCTGTCCCGCAACAGCCTGCCAGGGGAGTGCCGGCCGAGGCCGGAGCGCTCCCGGACGGCGCACAAGCGGCGGCAGCCGGGTCCGTTCGCAAGGGGATGACCTGGAGGCTGCGCGCGACGAATACAACGACCGGAACCGCTATTGTCGGCTGTGATTTCTGCGATCCCTACCAAGGTGACGTTCCCTGCACGACGGCACTGCCCCTCCTTTGCATCAAGAAGACCGGGGCAGGATTCCCGCTTCCGGCTCCCGCGAGCGTGACCCAGGCCAATCTGGGCCAAAACTACAGATGGTCGGGCGGTGTCATTGGAACGACGAAGGCCACGGTGCCGCCTCCGACGCTCGCCGCCGCGGATGCTCTGTGCGCCCAGGAATTCGGGGCGGGTTGGCGGGTTGCGGAGTTTCACGATGGCTGGGGATGGAACTTCCAGGCGTATGGCAGCGTGGGCAATCCGCTTCAGCGCTTCTGGGTCCACATCAACGATCAGCCGGGAGGGCGCTGCTGGTAGCCCAGATTTTCCGAACCGCCCAGGTTTTCAACCTGGGCGGCGAAGTCCAAGAGCAACGTTCGAACAAGAGACGAAACCGCCGCTGCGATCCCGAGATCTATTGCAGACAGGACATCGATCCTGGGAGCTCGTGGTGGACCGCACTGAGGAACCGAAGGAGGTCGACGTGCCAAAAGCAATCAAGGTCGTGCTCGTGGGGGCTTGCATGGCTCTGGCTGGGATGGCGGGGGCTTCTGCTCAAGGGACGAGCACCCTCACGATCTGTAAAAAGACGGTCCCGCCGGGCGGGGCCGGGTTCCCGTTCTCTTGGGAAAACGGCAACGGCGGTCCTCAAGCTCCCTTTGCTCTCAATGACGCCGGCTGCCAGACCTTTGACGTGACCCACAAGGACAAGTTCAACAGATTCAAGGAAAACGTGCCGCCTGAATGGAAGCTGACCGACATCACCTGCACAGCCGGCGCGGTCAACATCACCGGCTCCGGCTCCACGGCTCCGGCCTTCGAGCTTGGCGACGACACGGTCGCCATCGACTTGAACCGGCCCAACGTCACCTGTACGTTCACCAACGAACAGACCCTGCCTTCGGCTCAGTGCCCAATCCGCACGATTCCGACGGTCATCGACGGCGTGAGCTACTGCTGCACGACGGACAACGACGGAGAGATCGGGAACAGCACGGGAAGCTTCTGCTGCACCCGGGCCTGTCCTCCCGGCACCGTCGAGACCAGTGTCAACGGCGTAGCGTTTTGCTGTGAAACCGGTGTACGCGACCCGGCTGGCAACGATTCTGCGCAGTTGTGCTGCACCAGGAAGTCACGCAGGCAAGCAAGCAACTCCCGCTCCACAGTCCAATGACGGTCTCGGAGCCGGTGGCCCGAAACAGGACGAAGCACCTCGCAATCACAACGAGGAAAACACCTGACCCGGATCCAGGCGCTCGAGCGCAGAAAGGGAAGGCTTCATGAAACGAAAAGCAGAAACCTTTCGATGGTGGCAAGCGGCATTGATTCTCACCCTCCTCACCGTCCTGGCCCAGGGACGGCTGGCTGCCACCGTAACTCCCGCCCCGGGTCATCGGTTCCCGGCGGAGTATCTCGAGTACCGCCGCGCGCATCCGGAGAAGTTCGTCCTGCGCGGCGGGCTGGAGGCCCGGGTCGAGCGCGCCTTGGACGAGCGGATCAAGGTGCTTTCCGGGCTTTCTACGGCCGACCCGGAGAAGGCCGTGGTCTCGGGGACGGTCCGAATCCCGGTCATCCCCGTCTTCTACAACAACGTTCCGGCGCCCGGTGCGGTCCCGGCCACCCGGATCCAGGAGATCCTCTTTTCCGGTCCCAATCCGCCGGACGGCACGGTCACCGATTTCTATCTGGAGATGTCCTACGGCCTCGTCACGGTGACCGGCGACGTCTTTCCCTATGTCGGCCTGCCGCAGAACGACACCTACTACGAAGGCACGGCCAACGGGCTCACCACGTCCGGCCGGATGTGGGAGCTCATTCAGCAAGGGGTGGCCGGCGTCGACGCGGCGGTCGACTTCGGGCAGTACGACAACGACGGGCCGGACGGCGCTCCGAACTCCGGTGATGACGACGGAGTGGTCGATCAGATCGCCTTCCTGCATCCCGAGAAGGGAGGCGAGTGCGGCAATCTCAACATCTGGGCCCACCGCCATCGCTACAGCGCCTGGGTCGGCGGCACCAAGCTCGCCACCGGCGACAACGCGGCCGGCGGAGGCAAGATCCAGATCGACAACTACACCATTCAGGGGGTCCTCGACTGCTCCGGCGCCGAGATGGACATCGGCACCTTTGCGCACGAGACAGGCCACATCTTCGGCATTCCCGACCTGTACGACACCGACGGCAACTCCCAGGGGCTGGGCTCCTGGAGCCTGATGGCGGCGGGCAACTGGAATTCCCAGTCGAGCCCCGCTCACATGACGGCCTGGGAGAAGGAACGCCTGGGCTGGCTCAACTCCACCCTCCTGACCAGCAGCGTCACCGGCCTCCAGATTCGCGCGGTGGAGCAGACGCCGGAAGCCTTCCGGATCGACGTCGGCAACGGCGAGTATTTCCTGATCGAAAACCGCCAGGCGACCGGTTTCGACAAGAAGCTCAAGACCTGCGGCCTCGCCATCTACCACGTGCACGAGGCGACCGTGATCAACAAGCTCGCGATCAACGGCGTGAACCAGAACCAGAAGTGCGGCGTGTTCGTGCAGCAGGCGCAGGCCCAGTACGGGATCGCCTTGGAGCAGGCGGACGGCGCCTGCCAGTTGGAAGCCAATTCCAACCGCGGGGATTCGGGAGACCTCTTCCCGGGCAGCACAGCCAAGGTGTCGTTCACGGGCACTACGACTCCGAACACCGACAACTACAACCCGTCGCCGACCAGCGTCTCGGTCACGCAGATCTCTTCCTGCGGCAACGTGATGACCGCCGACGTCAATGCCTTCGCGCTGCCGCCGCCTGCCGTCGGCAATGTCGACGCGCTGTTTCTCATCGACAATTCGGGCAGCTACTTTGACGACATGCCCAGGATCCAGGCCCAGGCCGCCACGGTGGCCGCCAAGATCCAGGCCGCCTTTCCGACGGCGCGCTTCGGCGTGGCGACCTTCCGGGACTTCCCCTTCAGCCCCTTCGGATCGTCCGGGGACACCGCGTTCCAGGTGGTTCTCCCCTTCACCTCGAACGTCAATAGTTTCCTGGCAGCGATCGCGGGGATCCCCTCCCCGAGCGGAGGCAACGACGGGCCCGAGTCTCAGTATGAAGCGGTTTTCCAGGCCTTGACCGGGCTCGGGCGCGACCTCGACGGGGACAACATCCCCGGCAATTCGACGGGCGAGGTCGCCCCCAGCAGCCTGGGCTGGGTCGCCGGACGCCACCGTCTCCTGTACCTGCTGACCGACGCCGACTTCCACGACTCCGATATCGAGGACTACCCCGGAGCCCCCAAGAAGAAGGCGGCGGGGCGCAACACGGTGCGCTCGCTGATCAGCACGACCTATCCGCCGAGCCAGCTCACCGTCTTCACGCTGATTGCCGACGAGCCTGGAACGTTCATCACCCAGGGGGAGGACGGCAGCCTGGCACCCGTGGACCGGAGCACCCTGATCCGGCAGGCGGACGAGCTCGGGACCTTGACCGGCGGTGGCGTGCTTTTCGTGGGCCCGGACAGCTCCGGGTTGGAGGAGGCCGTCGACACGTCGATCTCGGTGCTGGAGCAGAGCGACACTGAGCCGCTGTGCGCTCCGTCCACCGAGCATCTCTGCTTGAACAACGGCCGTTTCCGCATCCAGGTCGTCTGGGAGGACTTCGACGGAAACACCGGCACCGGCAAGGCCGTGGGGCTCACCGGCGACACCGGCTATTTCTGGTTCTTTGACCCGGCCAATGTCGAGCTGGTCGTCAAGGTGCTGGACGGCCGCGGGCTGAACAACAAATGGTGGGTCTTCTACGGCGCGCTTTCGAGCGTTCCCTACACCCTCCGCGTCACCGATACATTGACAGGCCAGACCCGTGTTTACGCCAATCCGTCCGGCCACCTGGCCAGCGTCGGCGACACCTCGGCCCTCCCCGATGTTCCGCCCACGGCGTCGGCTGCGGCGGCTCTGTCCATGACAGAGCGGTTCACCCCGGCCGCGACCGCGGGACTTGGCGACCCCTCGTTCCTGGCCGCCTGTGCACCTGGCGCGACCAACCTCTGCCTGAACGGCGCGCGCTTCAAGGTCGAGGTCGAGTGGAAGGATTTCGACGGCAACACCGGCCTGGGCCAGGCGGTGCCTCTGACCGGCGACACCGGCTACTTCTGGTTCTTCGGCCCGGCGAACGTCGAGCTGGTTCTGAAGGTGCTCGATGGACGTGGCGTCAACGGCCGCTGGTGGGTGTTCTACGGAGCGCTCTCGAGCGTCGAGTACCGCATCACCGTCACGGATACGGTGACCAACAAGGTCAAGACCTACGTCAATCCGAGCGGGACTCTCGCCAGCCAGGCGGATACTTCAGCGTTCGCTGACTGAGCCCGCGGAAAGCCTTGCCATTCCCCGGGCGTTCGTGGCTCTACAGCAGCCGGAACCCACCCGCCGCCCGGGGAGTGATGATCACGCTGCGCATCGAGCCCGTCCGGCCGATCTGGAGCCGGACGGCCTGCCCGGGGCGCAACTGGCCGAGGAGGTCGCCGGCCGCCTTCTCGGTGAAACCGTAGTCCTCGATCCGCAGGAGGACGTCCCCGGGCCGGATTCCCGCTTGGGCGGCGGGGCCTTCCGGCTCGACCTCGACGACTTTGGGGAAGCTCGAGGAGCGCCAGACCCGCTTGCCCGCCAGGTTGAACCAGCCGCAGTTGCCGCATTCGAGCTTCATGCCGAAATCGATGGGCGGATCGGCCCGCTGCGCCTGGGCGGAGCGGGTTCCGCCGCCTTTGACCGTGAGGCCGGGCATGTTGCAGCCGGTCACCGGAACGATCTCCACGTCCGTCTCAGCGCCGTCGCGGCGGACCCTGAGAGTCACCGTCTCGCCCGGCCGGAGGTTGGCCAGGCGCCGCCCGCCTTCGGGCGTGGTGATCAGGTGGCCGTCCACGGCAGTGAGGACGTCTCCTTCTTCGAGGCGGCCGGCCGCGGGGCCGTCCTCAGCGATCTCCGAAACGATGGGCTCCGTCGAGAACCGGTGGGTGTAGCCTCCGCCTCCAACTCTCTGGTTGACCACGCAGGAGCCGCCGTGGCACACCAGGTGGCCGATGCCGGCATCGCCGGTCAGCGGATGGCCCTCGGGGCAGCGGCCTTTCGCTCCGGGTTGCTTCCACTCCGCGGCCCCGGCGAGCGAGGCGGAGAGGAGAAGAGCGGTGAGGATCGGAAAGAAAGGTTTTCTTTGCATGTTCGTCCCCTCGGATCAGAAAGGTACGGTTTGCGGTCCGTCCGCGTTCCGGCTCCGCTGCTGGGTTCTGGAGACGGCGGAGAGGACCTGGGAGAGGTCTTCGGAGGGCAGCTTGTCGAGCTCGTAGGCGGCGCCGTAGAGCGTCGAGAGCGCGGCCTCCCGGCCCTGGTCGAGGTGCGGGCCGTCGACGGAGGAGAGAGAGGAGAGAGCCGCGATGTACTGCGCTCCGGTCCGCTGCACCTCCGAGGCGGTCCGCAGCGGGTCCGGGTTGGCCCCCGGGATCTCCGCCGGCCGCTCCACGGTCGCCCGGCCTACCCACACGCCGCCGACGAAGATGGCCAGGGCCGCGGCCGTCCGGAGGAGGGCGTGCGCCCTCCGGGACCGCCGGGGCGCCGTCTCCGTCCGGGGGAGCTCCCGGGCGGCGATGCGCGCGGCGATCTCGGGCCAGAGATCCCGGGCCGGCTCGGCCTCGCGGGGCAGCTCGCGCAGCCGGCGGGGGAGCTCCTCGTCGTTTCTCTTCTCGTCCTGGCTCATCGTTCCAACGCCTCCATGACCAGCTTGCGGGCCCGGTGGAGCTGGGCTTTCACCGTTCCCACGGCGATGCCCAGCTGCCGGGCGATCTCTTCGTGGCGATATCCCTCGATGTCGTGCAGGACCAGCACCCGGCGGGCGCGGTCGGGGAGGGCCGCGACCGCCCGCTCCAGGGCGATCGAAGTCTCCGGCAGGGCGCGGCGGACCTCGGCGGCATAGGCCGAGAGGTCGCCGGCCGCTTCGATCCGCGCCTCCCTGCGGCGCTGTGTTCGCGCGTGGCGCAGGGCCACGTGGACGGCCAAGCCGTGGAGCCAGGTGCCGAAGGAGCTTTCGCCGCGGAATCCGGGGAGGGATTCCCAGGCCTCGACGAACGCCTCCTGCGTGACCTCCTCGGCCCGGCCGGCGTCTCCCGTCATCCGCAGGGCGAGCGCGTAGATCCGCCGGTGGTGCGCGCGGTAGAGCTCCTCGAACGCCCGCAGGTCGCCCTCCCGCGCCCGGACCACGAGGATCTCGGCCACGGGGGCGGCGGGGGCGTCTTCAGGGGCTCGGTCCGGATGCATGTCCTGTCTTCCAAACCTTTGAGTGCCCGGTCGAGGGGCAAAGGTTTGAAACGACTTTAGAGCCGGCCGGGAGGAAAAGAAAACGCGGGTGGCTCCGGAGAGCCACCCGCGGGTGAGGTGAGGCGGATCAGGCGCGCCGCGAGCGGCGCTTCAGCAGGAAGAGCGACAGGCCGGCCAGGGCCGCGGCCAGGACCACCAGGCCGAGCTGCGACACCGTCGGGATGCCGTCCGGAGGCAGGGCCGCCACCACGATGACCGTGGGATTGGCGGCGCCGGCCACGCCGGGATCGTCCGTCTGTCCGCTCGACTCGTTGGTGCCATTGCCGTCGGAGTCGAAGAAGTAGGTCCCCTGGTTCGAGACCGTCGTACCGGCGGCCGTGGGGAGGATGGTCGCGGTGATGGTGATCGTCACCGAGCCACCGGCCGGGATGGAGCCGTTCCAGGTCACGGTCCGGGTGGCGATCGTCGCCACCGGGGTGCCGCTGGTCGCCGAGGCCGAAACGAGCGCCAGGGTCGGCGGCAGGGTGTCCGTGAACTCGTCGCCGGGGTTGTCCCCCTGGGCTCCGGTGCCCGTGTTGGTCAGGATGACCGTGTAGGTGAGGGTGGCGCCGACGCTCCCGACGCCGGAGACGGACTTGGTGCCTCCGACCGTGGCTCCGGCGACGGCCGTGAGCGTGTCGTTGTCCGTCGCCGAGTTGTTGGCGGGATTGGGATCGGTGACGCTGCCTGGTGCGGCCACCGTGGCGGTGTTGCTCAAAGTGCCCGTGGCGGAGCCGGAGATGGTGCAGCTCGCGGTGTAGGTGACGCTGCCGCCCGCGGGGAGGTTGACTGTGTCGCTGATGTTGCCCGAGCCGGCGGCGGTGCAGGTACCGCCACCCGCGCCCGCGCAGGTCCAGGTGCAGGTGAGCGGCGCCGGGAAGGTGTCGGCCACCGTGGCGCCCGTGGCGCCGCTGGGTCCGGCGTTGGAGGCCGTGATGGTGTAGGTCACCGAGCCGCCCGGCGTGGCGCTGGCCACGCCGTCGGTCTTGGTGATGGACAGATCGGCCTGGGCTCCGAGGGCGTCGTTGTCCGTCGCCGAGTTGTTGGCAGGATTGGGATCGGTGACGCTGCCCGGCGCGGCCACCGTGGCGGTGTTGCTCAAAGTGCCCGTGGCGGAGCCGGAGATGGTGCAGCTCGCGGTGTAGGTGACGCTGCCGCCGGCGGGGAGGTTGACCGTGTCGCTGATGTTGCCCGAGCCCGAAGCGGTGCAGGTGCCGCCGCCCGCGCCCACGCAGGTCCAGGTGCAGGTGAGCGACGCCGGGAAGGTGTCGGCCACCGTGGAGCCGGAGGCGTCGCTGGGTCCGGCGTTGGAGGCGGTGATCGTGTAGGTCACCGAGCCGCCCGGAGTCGCGCTGGTCACGCCGTCGGTCTTGGTGATGGACAGATCGGCCTGGGCTCCGAGCGTGTCGCTGTCCGTGGCCGAGTTGTTGCCCGGGGTGGGATCAGTGACGCTGCCCGGCGCGGCCACCGTGGCCGTGTTGGAGAGCGTGCCGGTGGCGGAAGCGGAGATGGTGCAACTCGCGGTGTAGGTGACGCTGCCGCCGGCCGGGA
>DATEIO010000725.1:0-2389 GCA_035278895.1 Thermoanaerobaculia bacterium | reverse complement strand
TCTCGTCGAGCGGCACGCCCTCGCGCTTGACGTTCGGCATCTGCTCGCCGGCCGTCTCCAGGTCCTTCGAGAACTTCTGGTCGAAGTCGGCCACGGCCCGCTTCCACTCGACCTGGCCGTCCTCGATCAGGTCGAGCTGCTCTTCGAGCGAGGCGGTGTAGCCCTCGTTCAGGATGTCGTGGAAGCCGCTCTGGAGCATGCCGTTGACCAGCCGGCCGAGCGGCAGCGGGTTGAACCGCCCTTCGGCCTTCTCCACGTAGTCCCGCTCGGTGAGCGTCGAGAGAATCGTGGCGTAGGTGGACGGCCGGCCGATGCCGTTCTCCTCCAGGGCTTTCACCAGGGTGGCCTCGCTGTACTGCGCGGGCGGCTGGGTGAACTTCTGCTCGGAGTCGAGCTTCACCAGCTCGAGCGTCTCCCCTTCGCGCAGCGGCGGCAGCATCGCGCCCTCCTCGCCCTCCTCGGACGCCGTGGCCTCCTCGTCCGGGGTCTCGCGGTAGACGGCGAGGAACCCGGGGCGGCGGAGCACCCGGCCGGAGGCGCGGAGCACGTAGGGGCCGTTTTCGACGTCCACCTGGGTGACGTCGAAGACCGCGGGGAGCATCTGGGAGGCGATGAAGCGGTCCCAGATCAGCTTGTAGAGCTTCCACTCGTCCTCTTTGAGGAAGTCCCGGACGGCGTCCGGCGGCAGGTCGAAAGTCGTGGGCCGGATCGCCTCGTGGGCGTCCTGCGCGCCTTTCTTCGACTGGTAGACGTTGGGCTTGTCGGGCAGCGAGTCGGCGCCGTAGGTGGACGCGATGAACTCGCGGCCCCCGGTCAGCGCCTCGTCGGCCACGCGGGTCGAGTCCGTTCTCATGTAGGTGATGAGACCGATCGAGCCGCGGTCGCCCACCTCGCGGCCTTCGTAGAGGCCCTGGGCGAGCGCCATGGTGCGCTTGACGGCGAAGCCGTAGCGCCGCGCGGCCTCCTGCTGGAGCCGGCTGGTGATGAAGGGCGGCGACGGCCGCTGCTTGGACTCCTTCTTCTCGACCTTGCCGACGACGAAGCGGCCGGATTCCAGATCGCGCACGATCTTCGCGGCGTCCGTGCCGTTGCCGACCTCGGCCTTCTTGCCCTCGATCCGGTGGAGGCGGGCCGAGAACGGCGGCGGCTGGGTGGCCTTCAATTGCGCACCCAGGATCCAGTACTCCTCGGGCTTGAAGGCGTCGATCTCAGCCTGGCGGTCGCAGACCATCTTCAGAGCGACCGACTGCACGCGGCCGGCGGAGAGCCCCTGCTTGACCTTCTCCCAGAGGAGAGGCGAGAGGCGGAAGCCCATCATGCGGTCGAGCACGCGCCGGGTCTGCTGGGCGTCGACCTTGCGGTAGTCGATGTCGCGGGTGTTTTCGAGCGCCTTCAACACCGCGGGCTTGGTGATCTCGTTGAAGGTCACGCGGCGGACGTTCTCGGGGTCCTTGTTGAGGATCTCGGCGATGTGCCAGGCAATGGCCTCGCCCTCGCGGTCGGGGTCGGGCGCGAGATAGACCGTCTCCGCGTCCTTGGCCGCCTGCTTGAGCTTCTTGACGACCTCTTTCTTGTCGTCCATGACCACGTAGCGGGGCTCATAGTCGGGACCGATCCCGATGTCGTTCTTCTTGCCCTTGGCGAGGTCGCGGACGTGGCCCAGAGAGGCCTCGACGGCGTACTGGCGGCCGAGGAACTTCTTCAAGGTCCGGGTCTTGGCGGGGCTTTCGACGATTAGCAGATTCTTTGCCATGGCGTTCCATCAACGCCCGGAGGCGCCGGAAAATTTCTGGGGATGGGGCGTCCCGGGGACAGGGCGGGGACGTTAGCACCCCCCCGCTCCCGCCGCAAGCCTCGCCCACGGTATCTATATATACGTGCCGGCCGCCTATCTTCCGTAGACCGGTCCCGGCATTCTCTTCACCCATCCTCCCAGCTCGAGCTCCAGGAGCGCCCCCAGAGCCTGGTCCACGGGGACCTCGGCCCGGGCGGCCAGATCCTCGGGCACCTGGAACGAGCCGGGGGCGAGGAGGGCCAGGAGCTTCCGGGGGAGCCCTTCCGGCGGATCGGGGAGGGCCGGGGCCGGCTCCGCGAACAGGGGGCCGGAGGGAGCGGCTCCGGGGCGCAGGTCGTCCAGGAGGTCCTGCGGATGCTGGACGAGCCGCGCGCCGTCGCGTAGCAGAGCGTGGGGGCCCAGCGAGCGCTCGTCGAAGATCCTTCCGGGGATGGCGTAGACCTCCCGCCCGATCTCCAGGGCGTGGCGGGCGGTGATCAGGGAGCCCGAGCGCGGCGTGGCCTGGACGACGAGGGTGCCGGCCGAGAGCGCCGCGATCACCCGGTTGCGCACGGGAAAATGCCAGGCTCTGGGCGCCGTTCCACAAGGGAGCTC
>DATEIO010000724.1:0-6938 GCA_035278895.1 Thermoanaerobaculia bacterium | reverse complement strand
TGTCCCAGGTCGAACGTGGACGAGCGGTAGATCACCCCGGCGCCGAAGCCGAAATTCTTGGTGATGGGATAAGCGAGGCTGGTGGTGACGTCGTAGGTCTGGAGCTGGGCGTCGGTCGTGAGGAGCCGCCCGGAGAAGCTCTCCGGGTCGGTCCACTCGGTCTCGAAGGCGTATGGCATGTAGATCCCGGTGCCCCACTTGAGCTTCTTGCTCTGGCCGAACGCCTTGACTGCGTAGGCGTGGGGCTGCGGAGAGAGGCTCTGCTCCTGCTCGCCCGCGGTGCCCCGGGCGATGCCCGGCGACGTCCCGCGGAACTGCGATTCGTTCAGATAGACGCCCGTGGAGCCGCCGGTGAGCTTCCCCTTTTCCAGGAGGGCGAGCCCGCCCAGGTTGTAGAACACGGCCGTGGGATCGTCCGCCTGGGCCGTGAACGCCCCGGAGAAGCCCATCGCCTTCACGCCGGAATCGAACGCCGAGAACCCCGAAGCCCAGGCCGGCGCCGCGGAGAGCCCGAGAAGAGAACACACGATTGCAGAACCCAACGTCTTTCTCGCGAGCATAGGAAACCCGCCTCCACCGGGTGCGAAATCCTGGAGAGAGCTGTCGCGAGGGACCTTAGGTCAAGGCGTCCGGGGTGTCAACGCTCCCGGCCAAGCCACCCCAAGGAGTGGGAGAGGAGATCTCCAAACCTGCTAGAGTTTTGTCCTGATGGAAATGCCTGTCCTCGTCGCCGCCTCGGCCGGCCTGCTCGCCGGGCTCGTCCACGCCCTGTCCGGACCGGACCACCTGTCGGCGGTGGCGCCGCTGGTCGTCGATGCGCCGAGGCGGCGCTGGCTCATGGGACTGTTCTGGGGGATCGGCCACAGCCTGGGCGTGTGGGCGGTGGGGCTCCTGGCGCTCGGCCTGCGCGGGATCTTCCCGGTCGAGAGCGTGTCGTCCTGGAGCGAGCGGCTGGTGGGGGTGATGCTGATCGGGCTGGGGCTCTGGGGGCTCCACCGGGCGTTCGCGGCCCGGCTGCCCCGGCAACCGCACGAGCACGGCTCGCAGAAGCGCCCCGGGCGGGCGGCGATGTGGATCGGGAGCCTTCACGGGCTCGCCGGCAGCTCGCACCTTCTGGGCGTGCTCCCGGCGCTCGCGCTGCCGTCCCGCACGGCCGCGCTCGCCTACGTGGCAGGGTTCGGGATCGGGGCCGTGGTGGCCATGACGGCCTTCTCCTCGGCCCTGGGGCTTTTCGCGACCCGGCTCACGGCGCGCAGCGGCATGGCCTACCAGGCGCTCCTGGGATCGTTCTCGGCCGCGGCCATCGTGATCGGCGGCTACTGGCTGATCTCCTGAAGCCTGTGATGGAATTCGCCCCTCCCGCGATCTGTTAGACTCCCCCGTCTATGTCCGAACCCGTCCGCCGCCCCCGCGTGGGCATGATCAGCCTGGGCTGCCCCAAGAATCTCGTGGACAGCGAGATCATGCTGGGGGAGCTCGCGCGCCGGGGCTACGAGGTCGTCAACGACCTGGACGGCGCTGAGACGGTCGTGGTCAACACCTGCGCCTTCATCGAGGAGGCCCAGCAGGAGTCGATCGACGCGATCCTGGAGGTGGTGGGGAAGAAGGGCAAGGGAGTCGAGAAGGTCCTGGTGGCCGGCTGTATGGTGAACCGCTTCGGTGACCAGCTCGCGAAGGAGATCCTCGAGATCGACGGCTTCGTGGGCCTGGACCAGCTCCGCGAGGTGGGCGACGTGGTGCAACTGGGCGGCGGTCCGCCGCTGCCGGCCCCGTCCCATCTGGTGTTCGACCACACGGCCCCCCGGCTGCTCACGACCCAGGGGCACGCATATCTGAAGGTCGCCGAGGGGTGCAACAACCCTTGCACCTTCTGCGCGATCCCGATCTGGAGGGGCCGCTTCCGCAGCCGCTCGATCGAGAGCCTGGTCGCCGAGGCGAAGCAGCTCGAAGCTTCCGGCATCACGGAGCTCAACCTGATCGCCCAGGACACCACCCGCTACGGCGAGGATCTGGGCATGCGCCGCCACGGCCTCGTGCGGCTCGTCGAGGCGCTGCTCAAAGAGACCTCGATCCCCTGGATCCGGTTCCTCTACGCCTATCCCACGACGCTCGACGAGGATCTCCTGCGGTTGATGGGCGCCGAGGAGCGCTTCTGCTCCTATGTGGACATGCCGCTCCAGCACAGCCATGGGGACGTCCTCGCGGCCATGCGGCGGGGCGGGGACCGCAAGCGCTATCTGCGCCTGCTCGAGCGGGCGCGGGAGCTCGCGCCGGACGTGTTCCTGCGCTCCACCTTCATCGTGGGCTTTCCCGGCGAGACCGAGGAGCAGTTCAAGGATCTCGTCGGCTTCGTGAAGGAGGCCCGCTTTGACCACCTGGGCGCCTTCGCCTACAGCCCCGAGGAGGGGACGCCGGGCGCGGAGCTTCCCGGCCGGGTGCCCAAGAGCACGGCGCGGCGGCGGCTGCGCCAGCTCCTCGAAGCGCAGCAGCCGATCGCCTTGGAGCGGCGGCGGCGCCTCGTGGGGCAGAGGATGAAGGTGCTGGTCGAGGGGGTGTGCGAGGAGTCCGAGCACCTGCTCCAGGGCCGGCACCACGGGATGGCGCCGCAGATCGACGGGCGCATCCTGTTGAACGACGGCTCGGCCCCCACGGGCACGCTCGTCTGGTCTGAGATCACGGAAGCCTACGCCGACGACCTCGTGGGGCACATCGTGGGCGCCGTCCGCCCGGAGGACGCCTCCGTCGTCACCCCTGCCGAGGCCGCGGCCTTCGCCTGACCGGTCCCTCCCATGCTCGTCATCCAGGACGCCTACAATGCCAGCGACCTGCCGCACGGCGGGGTCGGAACCATTGGCAACTTCGACGGGGTCCACCGGGGGCAGCGCGCCATCCTGGACCTCGTGGTGGCCCGCGCCCAGGAGCGCGGCGTGCCCGCGGCCGTTGTCACCTTTGATCCCCACCCGCTCGCGGTGCTGGCGCCGGAGCAGGCGCCGGTCGCCCTGACCACGCCGCGCCAGAAGGAGAAGCTGCTCGACGAGCTCGGCATCTCGGTGATGCTCGTGGTCCGCTTCACCCCGGAGCTCTCGCGCGTTCCGGCGCGGGTCTTCGTGCGCGACTTCCTGCACGAGAAGCTCGGCCTCCAGGAGATCTACGTGGGATCGACCTTCACCTTCGGCCACCGGCGCGAAGGAGATCTCCAACTGCTGCGCTCGCTGGGGGAGGATTTCGGCTTCTCCGCCTTCGGGGTGGAGGAGGTGGTCCACGGCGGCGAGCGGATCTCGAGCACCCGCATCCGACGCGCCATCGCGGCGGGCAAGGTCGCGGCGGCCGCGGAGATGCTGGGCCGGCCCTATTCGGTCTCCGGGTCGATTGCCCGGGGCGATCGCATGGGCAAGCGCCTGGGGTGGCCCACGATCAACCTGGTGCCGGACAACAAGCTGCTGCCCGCGGACGGGGTCTACATCTGCCGGGTCTTCTTCCCCAGCTACCCCGCGACGTTCGACTGCGTGACCAACATCGGCACGCGGCCCACGGTCTACGAGAACTACCAGCGGGTGGTCGAGAGCCACATCCTGGACTTCAAGGCGGACGTCTACGGGGAGAAGGTGGAGATCTCGTTCTACAAGCGCCTCCGGGAGGAGCGGATCTTCCCCACGGTGATGGACCTCTCGGCCCAGATCGGCCGGGACGTCGAGACGACCCGGGAGTTCTTCTCCCGCCTGCGGGTGGAACAAGAAGCCCCCGTGTCCGGGTTGGAAGGGGAGTGAGGACCGCGGCGGGCGGTCCTTTCCGGAATCTGATTTCGCAGGAGAGAGGATACCTACATGGCCAGTGACAAGATCGTGACGATCACCGATGAGAACTTCGAGACCGAGGTCTTGAAGTCGGACAAGCCGGTGCTGGTGGACTTCTGGGCGTCCTGGTGCGGCCCCTGCCGGATGGTGGCGCCGCTCCTGGACGAGATCGCCGAGGAGAATGACGGCGTCCGCATCGCCAAGCTGAACGTGGACGAGAACCAGCAGATCGCCTACCAGTTCGGCGTCCAGAGCATCCCGACCTTCATCCTGTTCAAGGACGGGAAGATGGCCGATCGCATGATGGGCGCCATGCCCAAGTCCGCCTTCGAGAAGTTCATCGAGCGCAACGCCTAGGCCGAGAGGGCGGAGAGCAGGGTCATGGACCAGCGTCGGACCGCGCTCTCCGCGGGCCTTTTGGAGATGGGCTGCGAGGCCCTGCTGGTCCTCGCCTCGTCCGCCGAAGACTCGGATCTCGCCGCCTTCCTTCCCGGCCCGGCCCATCTCGGGGAGAGTTTCCTCGTGTCTCCCCGGGAGGGGCCCGCCCGCCTCGCCTATCTCACGCCCATGGAGCGTGACGAGGCGGCCTCTACGGGCCTCGCCCTCATCACCCCCGAAGATCTGGACCTGATCCGCCTCGCGAGCGAGCACCCCGAGAAGGCCACGCTCCTGGCCCAGGTGACGGCCCGGGCCTTCGAGCTCTGCGGTCTCGCCCCGGGGCGGATCGCCCTCGCCGGCCATGGGCAGGCCGGAGTGATCCAGGGGATGTGCGCTCTCCTGACCGCTCAGGGGTGGACGTGGGTACCGGGCAATTCGCTCGTGCTCGCGGTCCGGAAGGACAAGGTGCCGGCCGAGGTGGCGGGCATCCGGGAGGCGGCCGAGGGGACCGCCGCAGCGATGCGCGCCGTGGCCCGTCTGCTGGCCGCGGCCGTGCCGTCCGGGGAGGGCGATCTCTGGCTTTCCGGAGAGCGGCTGACCGTGGCACGCCTGCGCGCCGAGGTGGGGAAGGTGCTCGCCGGCCTGGGGCTGGAGCAGCCGCGGGGGAACATCATCGCGCCGGGGAATGAAGGGGGCGTGCCGCACTCGACGGGCACGCCCGACCGGGTGATCCGCGCCGGCGAGAGCCTGGTGGTGGATCTCTTCCCGCGCGGCCGCCTGTTCGCGGACTGCACCCGCACGTTCTGCGTGGGTGAGCCCCCGGAGGATCTCGCCCGCGCCCACGCCGCCGTGCGCGCCGCGCTCGAGGAGGCCCACCTGAGGGCCGTGCCCGGCGTGCGCGGCTGGGACCTCCAGGAGATCGTCTGCGCCCGCTTCGACGCCGTGGGCTATCCCACCATGATCTCCGACCCCGCCTCGCCCCGCGGCTACGTCCACAACCTTGGCCACGGAGTAGGCTTCGATCTGCACGAATATCCCACCTTCAAGAAAGCCTCGGGCGGCGAAGGGGTCCTCCGCGAAGGAGACGTCTTCACCCTGGAGCCCGGGCTCTACGACCCGGCCGCCGGCTACGGCGTGCGTCTCGAAGATCTGGTGGTCCTGGGCGCCGAGGGGCTGGAAAGCCTGACGCCGCTCCCGTACGATCTCGATCCTCGGGCCTGGGAATAGCCCGGTCTCTTCCTTTCCTCTGGGAGCCACCATGGCCGACGAAATCGCGGCGTACGAGAAGCTGGGCGCCTTCTATCTCGGGCGCCCCTACGACCTGGCGCGGGGCGAGGCGGAGGCCACGCCACTGCTTTACGACTCCCGCGACCTGCTGACCCACGCGGTGTGCGTGGGCATGACCGGGAGCGGCAAGACCGGCCTCCTGCTGGCGCTCCTTGAAGAGGCGGCCATCGACCGCATTCCGGCGCTGGTGATCGATCCCAAGGGAGATCTGGCGAACCTTCTCCTCACCTTCCCCGAGCTGCGGCCCGCGGACTTCCTGCCGTGGATCGACTCCGACGCCGCGGCCCGCGCCGGGCAGACCCCCGAGGCGTACGCGGCCCAGCAGGCCGAGACGTGGCGCTCCGGGCTCGCCCGCTGGGACCAGAACGGCGAGCGGATCGCGCGCCTGAAGGAGGCGGCGGACTTCGCGATCTACACCCCGGGGAGCGAGGCCGGGCTCCAGATCTCGATCCTCTCCTCCCTCGCGGCCCCGCCCCCGGAGGTGATCGCAGACGGCGACCTCCTGCGCGAGCGGGTGGGCACGCTGGTGTCGAGCCTGCTCTCGCTCCTCGGGGTCGAGTCCGATCCCATCCAGGGGCGCGAGCACATCCTGCTCTCGACGATCTTCGACACCGCCTGGCGGGAGGGGCGCGGGCTCGATCTTGCGGGGCTCATCCAGCAGATCCAGAAGCCGCCCATCGACCGCGTCGGGGTGATGGACCTCGAATCCTTCTTCCCCGCCAAGGACCGGTTCGGCCTCGCCATGGCCTTCAACAACCTCCTGGGCTCGCCGGGCTTTTCCGCCTGGTTGAAGGGCGAGCCGCTCGACGTGGACCGGCTCCTCTACACGGCCGCGGGCAAGCCCCGGGTGGCGGTCCTCTCGATCGCCCACCTGTCGGACCGCGAGCGGATGTTTTTCGTCGCGCTCCTTTTGAACCAGACCCTGGGCTGGATGCGCAGCCGCCCGGGCACCACGAGCCTCCGGGCCATCCTCGCCATGGACGAGGTTTTCGGCTACATGCCGCCCGTGGCCGAGCCGCCGTCCAAGCGGCCTCTCCTGACGCTTCTGAAACAAGCCCGCGCCTTCGGCCTGGGGCTCGTGCTCGCCACCCAGAACCCGGTGGACCTGGACTACAAGGGATTGTCGAACGTCGGCACCTGGTTTCTCGGCCGCCTGCAGACGGAGCGCGACAAGCAGCGGCTGATCGACGGCCTCGAAGGAGCGGCCGCGAGCGGCAAGTTCGACCGCGCGAAGATGGAGCAGATCCTGGCCGGGCTCGGCAACCGGGTTTTCCTCCTCCACAACGTGCACGAGGATGAGCCCGTGCTGTTCCAGACCCGCTGGGCCCTCTCCTACCTGCGGGGCCCGTTGACCCGGCCCGAGATCAAGAAGCTCATGGACCCGGTCAAGCAGGCGCCCGCCGCGGCGCCGGTCACGGCCGCGGCCCCCACGGGAGTGCCCGCGGCCGCCGCGCCGCCTCCACCCCCGGTGCCCGCCTC
>DATEIO010000723.1:0-2385 GCA_035278895.1 Thermoanaerobaculia bacterium | reverse complement strand
GCCGGGGCCTTCGCGCGGGCGCTCGGCGCTCTGCTCGACGATCGAGATCTCGGCGTCCGGGCGCGGAGGAGGGCGGAGGAGCATTTCTCACACGAAAGCGTCGGCCGGGAGCTGCGGAGGTTCCTCTTCCCATGAAGGTTTTCGGCCTCGGCCTGAGCAAGACCGGCACCTCGAGCCTCGCCGAAGCGCTCAACCAGCTCGGCCTCCGGACGATCCACTATCCGTCCGACGAATCGACTTTCGACGGCCTGCGGAGCGGGCGCTACCGGCTGCCGATCCTCGAGGAGTACCAGGGCGCGGTGGACATCCCCATTGCGCCGTTCTACCCGCAGCTCGACGCCGAGTACCCGGGGAGCCGCTTCATCCTGACCATCCGCGACCCCGAATCATGGCTCCGCTCAGTCGAGCTCCACTGGGAGCTGATGATGGACTGGTGGCATCGTTATCCGGACTTCAAACGCTTCCAGGAATTCATCAGCGAGCGTGTGTACGGCTCCGTCGAATTCGACCGCGAGCGCTTCCTCCACGCCTACGAAACGCACCGGAAAAGCGTCGAATGCTATTTCAAGGACCGGCCAGACGACCTGCTCGTCCTGGACGTCTGTGGGGGAGAGGGATGGGAGAGGCTCTGTCCCTTCCTCGGAGTCGAGGCGCCGGAGGCCCCGTTCCCGCACGCCAACGAGTGGATGCACCAGCTCCTGGCCGCGACCGCGGAGCTGCAGTCAATCGTCCCGCCGGGCGAGTTCATGGTGCTCATCGATCAGGATTCCTTTGGCAAGGGTTTCGCCGAGGGCCGGCGGACGCTCCCCTTCACGGCGCGGGAAGGCCAGTATTGGGGACCGCCCGCAAACGGCGCAGAGGCCGTGGCCGAGCTGATCCGCGCAGGGGCCCGGTACGTCGTCGTCGGCTGGCCCGCGTTCTGGTGGCTCGACTTCTACCCGGAGCTTCGCACCCACTTGAACAAGCATTTCGCCTGCGTGCTCGACACCGATCGCCTCAAGGTGTTCGCGGCGCGGCCGCACCCCCCAGCAACGCCTGCCGCTCTCTAGATTCCATCTGAAGCATGTCCCAGACCGCAGCCCACCAGCCCGCGACGGGGCTGAGCGCCAGCGCCACCTCGCGCTCGCGCAGAGCCTGGAGCAGTGCGAAGCCGCCGAATCCGATCGCGTAGACGACGGAGTACGCGAGCCAGGCCGGGTAGGAGCCCTTCCAGGTCAACGCCCTCACGTGATGACGGCTCGCGCCCAGGCCGAAGGTGATGCGCTTCAGATATTCGCGCGTGGTCCGGCGCGCGGGGATCACGTGCCGGAGCTTGCACGCCGGGTTGTACCAGACCTCGGAACGAGTGGCGATCCGCAGACCGATCTCCATGTCGCCCCCCGAGACCGGCCGCTTGCCGATCCGGTCCTCGAGGAACTGCTTGTCGATCCATCCACAGCCCGCGAGCGCCGCCCGGCGCAAGACCATGCCGGCCCCGGCGAGCCACGTCCGGCGGTGGGCCGTATCCCCGTGGGGCTTGCCGGCGTAGGCGTAGCGCCGGCAAGCCGCGTAGGGCGGTGGCGGATCGGTCTCCCATTCGAGGAGAATCTGCCCGCCGAACGCGCCGCATGCGGGATGCCCGGCCGCGAAGCGGGCCGCCTCCTCGACCCAGTCCTCCGCCAGCAGGCAGTCGTCGTCCACAAAAGCGATCCACTCCCCCGCAGTGTTCTCGACCCCGCACACGCGCGCGGGAGTCAGCCCCTGCCGCGGCTCGCGGACCGTCCGGAGCGGGAATCCGCCGGCCTGCCGATGCCTCTCGACCACGGCCGCCGTCTCATCCGTGCAGTTGTTGTCGACGACCAGGACCTTCCAGCGGACGTCCGGAGAGACCCGTTGCTTCGCCATCGCGGCCAGGGTCCGGTCCAGGAAGGCCGCGTTGTTGTACGTGCAGACGATCAGGTCGATCGAGATCGGGTCGGTCATGCGGCCCACTCTATGGAAGATCCGGTGTCAAAGGTGCTCATGAGCACCCAGAAATGACGGCATCTTGTAGGGGCGGCCCGATGTGGCCCCCCTGGGTGGGGGAAAGGTCGAAGCAAGCAGGGCGGCCACATAGGGCCGCCCCTACAGAGCAGTCCTACCTTGACAACGCGCTAGTCTTGCTTTTCCTCCTTCGCTCCGTCCATCACCTCGATCAGCGCGTCCGACGGCCCCCGCTCCTTCCGAAGCCTCTCGGCCACCTGCGCGAGGGTGGCCTTGGGCGCAGGGCTAAGCGTGCTTGCTTCTATTCTGCAATTCATGTATATAAGGATTGCTGGGCGTTCCTGTAAGCCCTCCCGACAGGAGAACGGATGAATTTGAATCCTGTCAGAGGTCCTCCATTCCGGGCTCGGTCCTGCTCCCTAT
>DATEIO010000722.1:0-4576 GCA_035278895.1 Thermoanaerobaculia bacterium | reverse complement strand
GTTTCCGGGGCCATTTCCGGCCCTGGATGAAACGGGCCCGGGATGGCCCGAGAAAAGGAGAAGGACCATGTTGAAGCAGCAGACGCGACAGGCAGGGCAGTTCGGAGAGTGGCAGCAGTTCAACACCTCCATGGCGGCGAATTCCGCGGAGCTCCCGCACCTGGAGCCCACCCGGCAGATCTTTGCGGATCTGCTCACCCGGATCGAGGAGGCCTTCGTCCAGCAGGCGGCCACCGTCGCCCGCAAGCAGGACCTCTCGAAGCAGCTCCAGAACCTCCTCGCGGAAGGCCAGAGGCTCTCCACTGTCCTGAAGAAGGCGGTGGCAGCCCACTACGGCCCCCGCGCGGAGAAGCTCTCGGAGTTCCGGCTCCAGCCCTTCCGCGGGCGCAACCGCCAGAAGCCCGAGGAGCCCGAGCTGCCCGAAGGCCCGAAGCCGCCCGAACCCACCGTTTCGTAGCCTGACCTCGGGGGGCGCGCTTGCGCCCCCCTCTTTTTTCACGCTGAACAATTTAGAGATGGATCAAGCGCCTCACGCGCGATGCGGAGGCGTTCCCGGCTGTTCTTTGACAACTGATGGACCTCCCGCCGGGAACGGCCTCCCGGGCGGGGGCTTCTATCCCGCGCCCCGCCTTCCGGGCGGGCGGGGCGCGCGGCCTGTGCTCAGGGTTCCCGTGGGCACAAAAACGCCCCTAAGGGCGTCGTCCGGATAGCCCAGGGTGGAAACCCTGGGCGGGCGAGGCCTCGTCTAATCCCACCGTCCTGATCTGGTCAATTCCGAGTTCACCCGAATCGTTGGTGGCTTGGTCGGCTGGATCGCCAGAAAGTCGCAATCCCACCATCCTGATCTGGTCATTCCGAGGGCTGCCTCGGGCTGGCTTTCATCACATCATAAGAGGCCATGATCCGGACGGCAAGAGCGACAAAGCTCTCGGGAGGCATGCGGACTTAGTAATAGCTCAAAAAGATTGAAGCGGTTCCTCCCTTTTGGGTAGGTTTGGGGTCCTTGATGATCTGCACCGATGCCAGTGACCTCCGGGGGAAACCTCTTCCCGAGGGGGCTGAGGGGAGAAACGTTCTGACGTCGTCGGTCACTCCAGGGAGGACTGAGTCGGGCGAGAGGATCAGAGCTTCCGTGAAAATCGCGTCTTCTTACACAGGGGCTTCCTTCGTGTTTGCGGGGAAGCGGTCCTGAGCCTGGAATAGCTCATCCGTGTCAGACCTGCCTAACGACCGGGACGCAGTCCGCAAGGTCGCCCGTACGGCCCTGGAGAAGGCTGTGCCCGGCGGTCCGCCAGGAGAGGGAATTCCCGACAACCTCCTCGACGCCGTGGCTTTCGGACAGGGCGGCAGGGAAGAGGTCCGCGAGACGACTCTCCGCCTCTTCGGAGCGGAGCGCCCTCTCGAGCTCGTCCTCTTCGATACGGACCGGATCGCGTCCTACGTCTTCGAGTCGAGCCGCCCTCCCGTCATCACCGGGGCCTCGACCTTCCTTCGCGAGCTCAACACCGGCATCCGCAAGGCGTACGAGGGATGGGTTCTCTTCTCCGGCGGTGG
This sequence comes from Thermoanaerobaculia bacterium, assembly GCA_035278895.1. Classification (GTDB taxonomy): domain Bacteria; phylum Acidobacteriota; class Thermoanaerobaculia; order Multivoradales; family UBA5704; genus DATARR01. The sequence continues at coordinate 3,022 of DATEIO010000722.1, read as the reverse complement.
AGAGGGCCTGCTCCTCGTCCCGTCCGGACGGGGAGAGGGCGTCTGTCAGGACATTGAGGAGCGGTACGCTCAGAAGACCGACGGCGCTCTGAAAGTCACCACCGGTTTTCTTCCGGTCAGTCCGCAGGACTTTATCGGACTCGGTGGAGGAGAGAAGGCCGGAGAGGGGGCTCTCCTTGTCTCCGGCACCCGGGCTGTTCTCGCCGCTCTTCGGGATCAGATCCGCCAGAAAAAGGATGCCAAGGCCGGCCGGGGAGATCCCGTTTGTGGCAACAAGAAGCGTTGCGTTTCCTGCCGGGATCGCGAGGAGGGGGCGAAGCCGGCTGCTCTCTACCGAAAAGATGAGCTGGGCAACATCTGCAAGGCTTGCGAGAAGCGCTGGGATATCGGCAAGGAAGAAATTGAAGGCAACTCTTTCGAGGACGTCGTCAAGAATTTCCGAGAGGCGATGGGGCTCCCCACGTCTGAAGATGGCAAGACCGGTGCGATTGGGTTCCTGTATGCCGACGGCAATGGAATGGGTGCCCTCTTCGGCCGCCTCCGCTCTCTTTCCAGATTGTCCTTTCTGAGCGAGGCCGTCCGGCTTGTCTTCGAGCGGGTGGAAGAGAAGGCGAAAAAAGAGGTCGAGGCCGTCACAGGGAAAACAGGCAGGGAGCGGCCTTTTGTGAGTTACCTCGGCGGCGGAGATGAAGCGATCTGGATTCTCCCGGCCGCTCTGGCCCTTCGCGTGGCGGAACGACTCTCCTCCTGGATCGAGGATGAGTGCCGGGCGATCGAGGGGCTCGCCGATGTCCTTTATGAGGAGACGGGCTCCCGAGCTTTCACCTTTGGAGCCGGTCTCGTGCTCTGCAGCTCTCACTATCCGGTCCGCTATCAATATGAGCTGGCCCGGGAGCTCCAGAAAAATGCGAAGAAGGCGTTCTATGCCGGTGAGACGGTGTCCTCGATCGATTTCAAGGTGCTCACCGAATCCTTTCCCTTGAGCGATGACCTCGCCTCCTCCCGCTCTCTGGTGTACCGCACGGACGAGCCGGGCTTCTTCCGCACGTGCCGGCCGTACACGATGGACGGCTTCACCCGGCTGCTGCAGAGAATCAAAGAGGTCCGGGCCCGCGGAGTGGCCACCTCCCAGCTCTACACCTTGCAGAGCGGATCGGCGGAAGGGCGGAGCGTCTTTCTCAATCACCTGCGATATCAGATCGCCCGTAAGGCGGCAGGACGCGGTTATCAGAGCTGGCTCGAATTTTTCAACGTCTCTCCCGGGGATCCCGAGGCGATCGAAAGCTTTTTCATTCAGGATCTTCCCGGCGGCGGCTCGGGCGTCTGGATCACCGACGGGCTCCAGCTTGCCCCCTTCCTGGATCAGCTTTCGAGGGAGAAGCGCTAAGCGTCATGCCGCGGCTCCGGATCACCCTGCGAGGCCATCTTCTCGTTGCCGGCGGCCAGTCGTCCGACCTGGGGATCGATCTCTCCACGGCGCGGCGGTTCGACGGTAACCGCTGGGTACCCTACATCCCCGCCACCGCCCTGCGCGGCGCCGTGCGCATCCAGCTCGAATCGCTTCTCGCGGGGGACGAGAGGCCGGGAACCGATCCCTACCGGGTGGATCGGGAAAAGATCACCGGCACGCCGGAGCTCGAAGATCCCGTGGCTCGCCTCTTCGGGTTCTCCGGCCCCACGGGGGAGCGCGATCGCGCCCGCGAAGGAGCGCTTCGCTTCAGCGACGCCCTTCCCGTCGACGGAGCGCTCGCGGCCTCCGCCTTCGGCGTTCGGCCCGGTGTTCAGTTGGAGGACTACACGGCTTCCGCGGAAGACAGAAAGCTTTACTTCCGGGAGGTCGCGGAGATCACCTCCGAGCCGCTCGTCTTCCAGGCCTGGCTTGCGGTGGATCCTTCCAAGCTCCAGGACGGCGATTTCGAGGCCCTTCGCGCCGCGGTCGAGACCACCGAGTCCATCGGGGCCGGCAAATCCAAGGGGGGCGGAGACGTCGCGATCGAGTGGCTGGAGGAGGACGACGACTCCGGCGCGCGGGTGGACGGATCGCCGGCCGGGGCCACCCGGGCGCGGTTGCTCCTCACACTCCTGGAGCCCGCTCACTTCGGAGACGGCGGTCCGCAAAGAAACCATCACGCCACGCGTGGCTACGTTCCCGGAGCCACGCTGCGGGGCGCCATCGCCTGGGCTCTCCTTCGCGCGGACCGGACTCGCCCCGACTCTGCCGGCTTCAAGTCCCTTTTCCTGGAAGGCCCTCCGGCGAGCTTCGGGGACGCCCTGCTCGTCCACGATTCCGGCCACGAGCCGGTCCTCCTGCCGGCCACTGCCCGCGAGAGCCGGGCCCGCAAGGAGCTGCGGGACGTCCTCGTCTCCGAGCTGGCCCGCGAGCGGGTCAATCGTGTCCTGGAAGAGCACGGGAAGGGCCTCTATCTGCGGGCGGACGACGGAGACGACCGGCTCGATCCCGTGTCCCACGCCCGGCCGGCCTCCGGCCTCGTGCGCCGCACCCGCACCCGGGTTTCCATCGACCGCTGGACCGGCACGGCCGAAGACGGACGCCTCTTCTCGATCGAGCAGCTCGAGCCCTGGCTTTCGAGCGAAAACGGCGGCGCGGCCCGCCCGGTCCGCTTCGTCTCCTGGGTGGAAGGGCTTACTCAGAACGCCGCCGATCTCCTCGCGCAGGTGGCGGGGCTGCCGATCCTGCTCGGCGCGGGCCGCAATCACGGCCTGGGGCTCGTCCGGATGGAGGTCCGCTTCGAAAAAGATTCGGTGGTGGAACCTTTGAGGACGATCCGGACTCTCGGCCGGCGCATCGACGAGCAGGCGGCGCAATACGCCGCTCTCGCGGGCTGCTCGGCTCCGGGGCCCTCCCGGACCCTTCCTCTCGTTCTGGTCGCGCTGTCCGACTACGTGCCCACGGGCCGGGGCGACGCCGCCCATCCGCTGGCGGAGCCCGAGGCCATTTCTCGCGCGAAAAGTGCTTTCGAACCGGCTCGCCGGTTCCTCAATCCCGGCTGGTCCGGCGGCT
>DATEIO010000721.1:0-3640 GCA_035278895.1 Thermoanaerobaculia bacterium | reverse complement strand
CCTCACCCGGTCGAGCGAGATCTTGAGCGCAGGCATCGAGCCGGGCCGGCCGTGCTGGATGGCGTTGATCAGCACCTCGCCCAGGAAGAACCCGAAGCCGCCGCGCACCGGGCAGGTGAACCAGTGATCCTCCGGCCAGTCCATCTCGACCGTGAACACCGGGGCCGCGCCGTCCGGCCGGGCGGAGAGCACGCCGTTGTCCCAATGAAGGCGGGTGCGCAGCTCCGGGTCCGTGGCGGCCAGGGCGAAGACGCTCTGCAGGCTTTCGATCGTGGCCCGCGCCTGGGCCGGCTCGATGGCGCTGTCGGGCGGCAAGGGCGGCGCCGCGTCCCAATGGTCCAGCAGCCAGGCCGTGGTGCGCAGCCGCCGGTCCACGTAGCCGGCGAGCCAGGAGACGAGCTCGGGCGAGGCCGCGGCCCCGTTTTTCGAGCGCAGGCCGTGGGCGAGCACGCGAACGAGAGTGTCGACTCCATGGGTGAGGAGCCCGGCGAGCCGCTGCCGCTCGTCCTGCCGGGTCTCGGCCGCCAGATCCTCGGTGAGGATCGCCAGGTCCGCCTCCGGCTCCAGAAGGAAGAGGATGCCCAGGCGGTGGCGCTCGTCCGCGTGGAGCGCCTCGATGGGAGCGGTTACCGCGACCGAGCGGACGAGGGCGTAGCGCTCCTCCAGGCCGTCGTCTCCCGGCACCCGCACGGGCAGGCCGTAGGCGCGGCGCGGCTCGGGCTTCGCGATCTGCATCCGCTCGTAGTGGGCGCGCGCCCGCGGGTCCGGCGCCACCATGTCGGCGACCCGCGAGCCGGGGCGCACGCCCAGGTTTCCCGCGGCCTGATTGCAGAACACGACCTCGTCCGTGTTCGGGTCCACCACGATCAGGGGGACCTGCATGGTGTTCAAAAGGTTTTGCTTTTCGGCGAGAGCCACCTCGGCCTTGAGCTGGGACGCTTCGGCCCGCCGCCGGTTCAGCTCGAAGCCGGTCAGGAGGAGCACGAGCATCACCGCGGAGAGGAGGACCGGGAGGAGCGGCAGGTGCGACTGCGTCTTGGGGAAGAGCACCACGAGCCACGTGCGCGTCGCCACCTGGAACGCGGCGACCGCGCCCTTGCCCTCCGCTATGCCGAGGAGGAGGTACGGAATGCTCGCGGGAGCCGGCTCGCCCGGGCCCTGCTCGGCGAGCGCGGCGACCGCGGACCGGAGCGCCGCGGGCTGGCTGGAGCTCAAGGCGTTCCCCATCTCCTCCCAGGGACGATGCCCGGCGAGCGCATCGCCCAGAGGCACGACCCCGGCGATCATCGGCGGATCGATCCCCCGGGCGAACGCCTCCCAGTCGATGTCGAAGGCCAGGTCCGCGCCGAGGACCCCCCGCTCGCCGAACGCGGGATCGAGGAGAGGGGCCGTGATCGTGGCGACGAGCCCCTGGCCACCTAGGTCCAGGTAGAGCCCGGAGTAGAAGACCTGGTCCGCGGGACCCGAGAAATCGAAGTGGAAATAGAACTCGTTCGAAACGAACGTGGGCAGCTCCGGCAGCCGCCGGAACGCCCGCCCCTCGGCCAGAATCGCGCGGCGGTTGGCCTCGGGATTGGCGGAGGTTTGGGAGAGAGGGAGCGAGACCAAAGTGCCATCCTCGCCGAGCGCGTAGAAGCGCACCACGCGGGGCGGCCGGCTCCCGGGGAGCGACGGCAGCGGGCGCTCCGCGAGCACCCGCGGGAGCGCTTCGGAGAGGCGGAGCAGGTGGGGAGCCGCGGCCGCGAGGAACCGGTCGGACGGCTCGTCCGGCGCCGCCCCCTCCAGCATCTTGCGGCGTGTGACCGCGAACCAGCGCCGGTCGAGCTCCAGGTAGCTTTGAGCGCGCAGCGACAGCGGCGCGGAGACCACCGCCCGGTCTCCCAGCTCTTCGGGGAGCACGTGCCGGGGCGCGGCTTCCGGCACCCCGGTCGCCGAGACCTCCGGGCGGCTCACCAGAAGCTCGCGGATGGGGGAGAAGACCGGCGGCACGGTGCGGTTGTCCTGTGCTCCGGCGACCTCGCCGTAGAGGCGGGCCCTTTCGGGATCGGTGATGCGCTCGCGGTAGCGCTGGAGCTCCAGGTTGAGCCACGCGGTCGCCCCCGGCGTCTCCGTGGGCCGCGACGGAGCCCGCCCTTGGACGAGCTGGAAGATCGCGTCCGCCCGGCTCTGGCCGATCCTCTGCTGCCACTCCCGGCGCACCGAAAGCGCGGCCAGCACCACCAGGGCGAAGAACAGGAAGACGCCCAGGTAGAGGAGACGCAGACCGAAGCGGCGACGGGGGCTCACGCGGGTCAGTATAGTAGCGGCCATGAGCTGGGTCGGAGCGAAAGGGTTCGCGAAAAGGCCGATGGTGATCGTGGAAGATCACCTCCACCACGTGACGGAGCTGCTGGAAGCCCTGGCCGAGGCCGACCCCGCGCTTCTCGCGCGGATCACCGTCCTCTGCCTCGATCGCCCGGGCCCGGACACCACCCGCCTCGTCACCCGCTGGCTCGGGGATTTTCCCGGGCTCCAGGTGGCCGCGAGCTTCGCGCCCGGAGACGACAGCCTGCGCGGCCCCCGCCTTCTGCCGCTCGAGCCGTCCGTCTTCGGCAGCGCCAACCGTTTCGCCAAGCTTCTGGCCGGCCTGCTCCGTCCCGGCGGGCTCCTCCTCCAGGACATCCAGCTCTCGACCCTCGACTTCATCCCGCCGGACCGCTGGTGGGAGTCGATCTATCTCGCCAACACCGCGCGCGGCATGTTCCCCGAAAACCCTCCCGTCTGCCGCTTCCTCTCGAACAAGCGCGGCTACGAGGCCACCTTCGGCCGCGACCTGGTCGATGCCGGCTTCAATCCCCGGGACGTGATGGACAAGCGCGAGCTCCGCGAAATGGTCGTCCCCGTGGTCCGCTCCTTCCTCGGTAAGGCCTTCCCTCTCACCCTGGAGATCGTGCAGGGAACCGAAAGATTGCCCGACACCGCCGTGGCCAAGACCGAAGAAGACCGCCGCGAAGTCGAATCCGAGCTGGACCTCGTCCTCTGGACTGGAGACCCCGCCATCGAGCTCGGAGGCCGCCTCCTCCGCCGCCTCTCTCTGAAAGCCGGAAGCCAGGAAGCGGTCACGTGGAGCGAGTTGGTGGAAGACCGCCTGCGCGGAGGAGAAGGCGTCCCCGTGCTGGACGTGGGAACCCGCATCGCCCCGGAAGGGGCCGGGCGGGCGGAGATCACGAACCTCGCGGCGCGGCATATTCACACGCTGCGCGGGCGGTTGGGGGATTCTTCCGCCATCGTAACGGTGAACCACGCGTATCGTTTGGCGGAGGGATTGAAGATCGGACGAGCGACCCCTGGGACCGCCGGCGTCCCGCCGGCCATCTAACCTCCCCCCACCTTCCAAATCCCCACCCCCCGCCCCGAAGGTCGCGCAATAGCCCTACCCCCTGGAGGCCACCTAACCTCCCGGTATGGAAAACCCACTCTTCGCCAAAAAGCCTTTGGGAATGCTTCTGGAAGAGGCGCGGGGCGAAAACCGCCTGCGCCGGGTGCTCGGGCCGGTCCAGCTCACGAGCCTGGGCGTGGGGGCCGTCATCGGCGCGGGCATCTTCGTCTCCACCGGCGCCGTGGCGCGGCAGACGGCCGGGCCGGCGCTCATGCTCTCCTA
>DATEIO010000720.1:0-2671 GCA_035278895.1 Thermoanaerobaculia bacterium | reverse complement strand
ACGTTCACCGCGTAGACCCCTTCGGTCATCAGATCGCGGACGCGGAGACGGGTGGTGGTCGTCATCTCGGAGCCTCCGGAAAGCCGGGGAACGCACCATCCGGTCCCCGGCGTCTCCACTGTCTCACAGGCCGGGGAGCGGTCCGCCACCCCGGCGGGCGGGAAGATCTCCCCACCTTTTTACGTTCCGCTTCTCCGGTGGCCGAAGCCACCGTTGGAGTAGAATCGCCCGGTTCGCGGCAGGCCCGTCCCGTCCGTTCCAGGGACAACCAACACCCATTCTTGGAGAACGTCATGAAGAAGCTTGTCACCCTTTCCGCGCTGCTGCTTGCCGGGGCCGGCGCCATGGTCACCGCGCAGCAGACGGAGCAGCCGGCCACCCCCCCGGCCGGCCAGCAGCCCGCGCAGGCCGCCCCGGCGGCCCCGGCGAATCCGGCAGCTCCCAAGTCTCTGGAGGACCAGGCCAGCTACGTCATCGGTCTGAACATCGGCCGCAATCTGAAGGCGCAGGAGGTCCCGGCCAACCTCGACGTCGTCATGAAGGGCCTGCGCGACGGCCTCTCGGGCGCCCAGCCCGTGATGACCGACGAAGAGATGCAGGCCGCCATGAACACCTTCCAGCAGCAGATGATGGCCAAGCAGGAAAGCCGGATGAAGGAGGAAGGGGACAAGAACAAGAAGGCGGCCGACGAGTTCCTGGCGACCAACAAGGCGAAGAAGGGCGTCGTCACCACGGCCTCCGGCCTCCAGTACGAGGTCGTCAAGGAAGGCACCGGCGCCTCCCCGAAGGCGACCGACCAGGTGACGGTCCACTACACCGGAACGCTTCTGGACGGCACCAAGTTCGACAGCTCGGTCGACCGCGGCCAGCCGGCCACCTTCCCGGTCAACCAGGTGATTCCGGGCTGGACCGAGGCGCTCCAGCTCATGAAGGTCGGCGGCAAGTACAAGCTCTACATCCCCCCGGCCCTGGGCTACGGCGATCGCGGCGCGGGCGCCCAGATCGGCCCCAACGCCCTCCTCGTCTTCGACGTCGAGCTCCTGGGCATCGGAGAGCCCGCGGCCGAGCAGGCGCCGCCGCAGGGCGAGCCGCAGCAGTAAAGCTTTTCCGCCCCGAGGGCGGTGTAACGTCAGCCCAGGGTGGGAACCCTGGGCTGATTTGCTTTGGGGCGAGGCTCGGCGGGGACGGACACGGACGGTTCACGGACGGGGCACGGACTCGTGGAGCGCCGCTTCGACGTCTTCCAGGGCCATGTCGATTCTCTCCCGGTGGGTGCGGAAGGAGAGGACGCAGATCCTCAGGGCGAAGACCTTCCCCAGGAGGGTTCCGGTCAGGAAGACCCTCTGGCGGGCGTTGATGCGCTCCAGGAAATGGCGGTTCAGGCGGTTCAAGTCTTCCCCGGAGCGGTCTTCCCAGCCGGGGGGGACGAGGCGGAAGGCAAAGAGGGAGAGCTGGGGCTCGGCGAGCATCTCGATGCCGGGCAGGGCGCGAATCCGGTCGGCGGCGAGGCGGGCCAGGACGAGCTTCTCTTCGAGCTGCTCCTCGAAGACGCCGATCCCGTGCATCTTCAACGGGAGCCACACCCGGAGACCCCGGAAGGGGCGGGAGAGCTCGGGGCCGTACTCCGAGATGTCGATCCGGGTGGGATCGTCCTGGATCGGCGGCATGTAGTCCGCCGTCACGGCGTGGGCCCGGCGCAGGGCCTGGCCGTCCCGCACCAGGAGCGCGCCGGTCCCATAGGGAAGAAAAAGCCCCTTGTGGGGATCGAGGACGATCGAATCCGCGCGGTCGATTCCCCGCATCGCCTTCCGGCCGTGCTCGGTCAGCAGGAAGAATCCCCCGTAGGCGGCGTCCACGTGGAGCCAGAGACCGTGGCGGGCCGCCAAGTCCGCCAGATCCTCCAGGGGATCGACGGCGCCGGAATTGGTCGTGCCCGCGCTGGCCGCGATGAGGAAAGGAGTCAGGCCGCGCCGCCGGTCTTCCTCGATGGCCTCTTCCAGGGCGTCGGGGCGGATCCGGAAGGCCCCATCCACCGGCACCCGCCGGACGTTTCCCGCGGGGAAGCCGGCGAGGAGCGCGCTCTTCGCCACCGAGTGGTGCGCCTGGTCCGACGTATAGATCGTGCCGGAGAGGAAGTTCTCGGGGAGCCGCTCCCGCCGGGCGGTGACGAGGCCGGTCCAGTTCGCGAGCGAGCCGCCGGAGGTCAAGAGCCCCCGCGCCTCGGGCGGGTAGCCCGCGATGCGGCAGAGCCACGAGAGCACGTTCGCCTCGATCTGGGCCACGGCGGGCGCCGCCGCGTAGACCGAGCTGTAGCGGTTCGTGGCGTCGGCGATCAGGTCGGCCACGGCGGAGTGGAGAAGCCCGCCGCCGGGGATGAACGCGAGATAGCCCGGGCTCGCGGTGTTGAAGGTCTTGGCGAGGGCCCGGTTGAAGAAGAGGTCCAGGAGCTCCGCCAGGGGAGCGCCCTCGCGGGGAGGCTCGGGCTCGGCCAGGAACGAGGCGATCTCGAAGCCGCCGGCCGTGTCCGAGACGGCCTGCCGGGGGAGCGATTCGACGTGGGCGACGATCCGTTCAAGCGCCTCGAGGACGATGCGGCGGAGCTCGTCCGCGGAGGGCTCCAGGGGGTGTGGGGTGACGTTGGATGCCATGGCCGGGGAAGCGTAGCGTACCG
>DATEIO010000719.1:0-4306 GCA_035278895.1 Thermoanaerobaculia bacterium | reverse complement strand
GGCGCCTGGAGGGCGGCGGCGACCCGGAGCAGCACCTGAAAATCCTGGCTCTCCAGCCCCTCGTCCGGAAGCCGGCCGGGGAGCCGTTGAATCGTCGTGCGGGCGGTGAAGGAGCCCTCCTCGGCCAGGAGCCGGGGCTCTGCCTCAACGGTTTCTTCCTCCCGGGTCCGGAAGAGGAGGAGCGTCTCTCCCACGGCCACCAGGTCTCCCTCCTCAAGGCGGTGCTCCCGGATCGGCCGGCCGTTGACGAAGGTCCCCTGGCGGCTCCCCAGATCGCGGAGGACGAAGCCTCCGTCCGCGGGCTCGACGCGGCAGTGTTGCCGGGACGCGGCGGGATCGAGCACCTGCAGGGCGTTCTCGGAATGACGTCCGATCGAAAACGCCTCCGCACCCAGAGAGAAGGTCTGGCCGGCCCGGGGGCCGCTCAGCAGTACGAGCCTCGGTGACAAATCGATTTCCTCAATGACGAAGGGATATAGTGTATCCGAATCGATACAAGTTCGAGAGCCGCTTTCCTCTGCCGACGGGCGGCGGAGGGTGGGTACGAGGCGTGCTCTGGGGAAGAGGGCGCCCGTTGGATCGGCAATCCACATTCATTCTGAGAGGAGGAAACATGCCCATCGTCCACGTCACCCGCCACGGCAGGGAACTGACCATCTCGCACCCAAACATCGAGCTGCGTGCTGGAGAATCGGTGGAGTGGAGGTTCAAAGACCTGGACATCGAAGAGATGGCCTGCGTTCATTTCGAGGGCCTCGACTACCCGGAGAGCGAGCCCTATGGACCGTTCCAGTGCCTGGAACCCTCCAGCTTCGACGTCCGTGGGCTCGGCAATACCGGCCGCCCGGGCCATTACCGCTACACCGCCTTCGTGCTCAGTGATCAGGGCGTGGTGGCAAAATCCGATGGCCATGCCAGAGTCGTGAACTGCTCCACCGAGGTGGACACGTCACCCGACGCGACCATCCACTTCGACGGGAAAAAACTCCACGTCAAGCCGCACTACCTCAAGGTAGACGTCCGGCGGCCGGCTGTCTGGTACATCACGGGGTTGCCGGCAGGATATTTCATCACTTTTCACTTCGACCAGTTCCACGACGAGATGGTGGGCCCCTTCTCGTCCTTTCAGGTGAGCCGGGGCCTCGGTACGGCTCGTGTGGCCACCGGAGCCAACTTCACGGGGCACATTCCGCGACACAGACACAACCACGAAGAAAACCAGGGCTACAAAGACGAGCAGAAACGCAGTCCCATCCACTACCACGTCAGGCTGCGCCGGCCGGACGGCTCCGTTGTGGCTTGGGAAGACCCGGTCATCGAGCCGCCGCCGGGGTGGATTCCGGGCGACGATGTAGCAGAGCCCTGAGCTCCGGATCGCCACGAAGGGGGCCGAAGGCGGGGAGGGTGAACCAGCGGGGCTGCATGCCTTTGCCGAGAGCGAGCTCGGCGTTGACCAGAGCCGAGGCGCGATCGCCGGCCAGGGCGTAGACCAGGGAGGCGGCGTAGAGGATCTCGGGATCATCGCCGCTCTCGCGCAGAGCCTGCTGGGTCCATCTCACCGCCTCCCGGCCCCGTCCCAGGTGGGCCAGGCACTGGGCCCGGATCATGCGCTGCAAAGGAGAGAGGTCGGTTCTCTCCTCGATCCGGGCGAGGCTCTCCAGGGTGTGGCGGTAGATCTCGCTTGCCTCATCCTCCTGGTCCAGGGCGAGCTCGGCGTCGGCCAGGTTGAGGAGAAGGTAGGGGTTGTCCGGGTCGAGCTCCAGCGCGTGGCGGTACGCCTCCAACGCCTCCGCGTGGTGCCCGAGGAGGGAACGGGCGAGCCCGAGATTGGTGGAGTGGTTCCAATGGGGCTGCAGGCGCTGGATGTCCAGATAGAGCTGCTCGGCGCGCCGCGGATCGCCCTCCAGAAGCTCCAGATGGGCCAGCCGGTTGAGACCCCAGACGTGGCCGGGGCTCCGGGCCAGCAGATCCTCCAGATGGCGGCGCGCCGCAGCCGTCCGGCCAACCCGGATCTCCAGGTCCGCGAGACGGTAGAGGTTGGACGCTGAGCGGGCGCCCTCCACGGCCGCGGTGAGCTCCGCGACCGCTCCTTCCAGGTCGCCGCGGGTCTCGGCGAGCTGTCCCGCGAGGGAGTGGAGCTGAGGGTCGGTCGGGACGAGGCCGGACAGGATGGCCAGCACCTCCTCGGCTTCGTCGAGCCGCTCGGCGAACAAGGCGAGCCGGAAGCGGGCCACGAGAGGGCGTGGATCGCCAGGAGCCAGCTCCGCGGCGGCGCGGGCGGCCGCGAGGCCACGTTCGAGGATTTTGGGATCGTGCTTCGAGCTGAACAGGGTGTGCACCACGTCGGCCACGAGCAGGTGCCCCTCCAGAAATCGGGGAGAGTCGCGCACCACCGCTTCCAGCCTCGCCAGCTCCGGCTCCAGGTCCGTGCTCCCCCGGTCGATCCGGTCCTTGATGCGCAGCAGCTCGGCGTAGGCAGAGTCGCTCACCGCCAGCTCGGGCACCCCGGGCCGCAAACGCCGGTCCGGATAGGCCTGCCGGAGCTGGACGGCTACGGCGTCGGCCAGCAGCCGCAGATCCCGGTCGCCGGAGCCGGCGGGCACCGGGAAGCTCGCCGTCCAGAGCACCCGGCCATCGCTCCCGATCCGGCGCAGCGACGCCCGGACCTTCTCCTCCTGCCGTTCCAACCCGAGCGCGATCACCTCGTTGGCCGCCGCCGTCCGGGCCGCCTCCACGGGTGTGGTCGCGGGAGCGGCCTGAGCGGGATCCAGAGGCGCCAGCCCCTCCAGGGACGCCAGGGCCGACAGAGTGGCCGTGAGCAGGCCCGAGGCCACGAGGCCGGGGTCCTCTTTCCCGGACCCGGCCTGCGGCGCGAGCACCGCGACCCGCAGCGGCTCCGGAGAGCCGCGCTTCAGGAGGTCCTGAACGAGCCAGGCGGAGGAAGCGGCGAGGACCGTCAGCAGGACGAGCAGGAGCGCGAGCGGCAGGCGCCGGCTGCGCACCGAGGTCGAGGTGCTGGACAGCCGGCCCGCGCCGGCCGGTGCGACGGCGGCCGGAAGATCAAACAGCGTGCTCCCGGTCTCGGCCAGCGGCTCCGGAACGTCCAGGGTGGCGGCCGGCGGAGGGGCGAGAGCGGCGAGCGTCCGCGCCACCTCGCCTGCGCTTCGCGGCCGGCCCTCGGGACGTTTGGACAGGAGCCGGTCCACCAGCTCCGAAAGCGCGCGGGGGACCTCCGGCCGCAGCCTGGACACCGAGGGGGGAGAGAACGAGATCACCCGCTGCAGCGCGTTGAGCGAGTTGCTGCCGCGGAACGGAGAAATCCCGGTGAGCAGCTCATAGAGCAGGATTCCCAGCGAGAAGAGGTCGGAGCGGGAGTCCACCTCGTCGCCGCGGGCCTGCTCGGGCGACATGGCATGAGCGGTCCCCATCACCACACCCTGGACGGTGAGGGTCTCGCTCTCCGGCACCTTGGCGATGCCGAAATCGAGGATCTTGGCATGCCCCTCGCGGGTGACTACCACGTTTTCGGTCTTCAAGTCGCGATGGACGAGGCCGGCGGCATGGGCGGCCGCGAGCCCTTCGGCGATCTCCCGGGCGAGAGCCAGGGCGAAACCCAGGGGAGGCGCGCCCTCCGCGAGCAGCGCGCGCAGCGTGCGCCCCTCCACGTACTCCAGGACGATGGCATCCCCTGACGCGTCCTCGACCAGGTCATAGACCTGAACCACGGCTGGATGGCTCAGCCGCGCCGCCGCCCGCGCCTCGCGGCGCAATCGCTCGCGCTCCTGGGGCCTGGGCGTCTCCTGCAGAATGCGCTTGACCGCGACCCGCCGTCCCAGCCGCTCGTCCCACGCGAGAAACACCTCCCCCATACCGCCCCGGCCGAGCCGCCGGGCCAGACGATAGGGACCGATCTGCGAGGGCATCGAGCCCTCGGCGTGTTCGAGCTCCGCCATGAAGCCTCACTGAAGGGACGGGTCATTGTATCCGATTCCAACCGTATCCGATCGTCCACGGCGGCTGTGGAGGGATGGATACGGAAAAGAAGCCTTTTTGTGCTCCTTCTCCCGTTCCCGGTCTGGCACGCGCCTTGCCCTTGTCTTCTACCGCGCGGGCCCAAGCACAAGTCGAAAAAAGGACGGATTCACGGGTGATCGCCCGAAGGTCGCCGGATCCGGAAAACGAAACCCTGTTTTCAAGAGAGGCAAGTCATGGCTCAGAGAAGTGTCATCATCGTGATCGATAATCAGACGTCCCAGAATCTCGCCTTCACCAGCGTCAACTATCCGCACGGCGTTCCGCTCTCCTC
>DATEIO010000718.1:0-19072 GCA_035278895.1 Thermoanaerobaculia bacterium | reverse complement strand
GGACCGTGGTCGGCTTTTACGACCTATCGGAGCATGGAGGGGATGACGATCTTCGAGTGTGGCGGGATTTGTGACGACTCCAGCCATACTCAACCGACTTCGTGGGTGGACATCACCGGCGGCATCAGCCAGTCGCAGGAGGATCACTCGGACTCATTCCGCGGTCCTCTGTCCGGGGAGTGGGACGGCTGCGCTTCCTATGGCTCCAGCCAGGTTTCGACCGGCACGTACTGGATCGAGGGGATCAACCAGGGTTGGGACCGGTGGCCGATCTACTGGGGTTGGGGCCAGTATGGGGAGCAAGACATCAGCTTCCTGACCGGCCTCACCGATACGATGCGGACTCCCTACGGTTCGGTCTATGACCTGGACTGCGCTCCCGGCTGGATCAGTTGGCTGTGGGGCGGCTCGTGCCCGAAGGATGTGATCGGGACGATCTACTGGGACAACTTCCCGGTGACGGCCTATCTCGCCGCCGGCAGCCCGGTAGCCACCGGGACCGAATGGGGCTATGGCTCCGGGTACGCTCGCTGGAATCTGGTGGGAGACACCGGCGTCTTCTGCTCGAGCCCGGCCAACGGCTGCCAGAGCGTGGTCTGCTCGGACCTCCACGTGCGCAGCACCTACGAGTGCACGTGGACGACCTACGATCCCTGCAATGACATTCCGCCCGAGATGGAAATCCCGGTCGAGTGCATCCGCTGAGCTTTTTGACCGCCCGGAAACGGAGCCCGGGCGGTCCTCTCGTCTTACCCACCCTGCCGCGCGCAGAAGCCCACCCTTCCGCAGGTGGGCAGCCACCTTTTGTAAGCCCAAAGTAAACGCTGGAGCAATTTCCTCGCTCCCTATCCGAATCTCCAAAGAAAGGGAGAGAGCCATGAACAAAAATATTGCCCTTATTGCCTTCCTGGCTGTGGCGTGTTGTCTTGCCGGTGGCACGTCACCGGCCGTCGCTGCGATCCAGCCGTCCTCCGATCTTCTCCTACCGTATTTCGAAGTCGATACGCAGAGCGCCTCCGGCCGGACGACCCTGTTCGCTCTCTGCAACCATTCCGAAAAACCCGTCGAGGTCCTGGTTTCCGTTCACACGAACTGGGGGATTCCCGTCCTGGACCTCTCCTTGACGCTTGACGCGAGCCAGGTCCGGACGGTCAACCTCCGCGATTGGTTCCTGACCGGTGACCTGCCGGACCGGAAGCTCAATGCGGAGGAGATCTCCCAGATTCAGGCTGCGCTCTCCGGGCGGGCCTCGCCACGCGACGCGCGCTATTTCTCGACCGAGATCGAGCCCGGACTGGCCGTGGGATCGATCACGTTCCGGGTGCGAGGCGTCCGCAGGCCCGAGGTTCTCTGGGGGGATTTCTTTGTCGTCGATCCGGCGGAGGACCACCTCCAAGCCGAGGCCCTGGTGAGCCTCGGACGGTCGTCGGCCCCCGAATGCGTCCGCCACGGTGTGCGGTTCCTCGCGGGGGGCGATTTCGAGGCCGGCACTGAGCTGGTGATCTGGACCGGCCAGCGGGTCGAGCCCTCTTCGAGCCCCGAGTTTCCGGACACCTCCCGGATGACCGTCGACGTCGAGGTCTACAACGAGGCCGGGCGAGAGATCGGGCATCACCGTCTTTCTCTTCTGCCGGTGCAGAAGGTCGACGTCGCCTCGATAGAGCTCTCCGAGCCTTTCGGTTGGCTCGACGTCGTCACGGAGGCGGCATCCATCGTCACCGCGCGGTATGGGATGGAGGGCCGGTCCGGCGTGCCCGTTCAGACCTTCTGTCTGCCCGCGGAGTCCCTCCAGATCGGTCCGGCCCTGCGGATCGAGCAATTCGTGAACGGTGAGGAAGCCGCGGTCCCACCGGGGCCGTTCGTCGCGGCAGGAAGCTCCCTCCAGTGGACATACACGGTGACGAACGCCGGCAGCGTTCCGCTCGATTCCGTTCTCGTCACGAACAGTCTCGGGATCCCGGTGGAGTGCCCGGAGAGCTCGCTCGGTCCGGGAAGCACAATGACCTGTGCCGCGACCAGGGGCGCCGAGGTCTGCACGCACGAGGTCATTGCCACGGCGAGCGGTGTGCCGCCTTCCGGCTCTCCGGTCGTGGTGCAGGATACGAGCTATTACACCGGGGACGAAGGAGCGGCGATCGAAGTCGAGCTTCTGATCAATGGCAAGGATGCCGACGAGCCGCCGGGCCCGACCCTGATCTATTGGGGACCGTCGGTGCCCTGGTTCCAGTCCTTGACCTGGGGGTTCATCGTTCGCAACGCTGGAACGGTTCCGCTTTCCAATGTGAGGGTCTTCAGTGGGATTGGGCCCGAGTTTATCGAATGTCCGGCCAACGCTCTCGCACCGGGTGAGTCGATGACCTGCACGCAATGGGGCGCGATCGCTCCCGGCGCGAACGTGAATTTCGGTGAGGCGACCGGAACTTCCCACTGCGGGCGAGCCGTCTCGGACCGGGACTTCGCCCACTACTTCGGGGAACCCGTGAAATTGAGCCTGAGCCTGGAAATCCTGGTCAACGAACAGGACGCCAGCCAGCCACCGGGACCAGAGGTCGAGGCGGGATACCCCTTTAACTGGACGTTCGTCGTGGGGAACACCGGGAACGTCAGCTTGAGCCTCATCAAGCTGTTCCGTTCGACGTATTACCAGGTTTCCTGTCCGCTCTCGTACCTCGCTCCGGGCGAGACGATGTCCTGCATGGAGACCGGCTTCACGGGCCCCGGAAATCAACAGGTGACCGCCACGGTTCAAGGAGGGGTTTATTTCAGATATCTTTTGGCGTCCACTTCCACGACGGCGGCCGGCTACTACGTCGGGGTGATTCCGACGCCGTAGAAATCTGCTCCCCGCCCGGCGGGCGTGCTCCCTCCCACCCCGCCGCGCGGCGGTTTCCCACCCGCCGGTGCGTTCCCAACCCTTCTCCTCTGCGACAGAGTAGGTCTGGAGCCTCAGGAGAGAACGAGCCCTTCTTCTTATTGGACCCTCTAAGCCGGAACGCCGGCTGTCTCTCCCGCTCGTCTGGAGTTGTTTTGCTTTTTTGCGATTTGCTCCCTGACCCTGCAGGTTTCAGGAAAGGGAGGGAAGGCCATGTCCCCCAATATTCCGCGGCTGGTCCGCTTGGCCGTGGTGGCGGCACTTCTGTTCGCCGCTCCGCAGGCCCAGGCCATCCTCCAGCCCTCTTCCGACGTTCTGCTACCGTACTTCGAGCTCGATCTGGCCGGCTTCGACCGGACGACTCTCTTCGCGATCTGTAACGACTCGGACGAACCGGTCGATGTCATGATCGCCGTCCATACCAACTGGGGTATCCCCATCCTCTCCGTCCCTCTGAAACTGCAGGGGGACGAAGTCCGGACCGTCAACCTCCGCGACTGGCTGGTCCTCGGCAGCCTGCCGGACCGGAAGCTCAGCGAGGCGGAGATTGCCCATCTGCAGGCCGCGCTCACCGGCGTGGCCTCGCCCAAGGACCACCTGTACTACGGCACGGAGGTTGTGCCCGACCGCGCCGTGGGATACATCACGTTCCGGGTGCTGGGCCCAAAGCAGCCGGACGTGCTCTGGGGTGACTATTTCATCGTCGATCCGAAAACGCAGGAGAAGTTCGCCCAGGGTGAGACCCTGGTGGACATCGACCGGTCGAGCGAGTGCCGGCCCAACTGCGACCGTCACGGCGTGCGCTTCCTCGAGGGAGGAGGATTCGACGCAGGGACCGAGCTGATGATCTGGACGGACCGCCAGGGCCGTCCTTCGCCCACTCCGGAGTTTGCGGACCCATCCATGGTCTCCACGGAGCTCAACATCTACGATGAGCCGGGGCACATGATCGACCGGCGCAGCCTGAAGCTTCTGCCCGTGGACATGGTGAAGGTGGGAGACCTCAAGCTGTCCGAGCCGTTCGGCTGGTTCGACGTGGTGACCGAAGGATCTTCCTTCATCACGGCCCACTTCAGCTCGAACGATCAGTACAGCGTCGCGCTCCACTCCTACTGCCTGCCCGCGGAGGACCAGGGCAAGGGGCCGGGAATCCGCGTGGACAAGCTGGTCAACGGAATCGAGGCCGACGTGCCCACCGGTCCGAAAATCCCCGTGGGCAACCCCGTCCGGTGGGAGTACATCGTGACGAACACCGGCGACGTGACGCTGACCGACATCACCGTGACCGATGATCCGGCGGTCGAGATCACCTGCCCGCAGGATACGCTCGAACCGGGTGAGTCCATGAGCTGCACGGCCTCGGGCACCGCCGCGTCCTGCCAGCGCCGCAACCTGGTCACCGCCATCGGCTGGACGGCGGAGGGCGTCCAGGTGGACGACGACGACGTGAGCTACTACTACGGCGAAGAGAAAGGTTTCCTCGACGTCGAGGCCTACGTCGGCAACGACGACGCCGACCTGCCGCCCGGCCCGTCCGAGCCTCTGGGTGCCAACGTGCCGCTGCGGTACGTGGTGACGAACACGGGCGACGTGACGCTTTCGAACATCGTCGTGACCGAGTCCGCGGGCCTGGCCGTGACCTGCCCGAAGACGGCGCTCGCGCCGGATGAATCGATGACCTGCACCGCCACGGCCAGTCATGTCACGCCGGGCCAGCATTCCGGCAGGGCGACCGCCGTGGGCACTCCCGAGTGCGGAGCGCAGGCGCAGGACACCGATCCGTGCTTCTTCTTCGTCCCCATCTCGCCCGGGATCAGCGTCAAGAAGTACACGAACGACGAGGATGCCGATCTGCCGCCCGGCCCGGTGATCAAGGTCGGAGACCCCGTGCAGTGGAAGTACGTGGTGTCGAACGTCGGCGACGTTCTGCTGACCAACGTCGCGGTGACGGACAACCGCGGCGTCGCGGTGACCTGCCCGAAGACCGTTCTCGATCCGGCGGAGTCGATGACCTGCACCGCCAGCGGAACCGCCGTGGCGGGCCAGTACGCCAACACCGGAACGGTCACGGGCACGCCGCCCAGCGGTCCGAACGTGACGGCGAGCGATCCCAGCCACTACTTCGGCCACTGGCCGATGATCCACCTGGAAAAGCTGGTCAACGGCTACGACATGGACGATCCGGCGTGCCCCAACGTCCTGGTGGGGAGCGACGTGCTGTGGACCTACGTGGTGGTCAACACGGGCGACGTCCCGCTCTCCGAGATCACGGTGACGGACGACCGCGGCCTGGCAGTCACCTGCCCGAAAACCACGCTCCAGCCGGGTGAGTCCATGACGTGCACGGCGACGGGCAAGGCGGTGGCCGGCCAGTACATCAACGTTGGCACCGCGACCGGTCAGCCGGAGCACGGGCCCGCGGTCAGCGACACCGACCCGAGTTGCTATTTTGGGTGGTGGCCGATGATCCACATCGAAAAGCTGACCAACAACGAGGACGCCGACACCCCTCCGGGGCCCACGCTCCTGGTGGGGTCGACGGTGGAGTGGAAATACGTCGTGACCAACGCCGGAGACGTCCGGCTGACGAATGTCACCGTGACGGACGACCGCGGCGTAGCGGTCTCCTGCCCGAAGACGGCTCTCGAGTCGGGTGAGTCCATGACCTGCACCGGCAGCGGCACCGCCACGGCCGGCCAGTACAGCAACCTGGGCACCGCGACCGGCGCTCCGGAGGGTGGCCCGACCGTCAGCGACACCGATCCGAGCCACTACTTCGGCGCGCAGGCGGACATCGCCATCGAAAAACTGACCAATGGCGAGGACGCCGACACCCCGCCGGGTCCGATCATCCCAGTGGGCGATCCGGTCCTGTGGACCTACGTCGTGACCAACACCGGCACGATCCGGCTGACGAACGTCACCGTGACGGACAGCCGTGGCGTGACGGTCACCTGCCCGAAGACGGCTCTCGAGCCGGGTGAATCGATGACGTGCACCGGCAGGGGCACCGCCACGGCCGGCCAGTACGCCAACGTCGGCACCGTGACCGGCAGCCCGGCGGGCAGCAGCCCGGTGACCGCGAGCGATCCCAGCCATTACAAGGGCCAGTCCGCGGGCAACCAGGGTTGCACGCCAGGCTACTGGAAGAATCACACCGATTCCTGGCCGCCCACGGGCTACTCGCCCACCCAGAAGGTGAAGACGGTGTTCACCAACGTGAGCACCTTCTATCCCACCCTGGGGAACGCGATGCTCGTGGACGCGCTGAGCTTCGCCGGCGGAACCGGAGGCGAGGGAGCGGCGGAGATCCTGCTGCGCGCGGCCGTGGCGGCTCTGCTCAACGCCTCGCATCCGGACGTCGCCTATCCGCGGACGGAGGCTTCGGTGATCGCGGACGTGAACAACGCGTTGCTGCAGAACCGTGACGCGATGCTCGCGCTCGCCGCGGCGCTGGACGCCGACAACAACCGGGGCTGCCCGCTCAACTGAGAGCGGTCACCTAGTGGCAGCGCCAATCCCGGCGGCCCCGCGGGGCCGCCGGTTTCTTGAATGGCGGAACGATGGCCCGACGGATGCATGTCCCCTCGGAGAGGGGGAAACATGGCCGAAAAGCACATCGCAACCTATTTGAACGACCATCTGGCGGGATCGACGGCGGCGTTGGAGCTGCTGGAGCACCTCGAGGCTTCGCACGCGGGCACGGAGGTGGAGCGGTTTGCGGCGGAGCTGCGGGCGGACGTGGCGGCGGACCGCGGGGAGCTCGAGGGGCTCATGGAGCGGCTGGAGGTCTCCGAGAGCCGCACGCGCAAGGCGACGGCGTGGCTGGCGGAGAAGGGGTCGGAGCTCAAGCTGCGGTGGGACGACCTGACCGGCGGGGCGCTGCGCCTGCTCGAAGCGCTGGACGCCCTGTCGATCGGGATCGAAGGGAAGAGACTTCTGTGGCGGGCGCTGGCCGCCGCGGCGGAGGAGGCGCCCGCGCTTCAGGGCGTCGACTATGAAGGCCTCACGCGGCGCGCGGAGGAGCAACGCGGCCGGGTGGAGACGGTGCGGCTGGACGCTGCCCGAAAGGCGCTGAGGCCGGAGCCTTAGGAAAGCCTTACCGGATCTTCTTCGCTTCGGTGTCCTTGCCGTTCTGGTGCAAGATCAATTGAGTCACCGCTCCGTTCGGGTCTTTGACGAACGTGATCTGCGCGTCCACGACTTTTAGGAAAAAATTCGCCTCCGATTCGGGAAAGAGCTCCGCGCGCGACTGGCCGGTCGGTTGAATCCAGAGGCTGTCTCCTTCCCGGAAGATCCTGAGGGTGATCCCGGGCCCGACTTCATATTCGCCCAGGTAGGAGCCCACGAGCTTCGGATCGATCCGGATGGCCTTGCGCTCGAGGGGGGCAACCTCGGGGACGTAGAGACCCGCAATGCCGGCCGCGATCTTTCCGGGATTTCCACCGGCCAGGTTCGTCATCACAATGACGGTCAGTTGATCGTCCACGTAGCGCGAGATCTGGGCGGTGAAGCCCTGCCAGGCTCCGCCGTGCGAGATGAGGCGGTGGCCGCGAGCGTCGCCCACGAACCAGCCGAAGCCATACTGCTCGGTCTTGCCGCTGTTGAGCTTCACCGGCGTCCACATCTGGTCGAGCGAAGCACGCTTGAGCAGCTTTTCCGATTCCAGCGCCGCGGCCCACTTGGCCATGTCGAGCACGGTCAGGTAGAGCGCTCCGTCGGCGGTCGTGTTGAGGGTGGGGGAAACCCACTCCTGATTCTTGAGCTCGCCTTCGACGAGGAGGTAGCCGTCGGCGCGGTTGGGCACGAGGTCGGATTCGCTGATCACCCGGGCGGTCGCCATGCCGAGCGGGCCGAAGATCTTCTCGCGGAGGAGGTCGCCGTAGAATTTGCCGCTCACCTTGTGGATGAGGATGCCGAGCGTCACGTACCCGGGATTGCTGTAGTTCCAACGCTCTCCGGGTTGAAAGTCGAGCGGAAGCGCCGCGATCTCCCGGAGAAGCTCGTCTTCGGTGTAGTCGCGGCGCATGTCGATCTTTCCGTACAACGCATTCGAGATTCCGGAGGTGTGGGTCAGCAGGTGGCGCACGGTGATGCCTTTCCAGATCGCCGGCGCGTCCGCGATGTGCTTGCCGATCGGATCGTCCAGGCTGAGCTTCCCTTCCTCGACCAGCATCATCACGAGCGTCGCCGTGAACTGTTTGCCGATCGAGCCGGATTGATAGATCGTTTCGGGTGTGGCGGCGACGTTCAGCTCGACGTTGGCGAGCCCGTAGCCCTTCGCCTTGACGACCTGGCCGTTTCGGACGACGGCGATCGAGAGACCGGGAACGCCGATGCGCTGCATCTCGGCCTCCACGTACTCGTCGACCTTGTCCGGCTGTGCCGAGGAGGAGGCTCCCAGGCATGCGAGGGACACGAGCAGAGCCACGGCAAGGGAGGCACGTTTGCAATTCATCGATCGCTCCTTTGAATGCGTAGAGGCTGCGCCTATTCTAACACCCCAAACGCTTTCCTCTCGTCATACGTATAAGGGTCGGAATTCAGACTGCCTGTTGCCTGGAACCTTTCTTCTCTGAGGGTCGTTATAGAGGAAGTTCACGCCGTTCCAACGGAAAGGAGATTCTATGTCTCTTCGCAGGAAGCTTGGCCCCTCCTCTGCCTTTTTTTGCTCACTCATTCTCGCATTCGCTCTGTTCTTCGGCGTAGCGTCCGCCCAGGCGCAGATCCGAACCGTGCTCGTCTCGCCGGTTCCGGGCAATCCCACGGCGAGCGGAACCGCTCTGCAAACCGCCCTGGCCGGAATCTCCTCTCCCTCGTCGACCAACCAGTGGCTCCTGAAGCTCGAGCCGGGGATCTATGACGTCGGCTCCACTCTGCTCCAGATGCGCTCCTGGGTGGACATCGAGGGATCGGGCATCGGGGTGACGACAATTACCGGCAGCGTTCCCGTCGCCTCCAACTTCGATGCCACCGTTCACGGCGCCGACAACGCGGAATTGCGCCTGCTGACCGTCGAGGCCACCGCCGGTACGACTTCGAGCGCCATCGCGATGGCCAATTACAACGTCTCCCCCCGCATCTACCGGGTGCGGTTCTCCACTGCCGCGGGGACCGCCTGGGGCGTGCGCAACGTCAATTCGGCCACGTTGATGGAAGAGGTCGAGATCACGGCCACCGCGACGGGAGCAGGCGACGGATACGGCGTGATCTACCGCGGCTTTCCCAACCAGAAGGGCGCGGTGAGACGCAGCAAGATCACCGTCACCGGTGCAGCCAACAACTATGGGCTGTTCCTGGCGAGCAGCCTGTGCCTCGACGAGCTCCGCGATTCCCGCATCGACGTGACGGGAGGAGTCCGCTCTCGCGGGCTCTACGCCGACGCCAGCGGCTGGTCGACCTCCGGAGAGAATCTGCGGGTCAAGAACACCGAAATCAACGCCGCGGGAGGCAGCACCGCCTCCTATGGAATGGACCTGAGCACTGCGAACCTCGGCCTGGAGGTCACGGAAAGCAAGGTCTGGGGGACCGGCTCCGGCTCCACCTCGACCTATGGGATCGTGCACAACTCGCTCCTCGATCCGCTCATCGTCCAGAGCTCCTGGGTGATCGGCTTTACCAACAGCATCTCCGGCAACCTTGCCCCGTCGGTCACCGGTACCACTCTTCAAGGCGGTCCGGTAAGCCCTGCGGCCCTCACCGGTCTCAATCAGGAATTCGACGTCATGGGCCATGGCGACGTGGGAATCGGGACCGGAGCGCCCACGGAGAAGCTCCACGTGTTCGAAGATGAAAACGCCAACTCCCTCCTCCTGGTGGAAAACCCGAACACCGGCGCCTCGGCCGCGGGCGTGCTCCGGGCCAAGTCGGACACTGCATACTCGAGCCTCATCGCCCATGGAAGCGGCAGAACCGTTTCCCGGTTCGGCCAGACCCTGGGAAGCTGGAACGAGCTCCTGCAGGTCGGTGGCAACGGCCTGATCCTAGGAACTCTCAACGCCTATCCCCTGATTCTCGGCACCGGAAGCGTCAACCGTTTCCACATCACGGGGACCGGTAGCATCGGCGTCGGCACCTCCACGCCCTCTTCGCTCTTCCATGTCAATGGCGGAGACATCCGGGTCAGCGGCGGCAGCTTCATCGACGACGGCGTCACGCTGAACGCTCCCGATTACGTTTTCGAGCCGGACTACTCCTTGAAGAGCCTGGGCGAGCTGCGGGAATTCATCGACCGCGAGAAGCACCTGCCCAACATCCCGAGCGCCGCGGAGATCAAGGCGAACGGCCTGAAGCTCGGACAGTTCCAGATGCTTCTGCTCGAAAAGGTCGAAGAGCTCACCCTCTACACCCTGGACCAGGACGAGGAGATCCGCAAGCTCCGCGCCGAAAAAGCCGAGCTCGAAACGCAGCTCGGTGAGCGGCTCTCGGCCCTGGAGCGGGCCGTCGGCGTCCAGAACGGCGGAAGCCCGCAGTAAAAGACTTCACGGCGTTGTAGACTCTCGACCGCCCATGAGCGGTCGAGAGTCTGAAGCCCAGGCCCTGAAGCGACGCAGCCACGAGCTGTCCATCCTGAACGACGTGGCCCGGGCGTTGAACGCTTCGGTGGACCTCCCGACGCTCCTCGCGCGGGCCCTGGAAAAGGTCACCGAGCTTCTGGGCTTGAGCACCGGATGGGTGCTCCTCTTCGACGAGACCTCCGGCGCGCCGTATCTCGCCGCCACTCAAAACCTTCCGCCGGGGCTCGCCGAAGAACCGAAATTCACGGCCGGATGGTGCTACTGCCTCGAAGCGCTGCGCGACGGCGAGCTCGACGGCCCTGAAAACGTGGAAGTCATCTACTGCAGCCGTCTGCGCAAGCTCGCGTTCGACCGCAGCAAGACGGCCGGGCTTCAGGTTCACGCGAGCATCCCGCTCGAAGTCTCGGCCGAAGGCGGCGGGCTCGCGCGGCTCGGAATGCTCAACGTGGCAGGCCCGGAGTGGCGCGAGCTCGAGCCGCACGAGCTCAACCTCCTCCGCACGATCGGCGACGTGCTCGGGGTGGCGATCGAACGGGCACGGCTCCACGCGCGGCGGCTGGAGTCGGCCCAGACCGAGGAGAGAAACCGCCTCGCCCGGGAGATCCACGACACGCTCGCGCAGGACCTCTCCGCGATCGCGTTCCAGCTCGAAGCCGCCGAGGCGCTGCTCGCCGAGCAGGCGGAGCCGGATCGCGTGCAGCGGAGCGTCTCGGCCGCGCTCGACCTCGCCCGGAAGGGCCTCGAGGAGACGCGCCGCTCGGTTCTCGACCTCCGCGCGGCGCCGCTCGAAGGGAAGACGCTCCCGGCGGCCCTCGAAGCCCTGGCGGCCGGAACGGGGGCTCCGGTCACTTTCCAGGCCGAAGGTCCGGACGTCCGCCTGCCACCCGCGGTCGAGGTGGGCCTCTACCGCATCGCCCAGGAGGCGCTCCAGAACGCGGTGCGCCACGCGGAGGCTGCTCGGGTCGGGATTCGTCTGGAGACTTCGCCCGACCGGGTGCGCCTGACAATTCAGGACGACGGCCGGGGATTCGCGATGGAGGGAGCCGCCCAAAGCCGCTTCGGGCTCGTGGGAATGCGCGAGCGGACGCATCTGCTCGGCGGGAGCTTCCAGATCGAAAGCTCGCCCGGCGCAGGCACGCGGATCACGGTGGAGGTTCCGCTCGCCGTGAGAAAATCTTCCTGATGTCCAAGACCATTCGCATCCTCCTGGCCGACGATCACCCGGTGGTCCGCGACGGGCTCGCGGCGATGCTCGCGACGCAACCGGATTTCGAGGTGGTGGGCGAAGCCGGCAACGGCGCTGAGGCCGTGGCCGAGGCGGCCCGCCTGCGGCCGGACGTCGTGCTGATGGATCTGGAAATGCCGGATCTCGACGGGATCGAAGCGATCAAGCGTCTGCGCGCCGCGGACCCTTCCGTGCAGGTGGTGGTGCTCACGGCGTTCGACACGGACGAGCGCATCGTGGGATCGCTCCAAGCCGGCGCTCAAGGGTACCTGTTGAAAGGCGCCCCGCGGGCGGAGATCTTCGCCGCGATCCGCACCGTGAGCGCCGGAGGCGCGCTCATCCCGCCCGTCGTCGCCTCGAAGCTCCTCAGGCAGGTTCGCGCCACGGAGAGCCCGGACGCCCTGACGGCGCGCGAGACCGAGGTGCTGTCTCTCGTGGCCGCAGGGCTCGCCAACAAGGAGATCGCGGCGCGGCTTGCGATCAGCGAGCGCACGGTGAAGTTTCACGTGAGCGCCGTGCTTTCGAAGCTTGGGGCCCGGAACCGGACGCAGGCCGTGCGGTTGGCGCGGGAGATCGGCATCGTGTAGGGTGCGCTGTGCGCACGTGTTGGGGCGGCGGAAAGCAACAACGTGCGCACAGCGCACCCTACTGTACTTTCGTCCAGGTTCCCGCCTGAACTTCCGCCGGATGTGCCTTGCGGTGCAAATCCCTATCGTTGTGATAGCCCCGAAAGCCGGGGCGCAACGAAAGGAAGGAACTCAATGCATCGCACAGCCATCGTCACGGGGGCCAGCCGGGGGCTGGGCCGCACCGTTGCCGAGTTTCTCGCCGCTCAGAGCTAT
The DNA here is from genome assembly GCA_035278895.1 of Thermoanaerobaculia bacterium. Classification (GTDB taxonomy): domain Bacteria; phylum Acidobacteriota; class Thermoanaerobaculia; order Multivoradales; family UBA5704; genus DATARR01. The sequence continues at coordinate 6,616 of DATEIO010000718.1, read as the reverse complement.
GACCTGGTAATCACGGCCCGCAGGGAAGGGGACCTCGAAGCGGTGGCGCGGGAGCTTCGGCGCCATGGCGGGCGGGTGATCGCTCTCGCGGGCGACGTGGCCGATCCAACGCATCGCCGTCACATTGCTCAGGCAGCGCGGGAGCTCGGCCGGCTCGACGTCCTGGTGAACAACGCGTCCACGCTGGGCGCGACTCCCCTGCCGCCTCTCGCCGGATATCCGATCACGGAGATCGAAAAAACCTTTCGCGTCAACGTCGCCGCTCCCGTTGCGCTCGTGGGAGAGGTGCTTCCGCTTCTCGAAGCGAGCGGTGGATTGATCGTCAACGTTTCGAGCGACGCGGCGCTCGGGGGGTATCCGGGCTGGGGCGGGTACGGTCTCACCAAGGCGGCTCTGGACCTCGCGAGCCTGACGCTCGGCAACGAGCTTCGCGAGCGCGGAGTCGGCGTCGTAGCGGTCGATCCGGGCGATCTGCGGACGGAGATGCACCAGGCGGCCTTCCCCGGCGAGGACATCTCCGACCGGCCTCTGCCGGAGGTGACGCTGCCCTTCTGGGCGTGGCTCTTCGGGCAGCCGCGGGACGCGGTCACGGGCCGGCGCTACCGGGCGCAGTCGGAGCGCTGGGAGGTGAACGCGGAGACGCTCGCGGAGGTGGCGGTATGAAGCGCGCCGAGCTTCTCTTCGAACGCCCGCGGGCGCTCCAGGCGGACGGGCCGCCCGAGCGCCGGGGCCTCGCTCGCGACGAGGTGCGCCTGCTCGTCACGACCGAGCGCGGGCACGAGCACGCCCGGTTCCGGGACCTCCCCCGCTTCCTCACGCCGGGCACGCTCCTCGTCGTCAACACGAGCGCGACGCTGCCGGCGAGCCTGCCCGCCCGGCACGCCGCGCTCGGCCCGTTCCTCGCGAACGTCTCGACGGATTACGGCCACGGGCTCTCCCTGATCGAGCCCAGGAAGAGCGCCGCGGAGCCGGGGCCGCTGCCTCTGGAAGTGGGCGATCTCCTGGAGATCGGGGACCTGCCCGCCCGGCTCGTCGCGCCCCATCCGGGCCTGCCGCGGCTGTGGTTCGTCCAGGTGGAGGGCGACCTCCGGCGAGCGATGGAGTGGGCGGGAACGCCCATCCGCTATGGATATCTCGAGCCGCCGTATCCGCCGCTCGCGGACTATCAAACCTTTTTTTCAGAGGTGCCGGGAAGCGCCGAGATGCCGTCCGCGGCGCGGCCCTTTACGGCGCGGGTCGTGGACGCCCTCCAGGCGAAGGGGATTTCACTGGCCGGAATCACGCTCCACTCCGGAGTCTCCAGCCACGAGCTCGAGGCGGACGAGGTGGAGGAGCACGTCCTCTACGCCGAGCCGTTCGCGGTGCCGGAGCGGACGGCCGAGGCCGTGACCGCCGCGCGGCGGGAAGGGCGCCCGGTGATCGCGGTGGGCACGACCGTCGTCCGTGCCCTGGAGTCGGCGTGGGACGGCGAGCGGGTGCGCCCGGCCGCGGGGTTCACGCGGCTGCTGATCCACCCGGGGCGGCCCGTCAAGAGCGTGGACGGCCTCGTCACCGGCCTGCACGATCCGCTGGCGAGCCATCTCGCCCTGCTCTACGCGCTCGCCCCGCAGGAGCTGGTCCGCGCGGGCTATGAGGAGGCGGTCCGCGAAGGCTATCTGTGGCACGAGTTCGGCGACAGCCACCTTCTGATGCCGGGCCGTTAGGGAAAGGAGAACACGGACGAACGGGACAGGCAGGGACCTGCAGGGACATCCGGATTTTGTCCTTGATGTCCCTGCGGTCCTTGCAGTCCTTTGATTTCAGTCAAACGCCGCGAACAGCCGCTTGCCGCTCTTCTGGCGGGCGATGCGGGCCTCGGCCGCGTAGGTGTTCGCACCTCCGGTCACGCAGGTGCCCACGCAACCGTCCGCGTAGCCGACCAGCACGCGGCCTTCGGCGTCGACCGTGAGATCCATGAAATCGAGCAGATTGCGGGTGGTGCCGCAGGTCGTGCCGGCCGTGCAGATCGTCGAGCGCTGGACCGGATCGTTCGGCGTGACGTTGGTCGTCACCCAGGTCGCGCCGCCGTCGAAGGTGTGGGCCACGTAGAGGTGCCAGACGGCCGGGAAGTTGGGATCGTCCCCGGTGGCGGCGCCCCCGGTGGTGGTGCCCAGGAATGCGAAAGCGGCGCGATCGCCGTCGCCCGCGATCACCGCGGGAAAAGCGATGTTCTGGATGCCGAGCCCGGCGCCTACGTCCTGGATGTGGGCCCAGGTCGCGCCCTGGTCGTAGGAGACGGCGGCGTAGGCGTGGCCATCCCCATTGTTCCAGCCGAAATAGACGGTACCGTCCGAGCCGATGCCGATCGAGGGGTCGGAAGAGCCGGCGGAGCTTCCCGGCACGGTACGGACGGTCCAGGAGAGGCCGCTGTCCGTCGAGACTGCCATCCCCTGCTCGCCGTTGCAGTTCTTGTTGGGTACGTAGGCCGTGCCGTCCGGCCCCACCTTGATGTGGCCGTGGAGGCCACCGCACTGGGTCAGGTTGTAGATCGGCACGGCCAGGCCGAAGGTCGTGCCGCCGTCCAGGCTCACCGCGCACTGGGCAAGCGCGATGTCCTGCGAGCAGTAGTAGACCGCGTAGGGGTAGGAGGTGAGCCCGCTGAGAAGCCCGGGAGCGAAGGGACCGCCGCCCACGCTCTGGTGATCGACGCCGGAGTTGATGCCGGCGCCCAGGCTCGGATTCCAGGTGGCGCCGTCGTCATCGGTCCACGCCATGAGGCTGATCTTGGCCGGCAGGAGCTGCGAGACGAAGGTCCGCCCCAGCTCCTGCTCCGTGTACAGGATGGGATCGAACGTGATGAGCGACGTCTGCGGAGCGCTCACGTTCTGCCAGGAGGCCGTGGCCGGGGTCACGGCGTCGTTGAACGTGACCTTGAGCGTTTCCGTCCCCGCGATGTACATCACCGCGCCCGTGTCGAAGTTGACGCCCAGAGTCGGCTCGCCGGCCGAGAGGCCCACGCCGGCCGGAGGGCCATAGACGTCATAGGTGGGAGCCGTCGCCGTGGACGGGGGCGGCGTCGTCACCAGCGACAGCTTGGCCGTGGCGCTGTAGGCCTGGGTGGAGACGAACGGCGCTGCGCTCACCGTGTAGATGCCGGCCGCCGGATTGTTGAGCACGACCTTCTCGGCCACCCCCACGCTGTTGCCCGAGGACCCGACGAGCTGGTTGTTGGGGCCGTAGACCTCCAGATCGTAGTCGTTCAGGAGCGACAAGGTGAGCGTGATCTCCACCTTGAAGCTCCCCGCGGGCGGGTTGATGGTCAGCTTGTAGTTGTCGCACTTCGAGTTCGCCGGCCCGCCGCAGGCCGTGCCGATTCCCAGCAGGTTGGGACCGCCCGTCCACGCCGCCTGGGTCGTGGTCTGAGAGACTGATCCGGTCCCCGGGCTGGCCGCCCAGGCCGGAACGGCGAGCGTCAGGGCCAAGGCGGCGAGGAGGACGGCGGCGGAGCGGGGGAAGCATTGCAGGTGAGGTGACATGGAGTTCTCCTTCTTGATGTCTGGAATCAGACTTCTAAGAAGGAAGGTGAGACTGAGGCGGGAAAGCGCGCCTCCTTCACTCCGCGAGGGAGGTTGTCGCGTAGTCGTCTTCAGCTTCGTACGACCGGCCGCCGGCTCCCTCGCCGAGGGAGCCGGCGGGGAAGATGAAGCCTAGACACAGCAGGGATAGGCGCAGCACTGGCCGTACAAGCAGGCGCTGCCGGACTGCACCCAGGTGCCGCTGGAGCTGCAGTACCAATAGAGAGCCTTGCGGATGTTGCAACTGCAGCACCCGTAAGTCGTCCTCTGGGCCGGCGGGGTACACGACGCAGCTGTCGCGGTCGTCGGCGCCGCCGCCAGCCCCACGAAGACCGTGGAGACGACGAAGAGGATCGTCAGGGCAAGGGACGTGAGCCTTGAGCTTCTGAGACGCATCAGACTACCTCCTTCGGTCGACAATCGGGCGTCGAGCCGCCCGAGGGGTTGCCTAGACCACCCCTTTTTCGAGGTTCGATTCCACGACCTGTTCGAGGATCCTCAGGTCCGCCCCCTGGACCCGCCGGCCGTTGATGAAGAGGGTCGGCGTGCTGTTGACGCCGTAGCTCCTCCCCGCCTCGAAGTCCGCCCGCACCCGCGCCTCGGTCTCCTTGGACGCGATGCACTGCGAGAGCCCCGCGGGATCGAGCCCCAGAGGCGCCATGGCGTCGAGGAGCGCCTTTTCCCCCTCGATGTCGAGGCTCTTCTTGAACAGCAGGTCGTGGGCTTCCCAGAACTTTCCCTGCGCCCGGGCGCACTCCGCCGCCTTGGCCAGCAGGATGGGCTTGCCTTCGAGCCTCAGGGGGAAGTAGCGGTAGGCGAGGCGGATCTTGCCGGGATGGCGCGAGAGGGTCTCCTTCAAACCGGTCTGGAGATCGGCGCAGGCCGGACAGGTAAAGCACGAGAACTCGACGATGGTGACGGGCGCCGCGGCGTCGCCCTGCGTGGGGCCGTTGCCCGGGTCGACGGCGACCACCTCTTCCTCCTCCGGCGGCGCTCCGAGCGCCCCGCCGGAAGCGGCCGACAGGACCAGGCGCTCGAGAGATTGAATCCGCCAGAGGAGCAGCCCCAGGAGGACCGTCTGCATGAACAGGAGACCGAGGATCAGGACCGACAGCTTCTCCAAACGCATGCCGTTGCCCTCCTTGGCTCACCCCCGCGCCCAGGGCGGAGGCAAGGGAGGACAGTATATTACGACTTGCCTCAATGCGTATTGGCCGAGAATCTCAGAATCGCCGGTCCGCAGGATCGAGGTGCTATCCTGAAAACCAGTGCTCACATCACGATTCGCCCTCTGTCTCGGGCTTGCCGCGCTCCTCGCGGGATGCCATGGAGACACCGCTCAGCGCTGCCTGGACCTCTCCCGCGCGGGCCGTCACGAGGAGGCCCTGGAGGCGTGCGCAGAGGCTTACCGTACGACGGGAGATCCGCTCACCGGAGCGGCCGTGGCCGTCGCCCACTACTCTCTGGGACATCCGGACGAGGTGCTCGCCTGGGTGGACCGGCTGGCGAAGGACGGCAAGGTGCGGCCCGGCGTCTGGTCCATGGCCGCCGCCATGCACGAGCAGCGCGGAGAGAGCGCGCTGGCGGAAGAGAAGTACCGCCGCGACCTGGCCCTCTACCGCGCGGACGGCAACCCGCAGCGGGTGGCGGATCTCCTCCACCGGCTGTCGCTTCTGGCGTGGCAGGACTCGCGGTACCGCGAGGCGTTCCTCCGGGCGGGCGAGGCGCTCGCCGAGGCGAAGAAGGCCGGAGATCCGGCCCTCGAGGCCTCCGCGGCGGATGCGCTCTACGCGGCCCTCTACGCAGTGGGCGATCTCGAAGGGGCGCGCCGCGCCCTGGAGGCGGCGGGCTCGCTCGCGGAGGATCGATCCGCCGCCGGGACCGAGCGCCGGGTGCACCTCCTGGCGAACCGGGGCGGCCTCCTGGCCGACGAGGGGCGGCGGGCGCTCGCCCGGCGCGATCTCGAGCAGGCTCTGGAGCTGGGGGCGGACCTTAAAGACCCGCAGTTCTTCCGTTCCATCCACCTGAACCTGACGAACCTCGCTCTCGAAGAGGGCGACCCGGCCAAGGCGGCCCACCACCTGGAGGAAGCGTGGAAGCACGTCGAGCCCGGGAAGCCTCCCGAGATCTCCCTGCTCTACTACCGCGCCCGGGTGGAGCTCGCCCGCGGACGCGCCGAGGCGGCCCTTGAAAGCGTGGACGCGGCGCTGAGCCAGGACCCGCCCGCGGACTGGGCCTGGGACCTGGAGCTCGTGCGCGGCGAGGCCGAGGAGACCCGGGGCCGCCGGGAGGAGGCCGAGAAGGCCTACCTGCGCTCGATCGCGATCGTCGAGGAGATGCGGCGCTCGCTGGCCTTCGACGAGCTCAAGTCGTGGCTGCTGGACCGGAAGCGCCAGCCTTTCGAGGCCCTGTTCCACCTGCAAGCTTCGGCGGGGCGAGGCGAAGAGGCGCTCGCGACGGCCGAGCGGGCCCAGGCGCGGACGCTGCTGGACGCCTTCCTCTCCCCCGCCCATCCGCCCGGCTCGGACTGGTCTCCCGCCCGGGCCACTGCGCGGATGGATCTGATCGACTCCCTGCTGCCGGCGATGAACGAGTCCCCGGTGGCGGCCCTGCGGCCGGTCCGCGACGTGCTGCGCGCGTTCGGCGACCGCCACGGCCTGGTCTATTTTGAGGCCAGGGACGCCCTGTGGCTCGCCGTGATCGCCGGAGGGGGGGTCCATCTCGAAGAGCTCTCCGCCTCGCCGGCCGAGGTGCGGCGCCTGGGGGAGAGCTTCCTTGCCCACCCTGACGACGCCGGGACCGCCGACCGCCTGGGCGCGGCACTCCTACCGCCGGGCTCGCTGCCGCGGACGGGGCGGACGGTCCACGTGGTGACCGACGGCCCGTTGGGAAACCTCCCCTTCGCGGCCCTGCGCCACAGCGGCCGGTTTCTGGTGATGGACCACCCGGTGGTCCACGTCCCCAGCTTGAACGCGCTCGCCGCTCTCGAAGCCCGGGCCGCCGGGCCAGCCGCTCCGGCGGTCGTGCTGGCGGACGCGCAAGGCGATCTGCCGGCCGCGGCC
>DATEIO010000717.1:0-5676 GCA_035278895.1 Thermoanaerobaculia bacterium | reverse complement strand
ACCTGGCAGATCTTCAAGGGCGCCATTCAGACGACCGTTCCCGGGGGGACCGTCGCGCCCTTGGGCACCACGATGATCCCCTCGCGGATGCAGTAGTTCGGGTTGTCCAGGTGCTGGAGCCCGGCCTCGTTGACCAGCCGGCTGCCGTCGCCGATCCGGGCGTCGAAGTCCACGATGGCGTTGCGGATATGGCAATCCCGGCCGATGCCGATGGGGATGTCTCCCGACTCGGGCAGGTTGGTCTCCCAGGCACCGGCTCCCATGATGATCGAGCGCTCGATGATCGAGCCCGAGCGGACCACGGAACGGATGCCGATGATCGAATCGGTCATCCGGCTCCCGGAGAGGATGCTCCCCTCGCCCAGGATGGAGTACTGGACGAAGCACTCGTTGACCTTGGTCCCCGGCAGGAAGCGCGGGTGGGTGTAGATCGGGTGCTCGGGGTCGTAGAGGTTCAACGGAGGCAGAGGCTTCGTCAGGTCCAGGTTCGCCTGGTGGAAGCTCGGGATGGTGCCGATGTCGGCCCAGTACCCGCTGTAGGGGTAGGCGAAGACCCGGTAGTGGGGAAGCGCCTGGGGGATGACCTCGCGGCCAAAGTCGAGCGTCTGTGTGCCCACGAGAAGCTCGCGGAGCACTTCGGGCTGGAACACGTAGATGCCCATGCTGGCGAGGTACGAGCCCGGCGGGGCCGGAAAGCCCAGGGCTCCCTGAGTCTGCTCGTTGAGCGCCAGGGCGTCGAGCAGCGCGGGGTCCTTGGGTTTCTCCACGAACTGGATGATCCGGCCGGTCGGATCGAGCTGGAGGATGCCGAAGCCGGAAGCCTCCTCGCGAGAGACCGGCTTGACGGCGACCGTCAGGTCCGCTTGCCGGGCGCGGTGGGTCTCCACGTACTCCCGGATGTCCATCAGGTAGAGCTGGTCGCCCGAAAGGATCAGGATCTCGGTCGGCTTGGGATCGAGCAGGCGGGGGAGGGTCTTGCGGATGGCGTCGGCCGTCCCTTCATACCAGTCCTGGCGGTCGATCGTCTGCTCGGCGGCGAGGATGTTGACGTAGCCGTCGCTGAACACGCTGAAGCGGTAGGTCTGGGCGATGTGGCGGTGCAGGCTCGCGCTGTTGAACTGGGTGATGACGAAGATCCGGAAGATCCCCGCGTGCAGGCTGTTGCTGATCGGGATGTCGATGAGACGGAACTTGCCGCCCACGGGCACCGCGGGCTTGGCCCGGTGCCGGGTCAGCGGCCAGAGCCGGCTTCCCTGGCCACCTCCGAGGATGGCCGTGACGATCCTTTCCACCATGGGTGCCCTCCCTCCGAGAAGCGGCTGCATCTTACAGCAATCCCCCCGCCGCCTCTCCGCTACAATCCTCTTCATGTCCGCGACGCCCGCCCGCCGCCCGCTCCACTGGGACTTCCTCGGCCGCCTCCCCTACGCCGAAGCCGTGGCCCTCCAGCACGCCGTGCGCGACGCCCTCAAACGCGGGGAAGGGCCGGAGCACCTGCTGCTCCTGGAGCACCCGCACGTCTACACCCTGGGGAGGAACGCGGACGAGACCGACGTGCTCGCGGGCCCGGAGTGGCTCGCGGCGCGGGGCATCGAGATCGCGGAGTGCGACCGCGGGGGGCAGGTGACCTACCACGGGCCGGGCCAGCTCGTGGGCTATCCCATCCTGAACCTGAGCCCGGACCGGCGGGACATCCGGCGCTACGTGCACGACCTCCAGGAGGTGCTGGTCCGCACGCTCGCGGATTTCGGGGTGACGGCGGAAGGACGGGAGGAGCAGGCGCTGATCGGCGTATGGGTGGGGGAGGAGAAGATCGCCTCGATCGGCGTCCACCTCTCGCGGTGGATCACCACCCATGGCTTTGCTCTCAACATCTCGACCGACCTCTCCTACTTCGCCGGCATCATCCCCTGCGGGTTGAACCAGGTCCGCATGACCTCCGTCGAGCGGCTGCTGGGAAAGGCCCCGGCCCTCCCCGAGGTGGCGGCGGTCTGTGCCCGCCACTTCGCCCGGATCTTCGACCGCGATCCGGTCGCGGCGCCTCCCGTTGTACTGGCGATCCGCTGAATGAGCCCCAAGGTCGACCTCGGGTTGAACGCGGTCATCGTGGCGGTCACCGAGGAGGTACCGCGCATCCTGACCATCCGCCGTCCGCGGCCGGGCGGCGGCGATCCCGAGGACGCCCTCCCCCTGGGCCCCCTGGAGCCCGAGCACGACCGCACGCTCGACCGGGCCCTGCGCCGCTGGGTGCGGGAGCAGACGGGGTTGGAGCTGGGCTACGTCGAGCAGCTCTACACCTTCGGCGACCGCTACCGCGACCCGACCGAGGCGCGGAGCGAGCCGCGGTCGGTCTCCGTGGCCTACCTGGCCCTGGTGCGGGAGGTCTCCGTGGGCCGCGACGCCCGCTGGCGCGGCTGGTACGACTTCTTCCCCTGGGAAGACTGGCGCGAGGGCCGGCCGGCCGTGATCGAGAGCTCGATCGCTCCGGCCCTCGAAGCCTGGGTGGGCCAGGCTTCCGACCCGGCCTCCCGGAGAGAGCGCCGCCAGCGCGCGGACATCACCTTCGGTCTCGGAGGGGTGGCCTGGGACGGCGAGCGGGTGCTCGAGCGCTACGAGCTCCTCTACGAGGCCTACCTCGTGCCCGAGGCCTGGAGAGACCGGGACGAGACCGGTGGCGCCGTCGAGGAGCGCCGCCCCGCGCCCGCGGAGCCGCCCGAGCCCCTGCCCGGCCGCGCCATGGCATTGGACCACCGCCGCATCCTCGCGACCGCCCTGGGCCGGCTGCGCGGCAAGATCAAATACCGCCCCGTGGTCTTCGAGCTGCTCGCGCCCACCTTCACGCTCCTCCAGCTCCAGAGGGTCGTCGAGGCGCTGGCGGGCGTGCGCCTCCACAAGCAGAACTTCCGCCGCCTGGTCGAGCACGGTGGGCTCGTCGAAGGCACCGGCCAACAGGACGCCCAGACCGGCGGCCGGCCGGCGGAGCTCTTCGTGTTCCGCCGCGAGGTGCTGCGGGAGCGCCCGGCGCCCGGGGTCGGGTTGCCGGGGGTCCGGCGGGCCTAGGCGAAGCTCCCCCTTCTGGACCCCCTTCCCCCGGGGGTGGTAAAATCCCGAAAAGGATCCCCTGTGACAACTTTCCAGCTCTTCGCGCGCCTCGTTCCGAAACGGATGCTCCATCCGACCCGGGAGACGCTCGAAGCGTTCCTGCTGGGCGAGCTCGCGGAGGAGGAGAGCCGGCGGGTGATCCTCCACCTGGTGCCCGGATGCGTCCGGTGCCGGAAGGTCACGGCGGCGCTGTGGCGGATCGGCGAGGAGGCTCCGGGCTGGATGGAGGAGTCCGGACGGTTCCGCTACGAAGGGATGCTCGAGCGGGTGTTCGCGAACGCCCGGGCGGTGCACGCGGCGCTCGCCACCGGGCGGGCCGAGGCCGGAGGGCTCCGGGCGGAGCTGGCGGGCCTCCCCTTCGAGCGGCAGTGTTTCCTTGTGCGCACTGATCCGCGGTTCCGGAGCTGGGGCCTCTGCGATCTCCTGCTCGAGGAGTGCGGAGAGCGGCGGCACGAGGCTGCGGAGCTGGCCGTGGGGATCGCCCAGGAGCTGGAGGCGGCGGGGGTTCCTCCGGCGGTGATGGAGGATCTCCGGGCCCGGGCCTGGGGCGCGCTCGCCGACGCCCGGCGGAGCCTCGGGGATCTCGCCGGCGCCGAGCAGGCGTTCGCAAGCGCGGAAAAGCACCTGCTCCGGGGGACGGACGATCTGCTGGGGCGGGCCCGTCTGCTGGAGATCCTCGCGTCGCTCCGCCAGGACCAGGAGCGCTTCGACGAGGCCCTCCGCCTTCTCGACCGGGCGTCCGCGATCTACCGCCGGGCGGGCGAGAGCCACCTCCTGGGCCGCACCCTCCTCCGCAAGGGCTTCGCGCGGCTCTCCCGGGGCGACGCCGGGGCCGCTCTCGCCTTCCTCTGGCAGGGGCTGGAGCTCGAGCGCGATCCGAGGTTTGCGGACCCGGCGCGGCTCGCAATGGCCGGCCTGCTCGGGCAGGTCAGGCGGGCGCAGCGGGCCGTCTAGCCTCGCTCACCTGGAACAGCCCGGCCACGATCAGCGCGAACCCGATCCCTTCCACCCATCCGAACCGTTCTCCCAGGAACGTCGCCGCCAGCAGCACCGCGACGAGCGGCTGGAGCGTGCTGTAGGCGGCGACCAGGGCGGGGGAGGAGCGGCGGACGGCCCAGGTGTTGACCGCGTAGGCGAAGACGGTGGCGAACAGGATGATGTAGGCGACACCCAGCCAGGTCCTGGCCGGCACGGCGGCCCAATCGAGCCGCGTGAGAGCCGGCGCGCCCACGATCACGATCCCGGCGCCTCCCCAGAGGAAGGACCAGGCGATCAGCGTGCGCCAGGGGATGCGGGCGAGGACCGGCCTCTGGAGCACGAGGAAGAGGGCGTAGGCGAGGGCGTTCAAGAGAATGAGGATGTCGCCGAGCGCCGCGCTGCTGCCACCCTCGAAGCGGAGCGGGTTGACCAGGACGAGCGCTCCGGCCACGGAGAGGACGATCCCGGCGAGGCGGCGCGGGCCGATCGTCTCGATCTTGAGCACCGCGGCCGTGGCCACGGCGAAGACCGGGAGCGAGGTCATGAGGATCGAGGCGTTGGTCGCCGTGGTGTATTTGAGACCCGTGATGAAGAGGATCTGGTTGGCGAAGATGCCGAGGCTGCCCAGGAGAGCCAGCCGGGGCATCTCCCGGGCGGCCGGCAGCACGCGGTCGTGCCGCCAGGCCATGACGGCGAGGATGGGCGACGCGACCGCCACGCGGATGGCGGCGAGCGCCAGGGGCTCCATCTGCGCGAGCACGGCCTTGGCCACCACGTGGAAGCCGCCGAAGAACAGCTGCACGAGGAGGAGGGCCAGGTGGACGCGCAGGGCGCCGGAGCGAGGGGCGGCGGGGGCTTCCATGCGGGGGAGAGGATATGGGCTTCCGCTCTCCGGCGAAAGAGATAGACTTCTCCTCCCATGGAAGTCCTGCCTGTCCGCCTGGAAGGCTCCACGATCGTGCTGGAGCCGCTCTCCCCCGAGCATGCGCCCGGCCTGTGGCCGAAGGCCGAGCCCGACGTGTTCCAGTGGACCCTGGAGTGGCCGCGGAACCCGACGTTCGAGGCGTTCGAGGATTGGATCTACTACTGCATGGGGCTGCCGCAATCCGTCGTCTACTCGATCCTCCTCAAAGAGACGGGAGAGCCCGTGGGGATGACGGGTTATCTGGAGATCCGCCCCGCGCACCGCGCCCTGGAGATCGGCCGCACCTGGATCGGCCGCGCTTTCCAGGGGACCCGCATCAATCCGGAGAGCAAGTACCTCCTCCTCCACCACGCCTTCGAGACCCTGGGGGCCGTGCGCGTCCAGTTCAAGACCGACTCGAACAATGCCCACAGCCAGCGCGCCATCGAGAAGCTCGGCGCGAAGCGGGAAGGCGTGCTCCGCCGTTACCAGACCCGCGCCAACGGCAAGACCCGCGACACGGTGATGTACAGCGTGATCGAGGAGGAGTGGCCGGCGGTGAGGGCGGGGTTGGAGGCGAGGCTGGGGGCGACACCCTGATTCACCCTTTGTAGGGGCGGCCCTGTGTGGCCGCCCTGGGTGGGGGAATGCCCGAGACCGGAGACGTCGCCAAAAAAGCAGGGCGGCCACAC
>DATEIO010000716.1:0-6881 GCA_035278895.1 Thermoanaerobaculia bacterium | reverse complement strand
TCATTCCCCTCAAGGTCTCCTAGGCTAGCAGCATGAATTTGCGCTTTCAAGCGGATACCCTAAGTCGCTTCGGCGCCTCCCCGGAGGAGACCGAGGAGCTCCTCCGCTACAACGAGAACGTCTTCGACCTGGGGGCGCTGGCTGGAACGGAGCTCCCCCTGCCGGACGAGCCGTTCGTCGCCGTCTGGGAGGATTGGGAGAGGCAGGCGCGGAGGCGGGGGGCGTTCGTGGTTCTGCGAGAGCACCTTCCCCAGCTTCGGTTTCCCATCCGCGAGGGGATCAGCGGCACCGAGGCGTACCGGGCCGCGACGCTCCGGGGGGTGCCGCCGGACGAGATCCCCGAGGCCACGGGGCTCGTCCTCCCCCATCCCGAGCTTGTCGAGATCGGGCTCCACGAAAGCCCGGCTGGGCGCATTCCGCTCGTCATCGCCCGGGGGCGGGGGGAGTTCGTGGCCCTGCTCCGGGCGATCGCCCGCAAGAACGAGCCGGCCCCGGTGCCCGATGCCCAGGGCGCGCTCATGATCTCGGGCTACAACAACTGGACGCGGATCCAGGCGCTCGGCGCGGACTTCCGGGGCCGGGAGACGCCGAAGGAGCTGTACCAGGACCGCTTCATCCTGCTCTCGAACGGTCCGTACAGCGGCGTTCCCGCGGCCGAGCTGGGGCTTTCCGAAGAGGGCTGGCGCGAAACGTCGCTCGTCATCCGCCGGGAGCACGAGTGCGTTCACTACCTCACCCGGCGCCTCTTCGGCTCGATGCGCAACAACGTGCTGGACGAGATCCTGGCCGACTACGCCGGAATCACGGCGGCTCTCGGCCGGTTCCGGGCGGACTGGCTCCTCCGTTTCCTCTCCGCCCGCCTGGACCTCTACCGGGGGGATCCGCCACTGTCGGACGGCGCGTTCCGGGTGCTCAGCTCCCTCCTCGAAGCGGCGGCCGAAAACATCGAGCGATGGGACGGTCCCGGGGACCGGACGACCCGGGTCCTGACGCTCGCTTCGTTGCGGTTGGAGGATCTGGCCGCGGACCGGCTACCAGGTCGCCCCGGCGCGCAGCAGCCCGGCCGCAGCGAGCCGGCTCACGGGCTCTGAAAAGAAGAAGCCCTGGCCGTAGTGGCAGGCGAGGGCGCGCAGGCGGTCGACCTGCTCGGCGGTCTCGATCCCCTCGGCCGCGACGTCCATCCGGAGAGTCCGGGCGAGCGTCACGATGGTGCCCACGATCTCCGAGCGCTCGTCCCCCAGATCCATCTCGCTGATGAAGGAGCGGTCGATCTTCAGAGCGTCCACGGGCAGGCGGTGCAGATAGCTCAGAGACGAGTAGCCGGTGCCGAAATCGTCGATGTAGAGCTTGACCCCCAGGGCCCGCAGGTCGAGGAGCTTGGCGATCGCTCCGTCGGCCTGCTCCATGATGGTGCTCTCGGTGATCTCCAGGCGCAGGCTCCCCGGCCGGATCCCGGTTTTCACCAGGATGTCCTCGATCCGCTGGACGAGGTCCGCCTGCATGAACTGCTTGCACGAAAGGTTCACGGTGACGGCGAGGCAGCCGCCGGTCCGCGGAAGCGCCTGCCAGTCCGCCAGCTGACGGCAGGCTTCGAGGAGCACCCACCAGCCGATGGGGACGATCAGGCCCGTGTCCTCGGCGACCGGTACGAAGCTGTCGGGAAGCAGGAGCCCCCGGCGCGGGTGGCGCCAGCGCAGCAGAGCCTCGAAGGCCTCGATCCGGCCGCTCGCGAGCGAGACAATCGGCTGGTAGTGGATCTCGAACTCGCCCCGTTCCGTGGCCCGCCTCAGGTCGGTTTCGAGCTCCAGGAGGGCGACCGCCCGGTCGTGCATGCACCGGTCGAAGACGGCGTCCTTGGCCTTGCCCGAGGTCTTGGCCCCGTACATGGCCGTGTCCGCGTCGCGCAGCACGTCCTCGGGACGGTCGTAGTCCCCGTCCGCGCCCAGCGTGATCCCCAGGCTCATGGTGACGAACACCTCGTGGCCCTGGACCTTGAACGGCTGCGCCATGACCCGGTGCATCCGCTGGGCGACCTGGACCGCGTGATCGACGTCGGACACCTCGTCGAGCAGGATGGTGAATTCGTCTCCGCCCAGACGCGCCACGGTGTCTCCGGGGCGCAGGCAGGATTCGAGGCGCCGGGCCACGGCCATCAGCAGCTCGTCGCCCGCGCTGTGCCCCAGGCTGTCGTTGACGTTCTTGAAGCGGTCCAGATCGATGAACAGGACGGCGAAGGTGTAGCTCAGCCGCCGCTTGGCGTGGGCGATCGCCATCCCCAGGCGGTCCATGAACAGCGCGCGGTTGGGCAGGCCCGTCAGGGGATCGTGGAAGGCGTCGTGGAGCAGGCGCTCCTCGGCGGCCTTTCGGGCCGTGATGTCGGACTGGGAGCCCGCCATCCGGCAGACCTCGCCCGCTTCGTTGCGCACGGCGAGCCCCCGGGTCAGGACCCAGCGCCAGGTGCCGTCTTCGTGGAGCATCCGGTGCTCGCTCTCGAAGTCCGGGGAGCAGCCGGCGAGATGGGCCGAGAGCGCGAGCTCGACCGCGGCGCGGTCGTCCGGATGCACCCGGTCGAACCACTCCGCCGGGACGTCGCCGACCCCGGCCTCGCCGTAGCCGAGCATGGACTTCCAGCGGCACGAAAAGTAGATCCGGCCGCTCTTGAAGTCCCAGTCCCACAGGCCGTCCTTGGCTCCGGAGACCGCGAGGGCGTAGCGCTCCTGGCTCTCCCGCAGGGCCACCTCGGCGCGCTTCCTCTCGAGCGCGTAGCGGATGGCGCGGTTCAGGAGCCCGCTGTCCACCGCTTTCTTGACGAGGTAGTCCTGGGCCCCCTCCCGCACGGCCTTGACCGCCAGCTCCTCGTCGTCGTGGCCGGTCAACAGGATGACCGGCAGGTCCGGCGCCTCGCGGCTGATCCGCATCAGGGAGTCGAGCGAGCCCGGCCGGGTGTCGGGGAGCGACACGTCCAGGAGGACGACGTCCACCCTGCCGTTCCCGCGCAGGTATTCGATCGCGGCCGAAACGCGGTCGCGCGCCGTGAGATGGAAAGGGCTCAAGGCGGACCGGTCGAGCAGCTTCCGGATCAGGCGAGCATCACCCGGATTGTCTTCGACCAGAAGGATCGTGATCGGTTCGCCGGGTGACATACGGCGGCTCCCACGCACGCCAGCCTGAAGGCAGGCTCAACGGCGTGCAAGATGAAGGACGTTGTAAGAAACCGAGTTGCTGCCGAAATCCCGTAGATCATAACACATCGTTCGCAGATACCTTTTTTTTCTAACGCACGGAATCTTCAGACGCGGGGATCGTGAAGAAGAAGACCGAGCCGCGGTCCGGCGCGGGCTCGACCCAGATGCGGCCGCCGTTACGCTCGGCGATCCGCTTGCAGAGGGCCAGGCCGATCCCGCTGCCCGGAATCTCGGGGTGAAGGCGCCGGAAGAGGAGAAAAATGGATTCCGCGTCCTCGGGAGCGATGCCGATCCCGTAGTCCCGCACGGAGAAGACCAGCTCGCCTCCCCTCCTCTCCGCGGCGACGTGCACCCGCGGCGGCTCTCCGCCGTGGAACTTCAAGGCGTTGCCGATCAGGTTCTGGAAGAGCTGCACGATCTGGCCGGGATCGGCCTCGATCAGGGGCAGGGGCGAGCGCGTGACCGCGGCGCCGCTCTCTTCGATCGCGGCTTCGAGGTTTTCGAGCGCCTTGTCGAGCAGGTCTTCGGCGCTGACGCGCACGCTCCTGCGCTCCCGGCTCTCCGCGCGGGAGAACGCGAGCAGATCCTCGATCAGCACCCGCAGCTTCCGCGCGGCGGAGAGGACGAGGTCGACCGACTCCTCCTCCCCGGGGGCGAGCCGGCCCTCGAAATCCTCCCGGAGCATCTGGGCGTAGCGCTCCATCATCCGCACCGGCTCCTGCAACTCATGCGAGGCGACCGAGGCGAACTGCTGGAGCTCCTCGTTCGCGCGCCGGAGCTCCGCCGACCGCCGGGCCAGGTCCTCCTCGGCCTCCTTTCTGGCGGTGACGTCCTCGACCAGGCCGTCGACGCGGACCCCGTCGGCGCTCCGGGCGAGCGCGCCGATCACCTCGACCCGGATCGGGCGCCCGTCCATTCGCCTCACTCCCACGTCCCGCGCCGACGTCCGTCCCGCGGCCGCAGAGATCAAGGGAGAGAGGTCCAGGCGGACGGCTTCCTCCAGGCTCCCGGCGCCCAGGAGCCGCAGGAAGCCGGGGCTGGCGTTCAGCAGCCGCCCCTCGGGAGTGGCGCTGAAGACCGCCACCCGGCCCTGGTCCAGGAGCGCTTCGAGGGGAGCCGCGCCGCCGGCCGACCGGGTGCGCGCCCGGTCGAGCGCGGCCCGCACGGTCAGGGGGAGCCGCAGGAAGCTCGCGGGTTTCTTGACGAGGTATTCGTCCACCCCGAGCCGCACGGCGCGCAGGCTGATCTCCTCGCTGCCGAACCGGGTGAACAGGACGACGGGCAGCTCGGGCCGGTCCTCTTTGAGGATCGCGAGGATCGCGAGCCCGTCCGCCCACGCGATCTTCTGCTCGAGGACGACGAGATCGAAGCTCCTCCTTCCGCAGGCCTGGGCGAACGCCGGCGCGTCCGTGATCTCTTCCACCTCGACCTGCGGCAGCTCGTGAGCGATCACCAGACGCGCGAGGGCCCGGTCGTCCGGGTCGTCATCGATCAGGAGAATACGGAGGCGTCGTTCGCGCACAAAGGAGGACGCTATAAAATCCGGGGAGCCGAATCTACTCGTCCCGAGTTATAATTTGTTATATATCTTTCGATAGAGCGGGCGCGGGAACGCAGCACGGAGGACGGCAATGCACTTGATCGGAACCTTTCGGTCCTTCGCGGGTGCGGTCCGCTGGCGCTGGCCGGGCGCCGCAGCGCTCACCTTCGCGGGCCTTGCCGCGTTTCTGGGCGCGGGCCTCGTGGTCTCCTCCGCGCGGCCGTGGGCGGGGCTCGCCTATCTCGCTCTCCTGGCGCTCCTGGTCGCGGCGGTGTCCTCCCACCAGCAGCGGCTGGGCCGCGAGATGCTGCGCATCGCCACGTGGCCGCGGACCCTGCCCAAGGACCCCGACGCCCTGCTCGCCCGCCTGCTCACCCAGGCCGCGGAGATCCTGGGGGCCCCGCGCGTGCTCCTCGCCTGGGAGGAGGTCGACGAGCCCTGGGTGTTCTTCGCGCTCCGGGCGGACGGCACGGTCACGCGGTCGCGGGAGGCCCCGCCCGGCCCGTTGCTGGCCGCTCCCCCGCTCGCCGCCGCGAGCTTCCTGTCAAACGGCGCGGTCACCTGGAAAGCCACGGAGCGGGGGATCGAGCGCTGGCACGGCGAACCCGTGGGCGAGGAGCTGCGGCGCCGCTTCGCCATCGAGCGGGTGGCCTCGTGGCCGGTGCGGGGCGAGACCGTCGAAGGACGCCTCTTCGCCCTCGACCGCAAGGGCCTGGAGCGCGACCACCTTGTTCTGGGAGAGATCGTGGCCCAGCGCGTGGCCGCGGAGCTCGACCAGTTCTCTCTCCTCTCCCGGCTGCGGACAACCGCGGTGACCGAAGAGCGGGTCCGCCTCGCCTGGGACCTCCACGACGGCATGCTCCAGTCGCTGACCGGGGCGGCCCTCCAGCTCCAGGTCCTGGCGCGGCTCCTCCCGGAGGATTCGCCCGCCGCTCACGAGCAGCTCCGGGAGATCCGGAGGCTCATCGCCGCGGACCAGCGCGACCTGCGCTTCTTCATCGAGGAGCTCAAGCCCGCCCCCCGGGACCTGGCCGGCCCGCTCGACCTCCGCGACCGCCTGGGCGAGCTCGCGGAGCGCCTGGAGCGTCTCTGCGGCCTCGCGGTCGACGTCCGCCTGGAAGCGGGCGACGGACCGCTCTCCGAAGCCTTCACCCGCCAGCTCTACCGCCTCCTCCGCGAGGCCCTGTTCAACGTGGCCCGGCACGCCGAGGCGTCCTCCGCGAAAGTCGAGATCGCGCGCCAGGACGGAGGCTTCCGCATCACCGTGACCGACGACGGCCGCGGTTTCCCGTTCCAGGGACGCTACGACCACGAGCAGCTCAACCGGCAGAAGCTGGGGCCCGTGAGCTTGAAGGAGCGGATCGCCACCCTGGGCGGCTCGCTCGCCATCGACTCCTTCCCCGGGCTCACCCGGCTGGAGATGCACCTGCCGACCGGAGGCGCGAGATGATCCGAATCGTCGTGGTGGACGACCATCCCGTCGTCCTCGAAGGCCTGGAGCGGCTCTTCCGCCTGGAAGGGGACTTGACGATCGTGGCCCGGTGCGTCAACGCCGGGGAGGCCCTGGAGGCTGTCCGCCTCCACCGGCCGGACGTCCTGCTCCTGGACGTCCGCCTGCCGGGCGGGAGCGGCCTGGACGTGCTCGATCAGATGCGCCGGGAGGATCTCCCCACCCGCACGGTCCTCCTCGCCGGCTCGATCAACGAGGACGAGCTCATGGAGGCGCTGCAGCTCGGAGCCCGCGGGGTCGTCCTCAAAGAGATGGCCCCGGAGCTCCTGATCCGCTGCATCCGCACGGTCCACGAAGGCGGGCGCTGGCTCGAGAACGGCTTCCTGGGCAAGGCCCTGGAAAGCATCCTGGAGCGCGACGGCGTGGCCCGGCCGGGCCGGCTCGCCCTCTCGCCCCGGGAGATGGAGATCGTCCGCTTGGTGGCGACCGGCCACCACAACCGCGAGATCGCGGACTCTCTCCACATCACCGAGGGGACCGTAAAGGTCCACCTGCACAACGTCTACGAGAAGCTCGGGATCGACGGCCGCGTCGAGCTCACGATCTACGCCCGGGACCACGGTTGGGTTTAAACGCCTACCTGTAGGGGCGGCCCTATGTGGCCGCCCTGCCTGCTGCGGCGTTCCCCCACCCAGGGCGGCCACAT
>DATEIO010000715.1:0-12708 GCA_035278895.1 Thermoanaerobaculia bacterium | reverse complement strand
ATGCTCGTCACGTCCGGAATGTTGGCGACCGCCATCCGGGCGCCGACCTGGGCGATCGCCGCGGCCGCCGTGCGGTAGGCCTGCTCGAAGACCGGCAGCGGGGTCAGGGTCTGGTCGTTGACGATGCCGGAGGTGGCCGCTCCGAGAGCGTCGTTGTTGCCGATCCACAGGGTCACGAACGTCGGCTGCCGGGACAGGCCCTGCTGGAGCTGAGTGAAGCCGGTCCCGCGCAGGACGAGGTTGTGGAAGCCACCCTGGGTCGTGGAGACTAGGTCGACCACATCCGCTCCGGGCACGGCCATGTTGTCATAGGCGCGCTGCAAGGTTGCATTGAGCGGCGCGGCGTTCCCGGGAGTCGGCTGGATGACGACACTGGGCACGAGGCTCACGAGCCGGAGCAATCCGAATCCGGGAGTCCCGGTGAGGCCCGGCTGGCTCACCAGCGGCTGCTCGAAGCCGGCGGCACCGTTGGTGGCCTGGCGCCAGATGAGAGCGGGATAGCTCCGGCGCTGGAAGGTTTCGACAAGCCCGCCGCTCGAGAAGCCGGCGGTCAGGCTGTCGCCGAAGGCGACGTAGCGGGTGAAGTTGGCGTCCCCGGTGTCCACGCCCTGCGCGAACGCACCGGCCGGGACGAGGAGAGCGAGCGCCAGGAGGCTCGCAAACAGCTTCGGACGGTTCATGGTTGGATATCTCCTCTCAATCTCTCCGGTTTAGAAGTTGTAGGTCAGGCCGAAGAGCCAGGCCGTCGTGTTGTAGGTGCCGAAGAACGGCCCCTCGCCCGGACGGCTCTGGTCGCGGGTCCGCTCGTCGAACGGGAGGTACATGACGGCCAGGTCCAGCTTGTTCCAGCCGAGACCGGCGGTGAAGCCGTTGCGGTCGGCGTCCGGCAGCAGGGGGGAGACCCCTTCCTCGGGCTGCGGGGTCTCGTCGAACACGTAGCCGAAGCGCCACTGCATCGTCGGGCTGGTCGTCCAGCGCAGGCCCACGCGGTAGCTGTTGGCGTCGTCCCATTCCTGCGGCAGGGTCTGGTCGGGCAGCGAGTTGGTGGGGCCGCCCACGAAGTCGATGGGCACTTCCTGAAAGGTGCTCCACCCCATCCAGTTGAAGTCCGTCTCCAGCAGCAGGTTCTGGGAGAGGGCGAAGGCCAGCCCTAAGCTCGCCTGGTCGGGGAACTCGATCTCGGTCTCGACCGGCAGCTCGCGGTTGAAGGGGAGGCGCGAGGCGATGATCGCGTCGAACTGCGGGTTGCCAGTGAGCACCTGGGTCAGCCGGGCGTCGCCTTCATACTCCACCTTGACCTTGCTGCGGTAGGAGAGGCCCCAGGAGAAGCTGTTGTTGACCTTGTGGAGGATGCCGGCATTGAAGCCGTAGCCCTCGCTGAAGTCGCCTTCGAGAGTCAGCCGGCCGACGTCCGCCACCTGCTGGGTGAACGGGTTGATCGCCGGAATGTTGCGGTTGAGCTCGACGTCCGAGACGCGGGCGATGGCGCCGAAGCCGATTCCGAAGTTGGGCGTGATCTGCCAGCCGATCGTGGGGTTGATGTCGACGGAGCGCAGCGCGGCCTTGGTCGACAGGAAACGGCCCGCGAACTGGTCGGGGTTCTCCCACTCGGTGGTCAGGCCGAAGGGGGCGGTGACGCCCACGCCGAACTTCCAGGTCTGGTTGATCGGCCGCACCCAGTAGGCGTGCGGGGGGAACTCGGAGAGCTTCTCCTGCTCGGCCCGGTAGCCCGCACCCGGGAAGGGGTTGGCGCCCTCGAATTCCGCCTCGGAGGCGGTGATCCAGGTGACGCCCACCGAGAAGTCCTGTTCGGTGACGAACGCGAGACCGCCCGCGTTGTGGTAGAGCAAGGACGGGTCGTCGGCTTGAGCGGTGAACGCGCCCGCCATGCCCATCGCCTTCGTTCCCTGCTCGAAGATGCTGAATCCGGCCCCGAAACCGGGGACGGCCAACAGAGCGCCCAGAGCGGCCGTGCCCAGGGCCCTCCACGCGAATCCTCCTCGCCTCTGCATCGTTCTCCTCCTGTCGTCCTATATAGGGGATGGTTTAAGCCGCACTGCTCTCCGATCCAGATCTTGAAAGGCGCGATTTCGAATTCGGATTCTCTTTTGCGGCTTGGCTAAACGTTAGTCCCAACGCCCCGAGGTGTCAACGGCCCGGAAGGGGCTCTGGGAATGGGCATCCATGCTGTTAGAGTAGGGCTCCTTGGAGGTGCGCGCATGTTCGAGACCGAGGTGCAGGAAGAGACCTTTCACAGGCTGAAGGAATATCTGGGCGAGCTCTTCGAGGAGCCCTATTACGATCCCGAGAACAACCACTTCTACGTACGGTACGGCACCACGGTTCTGGAGATCTCCGTGGATCCCTACGGGTCCGAGGAGGCGGTGGTCTCCATCATGTCCTACTGCGTGCAGGACGTGGAGGTCGAGGAGGAGCTGCTCGTGGGCCTTCTGGAGCTCAATCACCAGCTGACCTGCGGCCACTTCTCCCTGGTGGGGACCGACATCTTCTTCGCCCACACCCTCTTCGGGAAGAGCCTGGACGCCCGGGACCTCCTGCGGGCGATCACGGCCGTGGCCACGCTCGCGGACGACTACGACGACCGCATCGTGCAGCGCTACGGCGGGCAGACGGCCTTGGAGAGGATTCAGGACACCGGCGGCCGGAGGCGGCGCCAGGAGGTCGGGAGCGAGTAGGGGCGAGAGGGCCGGCCGTCACCACCGCCCGCCCTTGACGGCCGCCTCCACCTCCCGGTCCAGCTCGCGCTCTTTGGCCGCCTCCCGCTTGTCGAACTCCTTCTTGCCCTGGGCGAGGCCGATCTCCAGCTTGATCCAATTGCCTTTGAGATACATCGAGAGGGGGACGACCGTGAGCCCCTTCAATTGCGTGCGCCCGAACAGACGGTCGATCTCCCGCTTCTTGAGCAGGAGCTTCCTCACCTGTTCCGGCTCGTGGTTTTCCCGGTTGCCGTGGCTGTACGGGCTGATGTGCGCGCCCACGAGGTAAGCCTGTCCGTCCTTGATGTCGACGTAGCTGTCCTTGAGCTGCACCTTCCCGGACCGGGCAGCCTTCACCTCGGTGCCGGAAAGCCGGATGCCCGCTTCGAAGGACTCCAGGATGTTGTAGTCATGCCGCGCCCTCTTGTTGCTCGCGAGAACGCGCTCTTCGGTCTTGGCCTTGGTCGCCATGGGGGGAGCATATCGCACGGTGCTACACTCGCATCCTGCATGAAAAGAATCCTCGCCTTCCTGGGCTTTCTTTTCCTCGCCTCCCAGGTCTTTGCGGAGCCCAGGATTTCTGAAATCAAGATCGATTTGGACGGCGACCGGGTGCTCGCGGGATTTACGCTGCGCGACGCCTTCGACCAGCGGCTTTCCGAACGGATCGAAAGCGGCCTGCCCACGACGATCGTCTACTCGTTCGAGCTCCACAAGGACCGCAAGCGCTGGTTCGACCACCGCCTCAAAGACGCCGCCCTGGAGGTCACGGCCCTGCACGACGCCGCCACCCGGGCGTACACTGTCCACTACAAGCTCGACGGCGAGCTCATCGAGAGCCGGACCGTCCGTGACTTGCCCGCGTTGAAAGAGGCCATGACCCAGATCACCGAGCTTCCGGTCTTCACCTTGACGGGGCTCCCCAACTCCTGGCGCCTTCTCTTGAAAGTCCAGGCGGAGCTGGGCTCGCGGACCCTCCTCTCTTTCATCCCGGCCGCCATCACCACCGAGTGGAAGGAGTCGCGGAAGTTCCACGCCCCCCGGCCGTGATCCCCGATGCCGCTCCGCGAGAAGATCGACCGCCACCGGAAGGACCACCGGCTCATCGCCGCGGGACTGGTCGCCCTCCTCCTCCTCTTCACGGCCCTCTTCTACCTGCTCCAGCGCGGGCGCGACCTCCCGGCGGTCCTGGTCACCAACCGGGTTCTGCTGTTCGTCCTCTGGTACGTCAACGTCGTCCTGATCCTGGTCGTTCTCTTCGTCCTCCTCCGGAACCTGTTCAAGCTGGTCATCGAGCGCCGGCACCGGATGCTCGGGTCCAACTTCAAGCTGAAGCTGGTCGCTACCTACATCGGCCTCTCGCTCTTCCCGGTCCTCGCCCTCTTCCTGATCGCGACCGAGCTCCTCCAGGGGTCGATCGACCGCTGGTTCAACACCCCGGTGGGCCCGATGCTGGAGCGCGGCAACGCCGTGGCCCAGGCGCTCTATGACCGGATCGAGGAGACGGGCCTCAGGGACGCGGCGCGGACCCTGGGCCAGGTTCGCGACGTCGACCTCGAAGCTCCCGAGGAGCGCCCGGCCCTCACCCGGCGCCTCCAGGCGCTTCAGGCCGAGACCGGCCAGGACCTCCTTGCGGTCTACGAAGGGACCGACTTCGTCACCGCAATCCTGAAGCCGGAGTCCGGCCTGACCGACCTGCCTGAGCCCGGCCGGGCGTTCCTCGCCCAGGCCGTGGAAAAAGGCGAGGCGTTCACCACCCTGGAGCCGCCCGGTGTCAAGGGCACCCTGATGCTCGCTGCCGTGGCCTCGACCGGCTCCCGCGCGTCCGCCGGGGAGCCGGCCGGTCCTCCGGCCCCGGAGGAGAAGGCGAAGCCCCCGGTCCTCGTGGTCGCCGGAACGCTCGTGGACCCCGTTCTTGCCGAGCAGTGGGAGAAGCTGGTGCAGGAGTCCCAGGCCTATCGCCAGCTTGCCGTGCAGAAGGACGACCTGCGGGCGAGCCACCTCCTCCTCTTCATCATGATGACGCTCCTCATCCTCCTCGCCTCGTCCTGGGTGGGGCTCTACCTCGCCCGGCGGGTGACCATCCCCATCCAGGCGCTGGCCGAGGGGACACGGCGGATCAGCAGCGGCGATCTTGGCCACCGGGTGGACGTGGAGGCGGACGACGAGCTCGGGGTTCTGGTTTCGTCGTTCAACCGCATGACCCAGGAGCTCGAAAGCAACAAGGAGCTCCTGGAGCAGAGCAACCGCGAGCTGGTGAAGACCAACCAGCGCCTGGCGGACGAGCGGGCCATGATCGCCGCCGTGCTCGAAAACCTGGCGGCGGGCGTCATCTCGATCGCCTCGGACGGCCGGATCTTCACCTGCAACAGCGCCGCCCTGGAGCTGCTGCGCCAGCGCGCGGAGGAGGTGCTTCGCCGCCCCTTCGAAGAGGCCTGGGCCGACCCCGAGCGCGCGCGGCTCGCGGCCTTCCTGAAAGAGACCGGCTTTGCCGCGCACGCGGTCCGCGAGCTCCACCTGCTCCTGGGCGGCGAGTGGAAGACCTTCGACGTGAAGGTGACGGCGCTGCGGGACGCCTCGGGCGTCGTCCAGGGGCGCGTGCTCGTGCTCGAGGACCTGACCGAGCTGATCCAGGCCCAGCAGCTCGCCGCCTGGAACGAGGCCGCCCGCCGGATCGCCCACGAGATCAAGAACCCCTTGACCCCCATCCTCCTCTCCGCCGAGCGCATGCAGAAGAAGCACGAGCAGGGGGACCCCGACCTCGGCAAGGCCGTCCAGGAAGGGGCGAACATCATCGTCCGCGAGGTGACCACCCTCCAGGGCATGGTCGACGAGTTCTCGCGCTACGCCCGCATGCCCCGCCCCCGGCCTACGGACGTGGACCTCTCCCGCCTGGTGAGCGAGACCGTCCACCTCTACCGGAACCTGAAGCCCGGCGTGGAGGTGGAGGGCGACGTGAAGGACGGGCTCGACCGGGTCCGCATCGACGGCGAGCAGGTGAAGCGCGCCCTGATCAACCTCCTGGACAATGCGGTCGAAGCGACCGACGCCCCCGGCCGCGTCACCGTCCGCGCCTGCCCGGTCAACGGCCACCTGGAGATCCAGGTGGCGGACACCGGCCGCGGCATCCCTCCCGCCTCCAAGGAGAAGCTCTTCCTCCCCTACTTCTCGACCAAGGGCCGCGGCACCGGGTTGGGGCTTGCCATCGTCCACCGGATCGTCACCGACCACCACGGCTCGGTCCGCGTCGAGGACAACGTCCCCCAGGGGACGGTGTTCACGATGGAGCTGCCGATGGAGTGAGCGGGCCGGGTGTGAGGCCCCGGCCGCGATACAATCGTTTCCTTACAGGCAGGTCAAGCGAGGGCTCCGGAGATGATCGGCAGGATCGTCGGCAATTACCGCATCGTGGAAAAGGTCGGGGAAGGCGGCATGGGGGCCGTGTACCGGGCGTTGGACGTGATGCTGGACCGGGAGGTGGCGATCAAGGCGATCCGGCCGGACCTTTCGCGGGAGCCGCACATCGTGGAGCGGTTCCGCTCCGAGGCGAAGCTCCTCGCGCGGCTGAGCCACCCCGCCATCGCCACCATCTACAGCTTCTTCTATGAGAACGAGGAGCTCTTCCTCGCCATGGAATTCGTGCGGGGGAAAAGTCTCTCGAAGCTCCTGGAGGACGAGGGGCCGCTCCCGTGGACGCGAGCGGTGCCGCTCTTCCGCTCGGCTCTCGAAGGGATCGAGGCCGCCCACCAGGAGGGGATCGTCCACCGGGACCTGAAGCCCGACAACCTGATGCTCACCGAAGGCGGCCGGCTCAAGGTGATGGACTTCGGCATCGCCCGGATGGCGGGGAGCACCCACCTCACCCGCACGGGCCTGCTCGTAGGGACGCTGCGCTACATGGCCCCGGAGCAGATCAAGGGCGAGGAGGTGGACCGGCGGACGGACGTCTACGCCATGGGCGTGGTCCTCTACCAGATGCTCACCGGCCGTGTCCCCTTCGAGGGCGGGAGCGACTTCGCGATCCTGAAAGCCCAGATCGAGGACCCGCCCGTGCCGCCCGGCAACCACGTGCCCGACCTGCCGGCCTGGCTCGAGCACGCCGTGCTCCGGGCCCTGGAAAAGGACCCCGCCCGGCGCTTCCAGACCATGGAGGAGCTCGACGACGCCCTCACCCGGGGAGAGCCGACGCGCCTGGGAATCCCCGTCCCCACCGGCACGATCCACGACGATCCCACGGTCTACGTCGGCCGCAAGCCCACGTCCGTGACCGCGGCTCCTCCGCCTCCGCCCTCCCCGCTCCCCTTCGCTCCGCCGACGGCGGCGCCGAGCGTGCCGCCCCCGCCGCCTGCGCAGAGCTCCTACAACCCCGTGGAGCTGCGCCGGCCGGGCCGGGGCAACGCGGCGCTCGGGATCGCGGCCGTCTTCTTCATCCTCGCCGTCACGGCCGTGGTGTTCCTCCTCACCCGCACCAAGGCCCCGGAGGAGACCGCGCCCGCGGACGAAGCCGAGGTCCTCACCACCGAGGGGGCGGCCGAGGAAGAGACCACGCTCGCCGCCCAGCCGTCGGACGCGGAGCCGGCCGCCCTGGAGACCGAGCCTGCCGGGCAGAATCCGCCGGTCCCCGCGGCCACCCTCCCCCCCAGGGAGAAACCCGCGCCCCCGCCGAGCCGGCTGCCCCAGGAAGAGACGCCCGGCGCCACCTTCCAGCCGGTCGAGACCGCCCCGGCCGAGCCCGAGCCGATCCAGGAGAAGGAGCCCTCCCCCGCCGAGCCCGCCGTCGAAGATCTCGGAGAGGATCTGCAAGGCCCCGCGGGAGAGCTGGTCGCCAAGGCCGCCAATCTCTACGCCCTCTACGAGACCTATCTGGAGCAGAAGGAGGACGCGGGCGGCGAGATCACCGGCGCGGACGAAAAGCTCCAGGAAGAGCTCGAAGCCCTGGAAGACGCCGCCTCCCGCTTCAACAAGCAGTTCAAGGACGGCGTCCTCGCCCGCACCAGGAACCGCCTGCGCGGCGCCGACGCCCAGAAGAAGCGCGCCGAGATCGCCCGCCGCGGCCGGGAGCTCGGCACCGTGGCCGACCGCGTGGACGCGCTGATGATCGAAACCCGCCCCGGCCCCGAGGTGCGGCAGGCCTGGGGGGATCTGAAGCGGCGCTGCCAGCGGATTGCCACGCTGGCGGGGCGGTAGAGCCGCCCCTTCCTTTCTAATACCGGAACACCGCCGCCATCGCGTGCCCGCCCGGCACCTCCTGCTGGGGCACGGCGTAGACGGTCCCCTTGTTCAGGAAGGTCTGCACGGCGGCCAGGTCGAGGAGATCCTCGCTGTGGTTGGTCTGAGTGTCCTGGTTCTCTTCGAGACGGACCTCCCGGCTCTTCCCGTCGTAGCTCCCCCAGAGGCGGACGCCGCGGGCGACGAAGAGGGTGTCGATCCGGCCGTCGTGGGCGGCGGGGAGGATCTCCTGGTAGCTGTTGCTGGAACGGCCGCTTCCCTGGAGATCGCCAAAACGCTCGGCGGCCTTCCGGCGGTCTTCCAGGAAGTAGGGCTCGACGATCTCCCAGGCGGCTTCCCGCAGATCGTTGGGCGAGAGGGCGTCGGCGTTGCCGGTGAGCCCCTCCTCCAGAACCTTGGGATGCTCGGTCGTCTCCTTGAAGCGGGGGAGGAGGTACTCGACGCCGGCGAGCACCACGGGGCAGCTCCGGTCCATGTACTTGACCATGGCCTTGTCGGCCCGGTTGAAGAAGTCGAGGATCTCGGCCTTGATGTCGTCCTCGGCCCGGCCGTGTCCGCCCGAGATGGGGCTCCTAGACACGCCCCGGCCACCAACGGGTTGGAACGCGGACTGCTGCCGGGTGAGGCCCCCCGTGACCTCCTCGAAGCTCTTCGGCACGTCGGGCATCTCGATCTCGCGGGCGCTGTGCCGGGAGGCGGCGATCAGGCGGATGCTCTTCAAGCTCAGGGAAACGATGTAGAACTGCCCGTCCCCGGAGAGCAGGGAGAACAGGGGCTTCAGGTGGAACCGGTTCTCGACGACCGCGTTCTCGTCGAGCCAGGTGGGGAGCCGGTAGGTCCGGAAGACCTCCGAGGAGCGGAAGATCGCCAGGCCGTCGCTCTGGAGCTGCCAGAAGCTCTGGTCATCCACGAGCTCCCGCACGGGTGTCATGAGCTCCGCGGCGTCGGTGTCCTTCATCCCGGTCTCGACGAGCCGGTCCTGGATGCTCCGCAGGAGATTCTTCAACCGGATAGGGTTCTGCTGGGTCTCGGACCCCGACCGGTACGTGGGCATGTAGATCGAAACGCAGGGACGGCCGGCCTGGAGAGAAAGAAGATCCCGGATCTCCTCGCGGGTGATCGCGTGGGGAGCCGTCTGCACATCATCGCGGGTCAGCAAGGCCATGGGCACCTCCTAGGAGTCAGCGTTCTCGTTCGAGCGCCGCGCGGGGCGCGTCGAGCAGATACTGAACAAGCCCAGCAAGGGCTGTGCCGTGGCGTCGAGCTAAACGTCCGGAGGCACGCAGCTGGTCGTGCAGGAGCCGCATCCGCTATAGGTGACCGGCCCCGTGCCGCAACGGGTCGCAATGCAGGGCTGCCTCCGGATGCCGTCCGAGCACAGCCGGCAAATGCCCCAGGCCACGCAGGGCAGCCCCGCAGCGGCGGGCTGGGCATCGATGGCCGGCGGGGAGAAGATCTCCTGGAGCAGAGCTTCGGGATCCGGGCTCTGCGGCTGCGGATTCTCCGCAAGTGCTGCGCCGGCGGTCAGGAGCAGAAGGATCGCGGAAGCCAGAGGAACGAACCTGGACCTTTTCATGACCGACTCTCCTTTCGAGGGTGCGCCCGGATTGAGGGAGCCCCCATAAAGACCGGTGTTGCGGAGGCTTCGAGGAGAGACGGCGGGGACCCACTACAATCTCCTTTCCATGAACGAGCGCATCCTGGTCGTGGACGACGAGGAGGGCATCCGCTCCACCCTGGGCAGCATCCTGGGGGATGAGGGTTACCAGGCCGCCTCCGCCGGCACCGCGGCCGAGGCGGCGGCGCGGCTCTCGGCGGAAGCATTCGACGCGGTGCTGCTCGATCTGTGGCTTCCGGACCGGGACGGTTTGGAGCTCCTCGCGGAGCTTCAGGAGTCCGGGTTCGACCGGCCGGTGATCGTCATCTCGGGACATGGGACGGTGGAGACGGCGGTCAAGGCCACGCGGCTCGGAGCCTTCGACTTCCTCGAAAAGCCGCTCTCGCTCGAACGAGTCCTGATCACGGTCCGCAACGCCCTGGAGAAAGGAAGGCTCGCGCGGGAGCTGCGACGGCTGTCGGACCGGCTGGAGCGGGCGGAGCCGCTCCTGGGGAACACCCCGGAGATGCGGCGACTCAAGGAGGAGATCCGCACCGCCGCGCCGTCGGACAGCCGCATCCTCATCCTCGGGGAGAACGGCACGGGCAAGGAGCTGGTCGCCCGGCAGATCCACCGTCTTTCGAAGCGGGCGAGCCGGCCGTTCGTGGAGGTCAACTGCGCGGCCATTCCCGAGGACCTGATCGAAAGCGAGCTCTTCGGCCACGTGAAGGGAGCCTTCACCGGCGCTGCCGCCGACCGCCGCGGCCGCTTCGAGCAGGCCCACGGCGGCACTCTCTTCCTCGATGAAATCGCCGACATGTCCCTCAAAACCCAGGCCAAGGTGCTGCGGGTCCTCCAGGAACAGCGCTTCGAGAGGGTGGGAGGCGGCGCCACGATCCAGGTGGACGTGCGGGTGCTCGCGGCCACCAACAAGGACCTCGGAGAGGAGATCCGGCAGGGCCGTTTCCGGGAGGACCTCTACTTCCGCCTGGCCGTCATCCCCCTGCACGTGCCGCCTCTCCGTGAACGGCGGGAGGACATCTCCCTCCTGATCGACCATTTCCTCGCCTTCTTCGCCCACGAGCTCGGCCGCCGCCTCAAGAAAATGGACGAGGCCGCGATGGCGCGCCTCACGGGGTACGCCTGGCCAGGCAACGTCCGCGAGCTGCGGAACCTGGTCGAGCGGCTGATGATCATGGTCCCCGGGGAGACGATCGGCCTCCGCGACCTGCCGCCTGGAATCCGCGGAAAGGAAGAGCGCCTCCCCGAGGGAGACTCCACGACGCTCCGGGAGGCGCGGATCGCCTTCGAGAAGCGGTATATCGAAAGGAAGCTCGCGGAGATGGAAGGCAACGTCACCCGCACGGCCGAGGCGCTGGGGCTGGAGCGGAGCCACCTTTACCGAAAGATGCGGGCGTACGGAATCGAGTAGCGCCCCGGCTTCTCCCTTCCGCGGCACCTGTAGGACGAGCGGGCCGCCAAGGCTCGCTCGTCCTTTCAAGGAGACCTGAATGAAGATGAACAGGGTGGTGATGTTCGCGTTTCTCGTGCCGGTCCTCGCCGTAGCGGCCACGCTGTCGGCGCCGTCGCCGGGCGAGGCGGTGGGTTCGTGCTACTGCACGTCGGAGTACCGCCAGACGTCGACCTATTCCGGCTACGACCTGGACTGCGCGCAGTCGAAGTCGGAGGTCCGGGCCCAGGCCCTCGCGGAGGCCAATGCGGACTGCTCCGTCTGCAGCAAGACCATGGTCTACACCGTCGAGTGCGCTCCCATCTACACCGACCACCCGATCTACTACTCCGAGGGCTACATGAGGTACCGCTGCTACTCCTCGGGCTGTATCGTGCCGTAGGCCGGGCCGGGCGGTCGCGAGGCCGCCCTGTTATCTCAAAACGAAGTAAGAAGCTGGCAGAGATGCCGGCGCTCCCAGCAGCCCGGCGTGGTTGACACGGCCTTCCACGACAACTAGAGTCTCCATTCTCTGATCCAAGAACCTTGAAGAGAAATGGAGCGAAACCGTTCGATGGCCTATCGTGTCGATTTCGTCGCAGATGTGCACAAGCAACTCCGTGGGCTCACGGCGGGTCAACGGGCTCTGGTGTTCGAGGCGATCGAAAAGCAACTGCGGCACGAGCCCTTCGCCGAGACGCGGAACCGGAAGCCCCTGCGTCCCAACCCGATCGCTTCCTGGGAGTTGAGAGTCCGCGAAATCCGGATCTTCTACGAAGCCGTTCCCGAAGAGCACGACAGGGTACGGATCTTGGCGATCGGAACAAAGGAAGGTAACATCGTGATGATCGGCGGTAAGGAGATCCTTCTATGAAGACCATTGAGCTCTCGACAGCCTCGAAACCTCTCTCCGAGTACGCAGAGGAGTTCGGCGAAGAGGTGGTGGTCCTCACTTCGGGCCATGAGCCGGTTGCAGCCGTCGTGAGCCTGAAGAATGTCGATGCCGAGTCCCTGGCCCTGAGCACCAATCCCACGTTCCTGGCCATCCTTGAAGAGGCCCGGGCTCAGTTCGAGCGGGGAGAAACAATCTCGCTGGAAGAGATGAAGCGCGCCTTCCAGGAGTGAGACCCTACACCACCCGCCGCCGCGGCATCTTCTTCACCGCGTACACCCCGCTCAACAGCAGCGCCCCCAGCAGGATGATCGCCGGCCCCGAGGGCAGGTCGTAGGAGAAGGAGAGGAACAGCCCGCCCAGGGTGATCCCCACGCCCAGGATCACGGAACCGGCCAGGACGGCCCAGAGGTCTTTCCACAGCATCAGGCTCACGACCGGCGGAATGGTGAGGAGCGCCACGACCAGGATGATCCCTACAACCTGGATGAGGATGATCACGGTCAGAGCGATCATGGTGAGCAGCAGGCACATGAAGAGCCGCACCGGCGCGCCCTGGACACGGGCGAAGACCTCGTCGAAGGCCACGGCCACGATTCCCTTGAAGAAGAGGAAGAGGAGGAACAGGACCGAGAGGGCGAGCGCCAGGATCACCCCGAGGTCGTGGCGGGTGACGAGCAGGATGTTCCCGAAGAGATAGGTCATCAGGTTCGGGGCGTAGCCCGGGGTCTTGTAGACGAAGACGACGCCCACGGCGACGCCCACGGCCCAGAGGACTCCGATCAGGGCGTCGGCGGAGCGGATCTTCTCGCTGTCCACGAGC
>DATEIO010000714.1:0-5925 GCA_035278895.1 Thermoanaerobaculia bacterium | reverse complement strand
CGACCTCACCCATCCGTTCGACGAGAAGACGATCTACTGGCCGACGTCGCCGTCCAGCTTCCAGTTGAACCGCCTCGCCTTCGGCAAGACCGAGGGCGGCTATTTCTACGCCTCGAACGCCTTCTGCACGCCGGAGCACGGCGGGACCCACCTGGACGCCCCGATCCACTTCGCGGAAGGGCGGCGCACCATGGACCAGATCCCGGTCGAGCAGCTCATCGCGCCGGCCGTGATGATCGACGTCAGCGCCAAGGCGGCGGCCGATCCCGACTACCGTCTGACGGCCGAGGACGTGCGCGCCTGGGAGGCGAAGCACGGCGCGGTGCCGCAGGGTGCGATCGTGCTCCTGCGCACCGGCTGGGGCCAGCGCTGGCCCGACCGCAAGCGCTATCTCGGAGACGACAAGCCGGGCGACGCCTCGAACCTCCACTTCCCCTCCTACGGAGCGGAAGCCGCGCGCCTCCTCGTGGAGCAGCGGAAAGCCGGCGCGATCGGCGTGGACACCGCGAGCATCGACCACGGTCCCTCGAAGGACTTCATCGTCCACCAGATCGCGAACGGCGCGAACGTCTTCGGCCTCGAAAACATCGCGAATCTGGAGGAGGTGCCGGAGACCGGGGCGTGGGTGATCGCCCTGCCGATGAAGATCGCGGGCGGGTCGGGGGGCCCGGTGCGGATCGTGGCGGTGGTGCCGAAGTAGGGACGGACAGCCCGGGCATTGCTGCCCGGGCGACGAATCGGTTTACCTGCCGGCCTTTTGCCTTCCCAAAGCTGCCTCGGCCTTCTGGCGCTCGAACTCGGAGCCGATTCCGCGGACGGCTTCGAGATAGGCGTCGCGTGCCGCGCCCGAGAGGGAGTAGCGCTCGGCCACCTCCACGAGGAGCGTGGCGCGCTCGAAGTCGTTGCCCAGGTCACGGGCCGACTGGAGCACGGCGATCAGGGCATCCGCGGGCAGGTCTCCGCGTTCGACGATGGCAGCCAGGGCCTTCCGAAGCTCGAAGTCGGAGCCGATCTCTCCCACGGCCTCGACGTAGGCGCGGCGGACCTCCGGGTCCGAGAGCGTGGTCTTCCCGGCGACCTCGGTGAGCAGGGTGGCAAGCTCGAAGTCGGAGCCGATCTGCCGGGCCGTCTGGAGGATGGCGGTCAGGGACTTCGGGCCGAGCTGGCCCTTGTCCACGAGCGCGGCCAGAGCGTTGCGCTGCTCGAAGTCGGAGTCGATGGTGCGCGCAGCCTCGGCGTAGGCCACGGCCGTGGGCCCGGAGAGGCTCTGGAATTCGGCCGCGGCGGCGAGAGCCTGCCGGAGCTCGAAGTCGGAGTCGACCTCCCGGCCCGCCTGCGCGAGAGCGCGTTCAACGATGTCCGCGCCCAGCCGGTTCTTGAAGAGGTTTTCGAAGTAGATCCGCTTCACATAACTATTCGGGATCTCGGAGATCTCGGCGAGGACGCCCTGGGGTCCCTGGCGCTTCAGGATCGAGGCGACCCGCTCGGGGGCGGCGTATCCGGTGCCGCGCACGAACTGGAGGAGCATGGCCTGGAGCCACTTCCGGCCCTCAGCGTCGAACGGGCGCTCCCGGCCGTCGACCTTCCAGGTGTAGACGGGGCGGCCGCCCTCTCCCGGCTCGACGTCGAGCCGCTGCTCGTGCCCGCCGTCTTCGGCCTCGAGGCGCATCTCGGCGCCCCGGGAGAGACGGGCGATGGCGGTCCAGTCCTCGTTGAGCTCGACCTTGCCTTCGATCCGGATCTTGATCTTCTGATCGCCGTCGCTGAGCTCGAAGGTCTGGGTGCCGTTGATGTCGACATGGCTCACGTGCCGGGGTTTCTTGGGCAGAGCCGGGACCGACTGCGCTCCGGCCTCGGCCTCCGGTTCCACGGCCGGAGCGAGGGCGGCGAGCGGGACGACCACGCAGGCCGCCACGAGCCAGGCGGGAAGGGCCAGGCGGCGCGAGAGCCTGCGCCGGTTGCGCCGGGGATCGAGCACGGCGAGAAGCCGGCCGGTGAGCTCGGACGGACGGGCCATGGCGAGCCCGGCCGGCGCCGTGGCGCGGAGGGCGCGGAGCGAGCGGGCGATGTCGAGCAGGTCTCCGGCGTAGTCGGAAGCGCGGGCGCCGGCTGTGATCACCTGATCGTCGCACGCGTGCTCACTTTCGAGCCGGAGCTTCCGGGCCGCCATCCAGACGAGCGGATTCCACCAGTGGAGGGCGCGGGCGAGCTCGGAGACGAGCTGCGTCAGGTAATCCCCCCGGGCCACGTGGGCCAGCTCGTGGAGGAGAACGGCCCGGCGCCGCGACACGGGCCAGGAGCCGGACCCGGCCGGCAGCAGCACCACGGGGCGGCGCCATCCCCACGTCATCGGCATGGCCGCCTCACCCCCTTCGACCAGCTCGACCGCGCGGCGGATCCCCAGACCGGCGCGGGCACCGTCCAGGACCTCGATCCAGGCCGCGTCCCGGACGGGCCGCGCCTGCCGGCGCTGGTAGCCGACTCGCAGGAGAGAGACCGCGAGGGGAGCCAGCACCGCGAGGGCCCCGGTGAGCCAGAGGCCGAGCGCCGCGGCCCGCCAGGAGAGACCGGAAAGGTAGGACTCTGCCATGGTGAGAAGGCTGGCCGGGACGTCACGAGTCGCCACGACGGGCCGCTCCTCCGGGAGGGGTGCGGCGGGCGGCCGGGGAGCCTCGGAAACACGCTCGACCGCCGGGAGCGGGGCGGTCATCTCCTCCGGCACCGGGAGCGGCACGCGCCAGGCCGGGGTCAGCGCCGCGACCACCGGCAGGGCGAGGAGGCCGACGAACGCGATCCGCCAGACGAGGTGCCGGGTGGCGGCAGAGGCCCGGCGGAGCGTCGCGGCGACGGCCAGGGCGGCGAGGCAGAGGGCGAGCCCCTTGGCCGAGGCGTCCAGAAGCGCGGCAAACCAGAGGTCGATCATTCCCTTTCCCCTTTCTTGGCTTCGTCGATCAGAGCGGAGAGGCGGTCGAGCTCCTCGTCGGTCATCTCCCCGGCCGACCGGCCGAGGAGCGCCGCCACGGCCTTGCCGGGGGAGCCGTCGAAGAACGTGCGCACCAGCCGGTCGAGCGCGGACTCGCGCGCCTCCTGGCGGGGGACGGTGGCGAGATAGAGATACCGCGGGCCGTCCTGCCGGTGCTCGAGATACCCCTTGGCTTCGAGCTTGCCGAGCATGGCCCGCACGGCCGAATAGCTCGGCGGATCGGGCATCTCGGCCATCACCTCGGTCACCGTGGCGCTCTCCAGGCGGTAGATCGCCTCCATGATCTGCCGCTCCCGGCGAGAGAGGTTGAGCTGGGCTTTGTCGGGGTTGTGCTGGAAAAGTAGCATGATGCTATGAAAGTAGCAGGCGGGGGGCGGGGCGTCAAGGGGGGAGGAAGAACACGGACGGGCACGGACGAACAGGGACGGGCACGGACAGCAAAGACGAAGACGCGTCCTTGCTGTCCTTTAGGTCCCTTTGGTCCTGTCAGGCGGCTATCAGAACCCGTTCCAGTTCCGGTTGACGCTGCCGGGGCCGGTCGAGGGCACGCCGTAGGTGCGGTTGCTGCCGGTCTCCCAGACGGGGCTCACGCCGGATTGCTGGACCACGAACTTGTACTGGACGGTCGTGCCCTTGCTCGCGAGGAAGAAGGCCGGGCCGCTCCAGGTGTCGCTGTCGATCCAGCGGAGCTTGACGGCCTTACTGAGATCCCAGTTGCCGAGCTCGGGGACGTTGCCGGAGACGTAGATGTCCTGCCCGGGAGAGGTGACGTAGCCGTTGACGGTGAAGGTCACGCGGACGAGCTCGGTCGCGGTGCAGGGGCGGGCGGCCAGGAGGAGCGTGGAGCGGGCCTGGACGCCGTAGGTGGTGCCGGAGCCGTTCATCTTGACCATCGGCTGGAGGTCCCAGTTGGTGATCGTGGGGTCGTACCAGATGTTGCCTGCCTCGTGGGCCCAGTCGGCGGTGTCGGCCACGAGCCACCAGCACTTGCTGTTGGGGGCGGTGGGGATGGTGAAGGTCAGATCGCCCCAGTAGGAGTTCGAGGCCACGTAGAGGTCCGGGGCGTTGGGGGAGCTGCCGGTCTCGGCGGAGGAGCCGTCGATCAGCCAAGCGAGGGCGTGAGAGGTCGAGGACCAGTCCGGGGTGTCCGGCGCGGTGCCGTGCCATTTTAAGTCCGCATAGCCGTCGCTGTCGTGGTCGGAGCCGCCGATGGCCACGGAGCGGCGCAGGCCCGGGTGGGCCTTGCGGATGGCGATGAGCTTGCGGACGAAGTCCCAGTTCTTCTGGTAGGTGGTCTTCCGGGTCCAATCGAGCCAGCCGCAGGAGTTGTCGGCCATGTAGGCGTTGTTGTTGCCGCTCTGGGTCTGGCGGAACTCGTCGCCTGCAAGGATCATGGGCGCGCCGTGGTGGAGGAGCAGGCTCGCCGCGAAGTTCCGCACCTGCCGGCGCCGCAGGTTCTCGTCACCGCCGCTGTCCCAGGAATCGTTCGTATCGCTCCCCGAGCTAGGGTCGGCTCCCGTGGGATTGCAGGCGCCGGTGCCGTTCTGCTTGGAGTTGTAGGAGACGAGGTCGTTCAGCGTAAAGCCGTCGTGGGCGGTGATGAAGTTGACGCTCTCGGGCGGGGTGGCGAAGCCGGTCCAGGTGCCGGTCACGGAGGCGCCGAAGTTGCCCACCTGGCTGTTGTCCCCCTTGGTGTACTTGCGGAGGTTGTCCCGGTAGAAGCCGTTCCACTCGGACCAGCCGGCGGGGAACTGGCCCACGCCGTAGCCGCCGGTGTCCCAGGCCTCGGCGATCACCTCGACGTCCTTGTCCTGGGCGAGCTGTGCGATGTCCAGAAGGGTCTGGGCGTTGGAGTTGAACACGCGGCCGTCGCTCCCCTCGCGGCCGAGCTCGTAGGCGAGGTCGAAGCGGAAGCCGTCGACGTGCATCTTGTCGGTCCAGTAGGCCAGGCTGTCGAGGATGAGCTTGCGCACGGCCGGCCGGCTCGCGTTCAGGTTGTTGCCGGTGCCGGTCGACTCCCAGTAGCAGGTCTTGTCGTCGGCGAGCGTGTAGTAGGTGGCGTTGTCCAAGCCCCTGAGATTGATGTAGCGCACGGGGTTGCCGGCGCAGGCGCCGCCCTCGAAGGTGTGGTTGAAGACGACGTCCAGCCACACCTCGATCCCCTCGGCGTGCAGGGCCTTGACCATCTCCTTGAATTCATTGACCTGCTCGCCGGCCACGGCGGAGCAGGAGGCGGTGTCGGTGCAGACGTACTCGCGGTTGGGAGCGAAGAACTGGGTGGTCATGTAGCCCCAGTAGTTCACCCGGTCGGCGGTGGCGCCGCCCACGGGGTCGTCCCACTGCGGGTATTCGTGGATGGGCAGGAGCTCGACGGCGGTGACTCCGAGGTCCTTGAAGTAGGCGGCCTTGGCCTTGAAGCCGTCATAGGTGCCGCGCAGGGTGGAGGAGAGGCTCGTATCCCCCTTGGTGAAGCCGCGCAGGTGGACCTCGTAGACGATCGAATCCTTGATGTCGGTCGCCGGGCGGGTCTCGCCGGTCCACGAGAAGCTGCTGTCGTTGATGACGATCGACTTGGGCATGTCCCCGGCGCTGTCCACGAAGGCGTAGGTGTTGGTGCCGCCGAGGATGGAGGTCGAGTAGTGGCCGGAGACCCGCGCGGGCTCGCCGGTCACCGCCTTGGCGTAGGGGTCGGTCAGCAGCTTGTTGGGATTGAAGCGGTTGCCGTTCGAATCCGCGTGGGAGACGAAGCCGATGTTGCTGCCGGCCGTCCAGCTCGCGTTGTAGGGCCAGTTGGGGCCCCAGGCGCGCAGGCCGTAGAGGGTCCCGGCGCCGGCTCCGGAGACCGTGACGGTCCAGATGTGGTTGGTGGTGTCGGTCTTGGTCATCGCATAGCGGCCCGTGGGCGACGAGGCCGTGGGGCTCGAGAAGGTCCAGACCTCGAT
>DATEIO010000713.1:0-3584 GCA_035278895.1 Thermoanaerobaculia bacterium | reverse complement strand
AGGGCTTCGGGATCGCCGGGGCGAATAGCTTCTGCTTTTCCCACATGCTGAACTGCATCTACGACTGCCGGTACTGCTTCCTCCAGGGGATGTACCGGTCCGCCCACTACGTGATCTTCGTCAACTACGAGGATTTCCAGTGGGAGATCGAAGAGGCGATTCGCGGCGCCGCGGGTTCTCCGCTCTGGTTTTTCTCGGGCTACGACTGCGACACCCTGGCGCTCGAGCCGGTGACGCGCTTCGCGGCGAGCTTCGTCCCCTTCTTCGCCCGTTTTCCTCAGGCCTCTCTCGAGCTGCGGACGAAAAGCACGCAGATCAAGTCGCTCCTGGAGATGGACGCGGTGCCCAACGTGGTCGTGGCCTGGAGCCTGACGCCCGAGGAGGTGCAGGCGTCGTACGAGCACCAGACCCCCTCGATCGACCGGCGGTTGCGCGCGATGGAGCGTCTGCAGGAGCGCGGCTGGAAGCTCGGGCTGCGTTTCGATCCGCTGATCTACAACGAAGACTATCGGGACCAGTACCGCCGCCTCTTCCGGCAGGTCTTCTCGGCCCTCCACCCGGAGAGCCTCCACTCCGTGAGCCTCGGCCCCTTCCGCCTGCCTCAGGACTTCTTCAGGACGATGGTGCGCCTCTACCCGGAAGACCCCCTCTTCGCGGCGCCCTTCGAGGAAGAGACCCAGGTCTCCTACTCGCGGGATCTGGAGGCCGGGATGGTGGAGTTCTGCACCGAAGAGCTCCTGCGGTCTATCCCGCGGGAGCTCTTCGAGCCGGGTCTCTCCGTGGCGCCGAGCCAGCCGGGGGTCAGCGGCCCGCCGACTCCGCCGCCTTCCCTTTGAGGTATTTGTCCAGGAACGCCAGGGTGGCCTCGTAAGCCTTGGCCTGGCTCTCCTTCCTCTGGAAACCGTGCCCTTCGTTTTCGAAGACGACATATTCGACGGGCACGCCCTTCTTCTTGACCGCTTCGACGATCTCGTCCGACTCGCGCTTCAACACCCGGGGATCGTTCGCCCCCTGGAGCACGAGGAGTGGCCGCTCGATCTTCTCAGCGTGGAAGAGGGGAGAGATCCGCTGGAAGTACTCGGCGTCCTTTTCGGGGTGGCCCATCTCCTTGTAGAGCGCCTCGCGGATCGGGCCCCACCAGGCCGGGACGCTCTCCATGGTGCGCTTCCAGTTGGAGACGCCGTAGAGATCCACGCCCACGGCGAATTCCTGGGGCCGGAAGGTGAGAGCGGCGAGCACCATGAAGCCGCCGTAGCTGCCGCCGATGATGCCGATCCGGCCCGGATCCACCCAGCCGGTGCCGGCCAGCATCTTCTTGCTCGCGATGCAGTCGCCCAGGTCCGCGTCGCCGTGCTTCCTGTCATCCATCCGGAAGAAGGTCTTGCCGTAGCCGCTGCTCCCCCGGTTGTTGATGGCGTAGACCGCGTAGCCATGGTTCGTGAGGTATTGGAGGAGCCCGCTGTAGCCGACCCGGGACTGGCCGCCGGGGCCGCCGTGGACCCAGACGAGAGCCGGCACCTTGTTGCCCGGGGAGGCTTCATGGGGCTTGTAGAGGAGGCCGGGCACCTCGACACCGTCGTAGGACTTGAAACGCACGACCTGGGGCTCCACGAGGTGCGCCGGATCGATCGCCGGATTGAGCGACTGGGTGAGCTGCCGGACCTTGCCGGTTTCGCGCTCGTAGACGTAGAGGTTCGCGGGCGTGGCCGACTCGGCGTAGAAGGCCACGAGCTTACCGTCGTTCGAGAAGGTCACGTCGGTCACGTCCCGGCCCGCCATGGGCGGCAGGCGGACGGGCTTCATGCCAGCGGTCTCGAAGACCCTGATCTCGGTGCGCGCGTCGTTGTTGATTCCCACCTGGAAGAAGCGGCCGTTCCGGGAGAATCCCGCCGCGGCCACGTCCCAATTCGGGCGCATCACCTCCGTGCGCTCCCCCGAGGCCAGGTCGTAGCGCATCAGGTAGGCGAACTCCGAGCCCTTGTCGGTCGTGTAATAGAGGCTCTTGCCGTCCGGGCTGAAGTCCTCGGCGTCGTTGGACACCTCGGTCTCGGAACCCTCGTCAGGGGTCAGGAGCGTCGTCTTCCCCGTCGTCCGGTCGTGGAGGTAGACGTCCCTGTCGGCCGTGGTCTGGGATTTCGTCATCGCGATATAGCGCCGGTCCGGCGAGACCTCGACCGGCTGGAAGCCTCCCTCGTTGGTGTAGAGGAGCTTCTTTTCATACCCGTCGACCGTCATCTCGAAGACGTCGTTGAAGCTCGGATCGCGCTCGTTGGTCGAGAAGAAGAAGGATTTGCCGTCGCCCGACCAGCCGATGAAGTTGGCCTTGAGCTTGTCCCCCGGGGTCAGGTCGCGGACGCTGCCGTCCGGCGACTTGACGTAGAGGTGGGTCTGCTCGTTGCCCCCCTGGTCGCTCGAATAGAGGAAGCGCTCGTCGTTGGGAAAATAGCCGTGGGTGTTGACGGCGCTCACCTTGGAGTCGGTGAGCTGCACAGGCTTGCCTCCGTTGACAGGGATGGCGAAGGCATTGATCACGCCGGTCTGGTTGCTGGCAACGAGGATCTTCCTCCCGTCGGGCGAGAAGGAGGCGTCGTCGTAGAGGGTGGTGCCCAGGAGCTGCTCGATCGTGTAGCGCGGCACCGGTTTCGGTTTCGCCTGCGGCGTCTCGTTCGCCAGGGCGGAGCCGGCGAGGAGGGCCAGGCCGAGAGGCAGGAAGGCAAGGGATTTCTTCATCGGGAATCTCCTTCAAAAAGATCTCGGGCGGATCTTCTCACGGCGCGCCTCGGAGCGAAACGGGCCGGCACCCGCCGGGAAGAGGATGAGGAGGCTCTCTCCTTCCCCCGCGGCGGGCACCGGCCGGTGTGCTGCGTGCGTGCGTGAAGGGTTCGCGCGCACACCCCTCCTACGCTCGCGGCGAGGCGTTCTTACCCTGAGTAGCCGGTCAGCTCCACGTACCCGCGCCCCGCGACCGGCTCGCCGGAACGGGTGCCCGAGAGCTCCACCGCGCCCTCCCAGTAGCGGAAGGAGACGTCGAGCTCCTGGTCGGGCAGGAGAGGGCGGACCTCCACGTCCAACCCCTCGGACGGAATGCGCAGCCGCCAGCGGGACGGATACGAGGCGCCGCTCCGCGGGCTCTTCCAGCGGTCGATGGGCTCGAGCGTGAAATCGGTGAGGGAAAGGGGGCGGGATTCGCCCCCAGGGCCGATAACGGTGCCACTGCTCGTCGGGTCGGCGCTGCCGTCCTTCCTGCGCAGGCGGTAGAGCATGACCTCGCGGCCGTCCGAGAATTGGAGGGCGAACCAGTCCCAGCCCACCTGGTTTTTGCCGAGAGAGCTGGTGCTCCACTCCCGGTCCATCCAGACGAGGCCGGAGACCGGAAAGCTGCCGCCCGGAACGCGCACGGTGCCGGCCGCGGGCATGCGGGTCAGCGAGTAGTAATACGAGGCGTTCCCCCGCTCCGCGCTCTTCTGGGAGAGCCCTCGGTCTCCCTGGAGCACCGGAGGCTTTCCCGGCTGCAGCACGAGGTCGATGCCAACCTCCCCCTCCCGGGCGGAGATCCGCATCGGCGGCGCCTGTCCCTCGACCGC
>DATEIO010000712.1:0-7709 GCA_035278895.1 Thermoanaerobaculia bacterium | reverse complement strand
CGAGATCTGCGCCGCGGGCCGGCCCTCGGTCCTCGTGCCGCTCTCGATCGCCCAGGGACACCAGCTGGACAACGCGCGGATGCTCGAAGAGACCGGCGGCGCCCGGGTGCTGCCGTCGTCCGACTTCTCGGCCGAGCGGCTCGCCGAGCTCGTCGGGGAGCTGCTCGCGGACGGCGCGCGCCTCTCTCAGATGGCCACGGCGGCACGCTCGCTCGCGAAGCCCCGGGCGGTCCAGGAGATCGCGGACCGGTTGGAAGAGCTGGGAGGGCGCGGCTGATGTTCAACCAGTTCGTCGCGCTCAAGCACATCCACTTCGTCGGCGTCGGCGGCGCCGGCATGAGCGGCATCGCCGAGATCCTCCGCGAGTTCGTGCCGGACCTCACGGTGAGCGGCTGCGACCTCGCCACCTCCGAGGTGACCGAGCGGCTGGAAGCCATGGGCGTCCGCGTCATTCTCGGGCACTCGCCGGAGCACCTGGACGGGGTCGACCTCCTGGTGATCTCTTCGGCCGTGGCCGAGGCGAACCCGGAGGTCAAGGAGGCGCGCCGCCAGGGCATCACCGTGGTGCGCCGCGCCGAGATGCTGGGCGAGCTGATGCGCCTGCGCTACGGCATCGCCATCGCCGGCACCCACGGCAAGACCACCACGACCTCGCTCGTGGGCACCGTGCTCACCGAGGCCGGCATCGATCCCACCGTGATCGTGGGCGGCCGCCTGCGCCTCCTGGGCACCGGCGCGCGCCTGGGCAAGAGCGAGTACCTGGTGGCCGAGGCCGACGAGTTCGACCGCAGCTTCCTGCGCCTGACGCCGGTCGTCGCCGTGATCACCACGATCGACCGCGACCACCTGGACACCTACGGCACCTTCGAGGCGATCGGGGAGGCGTTCGTCGAGTTCGCCAACCGCGTGCCGTTCTTCGGCCGGCTGATCCTCTGCCTCGACGATCCGAACATCCAGCACATCCTCCCCCGGGTGGCGGACCGCCGGATCATCACCTACGGCTTCTCGCCCCAGGCCGACCTCTCGGCCGTGGACGTCGAGGCCCACCCCGGCGGCAGCCGGTTCCGTGTCCGCTTGCGCGAGGGAAGGCTCCTCGGCCGCATCGACCTCGGGCAGATCGAGCTGCCCATGCCCGGCCGGCACAACGTGCGAAACGCGCTCGCCGCCGTGGGCGTGGGCCTTTCGCTGGGCGTGAGCTTCGACACCATCGCCCGCGGGATCGCCGGCTTCCAGGGAGTGCACCGCCGCTTCGAGCGCATCGGCACCTTCCGCGGCGCCGCCGTGGTGGACGACTACGCGCACCACCCCACGGAGGTCGCGGCCACGCTCCAGGCTGCGCGCCAGACCTTCCCCGGCGGCCGGGTGCTTGCGGTCTTCCAGCCGCATCTCTTCTCGCGCACGCAGGACCAGGCCGAGGGCTTCGGAAGCGCGCTCCTGGGCGCCGATCTCGCGATCGTGACCGACATCTATCCCTCGCGGGAAAAGCCGATCCCCGGCGTCACCGGCGAGATGGTGGTGGACGCAGCGCTGCGCAGCGGCCACCGGGACGTCCACTACTGCCCGGCCTGGAAAGACGCGCCGGGCCTGTTTCGCGATCAGGTGAAGGATGGGGACGTGATCATCACGCTGGGCGCGGGCGACGTGAACCGTCTTGGGCAGGAGCTCGTGGCCGAGGAGGCGGCGTCGTGACGACCGTGGTGCGCACGACCGTGATTCCCACGCCCGCGGGCGGCGGCCGGATCCTCGACTTCAAGCGCCGGGGCGCGCCGCCGCCGCGCAGGCGCCGGCCGAACCCGCTCCTCGCGCTCTTCCGGCCCATGGTGACCGCCGTCGTGCTCGTCACCGTGCCGGTGGCGCTCGCGGCGTGGGTGCTCACCGCCTCCCGTTTCCAGCTCCGGGAGGTGGTCGTCAAGGGCGGCTCCGAGCGCGTAGCGAGCGCGTGGGTGCTGCGGGCGCTGGCCCCGCTCGAGGGGAACAACCTCGTGCTCCTCTCGCTCGCGGACGTGGCCGAGCGGCTGCGGAAAAATCCGTGGATCGCGTCGGTCGAGATCGAAAAAGAGCTGCCGGACCGGTTGCGCGTCGAGGTGGAAGAGCGCCGGCCCGTGGCTCTCCTCCGCTCGGAGGACAAGCTTGCCTACGCCGACCAGCGCGGCGAGCCGATCGCCCCGGTCAAGACGGCAGACGAGGAGGCGGCCGCCCGCCGCGCCGGGCTCCTCGTGGTGAGCTTCGTCCACGCCCCCCATCCGGAAGGCGTGGCCGCGGCTCTCGAAGTGGCGGGAGACCTGGGACGGGTGCAGCCGGATTGGGCGGCGCACCTGTCGTGGATCGAGGTGCTGGGCGAGGAGGACTTCCGTCTTCACACGGAGGCCCTCCCCTTTCCGCTGCTCGTCACCAAAGGTCAGGTGGGACCCAAGGCGCGGCGGTTCCAGGAGATCCTGCCGGAGCTCGTGAGCCGCTATCCGAAGATCGAAGCCGTAGACCTGCGCTTTTCGCGCCGGATTGTCGTGCAACCAGCGCTCCCCTCCCCGCCGCCTGCGGGCGGGACCGGAGCTTGAGGGAAATTTTTCCGAGAGGGGTCAGCTATGGCCAAACCAGAACCTTACTTCGTCGGTATCGACATCGGGTCCTCCAAGGTCGGAGTGCTCATCGGCCAGCGCGACGACAAGGGTGGCATCGAGGTGGTGGGCAAAGGCCTGGCGCCCAACCGCGGCACGCGGC
The DNA here is from genome assembly GCA_035278895.1 of Thermoanaerobaculia bacterium. GTDB lineage: Bacteria > Acidobacteriota > Thermoanaerobaculia > Multivoradales > UBA5704 > DATARR01. The sequence continues at coordinate 4,991 of DATEIO010000712.1, read as the reverse complement.
GGGGCAACATCGTCAACGTCGAGGCCACGGTCGACGCCCTGAAGGCGGCTTCCGAGGAAGCCGAGGTCATGGCCGGGGTCGAGATCTCCCGCGCCTACGTCGGCGTCGCCGGGGCTGACATCCGGAGCGTCAACTCGCGCGGCATGGTCTCCGTGTCCCGCAAGGACCGCGAGGTCACGCGTCAGGACATCCAGCGCGTGCTCGAAGCCGCGCAGTCCGCCGCGTTGCCGTCGGACCGCGAGATCCTCCACGCGATCCCCCAGGAGTTCATCGTGGACGAGCAGGGGGGGATCGACGATCCGCTCGGCATGCTCGGCACGCGTCTGGAGGTGATGGTCCATCTCGTGACCGGAAACATCACCCGCTCGCGCACGCTCCTGACCTGCGTCAACCGCGCCGGCATCGAGGTCGCACAGATGGTCTTCGAGCCGCTCGCGACCGCCGAGGCCGTGCTCACGCACGACGAGCGCGAGCTGGGCGTGCTCCTGGTCGACATCGGCGCCGGCACCACCGAGTATGCCCTCTTCGCCGAGGGCGAGATCCAGTACAGCGCCGTGGCGCCGATCGGCGCCGGGCACTTCACGAACGACCTCGCGATGGTGCTGCGCACGCCGTTCGCCGAGGCCGAGCGGATCAAGATGAAGCAGGGGTGCTGCCTGCCGAGCATGGTCACCGACGAAGAGGGGATCGCGGTGCCCACCGTGGCCGGCGGCTCGTCCCGCGTGGTCCCCAAGAAAGAGCTGTGCGAGATCCTGCAGCCGCGGGCCGAGGAGCTCTTCAGCATGGTGCGGGAAGACCTTCTCAAGCACGCGTCCGACGAGGGTCTGCGTGGCGGCGTCGTCTTGACTGGCGGCGGCGCGCAGCTCGACGGGCTTCTCGAAATGTCCGAGCAGATCTTCGACGCGGGCGTCCGCTACGGGCTTCCGCAGGGACTGGGCGGCCTGGTGGACGTCATCAGCAGCCCGTCGTGGTCCACGGCGTCCGGATTGCTGCTCTATGCCCGCACGGCCGAAGAGAGCCAGGGCAAGGTGCAGAAGAAGGCGGGATTCAGCGTGCGCGGGATGGTGGGCAGCCTGCGCGGAATGTTCTCCGATCTGCTCTAAGATGAGACCGCTTCAACCGAGAAAAGGGGGTAGAACCATGATTCTTTTCGACGACCAGGACGCCACGGACAAGCCCGTCCGGCTCCACGAGGCGGATTCCATTCCCGCCCGGATCAAGGTCATCGGCTGCGGCGGCGGTGGCGGCAATGCGGTCAACCGCATGATCGACGCCCAGCTCCGCGGCATCGAGTTCATCGCGGCCAACACCGACCTCCAGGCTCTGGCCAAGTGCCGCGCGCCGATCAAGCTGCAGATCGGCAAGCAGCTCACCAAGGGCCTGGGCGCCGGAGCCGATCCCGAAATGGGGCGGAAGGCCGCCCTCGAAGACACCGAGCACATCCTGGAGACCCTCGAAGGGGCCGACATGGTCTTCCTGACCGCGGGTCTGGGCGGCGGCACCGGCACGGGCGCCGTGCCGATCATCGCCTCGCTCGCGGCCGAGATCGGCGCGCTCACCGTGGCCGTGGTCACCAAGCCCTTCGGCTTCGAGGGCCGGCGGCGCATGCAGCTCGCCGAGCGCGGCGTCGAAGAGCTGCGCAACGCCGTCGACACGCTGATCACCATCCCCAACGAGCGCCTGCTCAACTTCGTCGAGCGCGGCACGCCGCTGTCCGAGGCCTTCCGCATCGCCGACGACGTCCTGCGCCAGGCGGTCCAGGGCATCAGCGACCTGATCACCATCCCGGGCGAGGTCAACGTCGACTTCGCCGACGTGCGCACGATCATGACCGGCATGGGCATGGCGCTCATGGGTACCGGCGTGGCCAAGGGCGATCACCGCGCCTTGGAAGCCGCCCAGCGGGCCATCTCCTCGCCGCTCCTCGAAGAGACCTCGATCCAGGGCGCCAAGGGTGTGCTGATCAACATCTCGGGCGGTCACGATCTCACGCTTCACGAGGTCGCCGAGGCCGCGCGCATCATCGCCGACTCCGTCGATCCCGACGCCAACATCATCTCGGGCATGGTGATCGATCCGCAGCTCGAAGAGGCGATGAAGGTCACCGTGATCGCGACCGGCTTCGACCGCAGCCTGGACGATCGCCCCGCGCGGATGCCGGTCTCCGCTCCCGTCTCCGTCAGCCGCCCGGTCGCCGCGCCGAGCCTCGCCTCGCTGCCCATCGAGCGCGAAGAGCCGGAGAAGGCGCCGGTCGATGTGCCGTTCTACCGCAAGGCCATCGCCCACGTGCGGGGCGACGATCCGAACGGTTTCGGCCCGAACTGGTCGAACGTCGACGACTACGACATTCCGACCGTGCTGAGAAAGCAGATGGACTGATGCGGGTCGGAAAGCGCCGGCGCCGCACGCCTGATGGCGGGCCGGAGGAGCGCAGGAGGGTCCACCCCCTTTCCCTCCTGCTCCTCCTGCTCGCCCTTTTCGTGTCTCCGGCCGCCGCGCTGGACACCCTCTATCTCGTCCGCCATGCCGAAAAGCTGGAAGGCTGGCCCACCGCCCGCGAGCTCGACGCCTTCCAACCCCTCTCCCCGGCCGGCACCGCCCGCGCCGAATCGCTCGCCACCCGCCTGAAGGACGCCGGGATCGTTGCCATCTACTCCAGCAACACCACCCGCTCCCTGGCCACCGGCCTCCCCCTCGCCAAAGCCACGGGCGTTCCCCTCCTCGGAGACGACGCCACGACCAAGCCGGACCAGATGGCCGCCTTTTTTGCCAAGCTCCGGGAGAAGCACGCCACGGACAAGGCCGTGCTGATCGTGGGGCACTCGAACACGATTCCGGAGCTTCTTTTGAAGCTGGGTGCGACCCCCGACTGCTACGCGAAGCTCGGGATCACGGGCGAGCCCGGGAAGATGCTGATCGAGGGCTATGAGGGGCTTTGGAAGATCGACCTCAAGAAGAACGGGTGCGCGGCGATGACGCGGGAGTAGCAGAACCTCCTATACTCTCCTCATGGATTCCCTCAAACCTTCTGGAGAGGCGCAGAGTGCCTTGGAGAATGCGCCCTTCCTGAGAAGGGTCAGCCTTCGGAACTACAAGAGCATTGAAAGAGCCGATGTCTCGTTAAGTGCTTTGACGGTCCTGGTCGGCAAGAACGGTTCAGGCAAGAGCAACTTTCTGGATGCTCTGCGCTTCCTCTCAGAAAGCCTCAGGACCTCCCTGGATCACGCGATCCGATCGAGAGGGGGATTCCAAGAGATCAAGAGGCGCTTGAGAGCCGCTCGTTGGGTTGGGGATTTCAGGTTCTCCATTGAAGTCGAGGTGGTGCTTCCCAACGAGCAGGTTGCCAAGTATGGATTTGGGATTTCGACTGATCCTGAAGGTGGTGCGTTCCGTGTGCGAAGCGAGGTACTGAGCGTGCATTCGCCTACGGGCTCACCGACAGCCTACTACTCCGTAAATTCGGGAAAGGTTGCCAAGTCCTCCGTGGGCAAATTGCCTCCTGCTTTTGAGGATAGGCTCTACCTCGTCAATGCCTCCGGTTTTCCGGAGTTCCGCCCCTGCTATGAGGCGCTCTCGTCAATGAGCTTCTACGACCTGAATCCGGTTTCTATGAGGTCGCCTCAGCCACCCAATACAGGAGATCTCCTACAAGAAGATGGAAGCAATTTGGCGAGCATTGTCGCCAGGCTGAAGCCCGAGGCCGCAAAGCGTATTACTCAGTACCTGTCAGCAATCGTTCCAGGAATCATCGATTTCGGGAAGGTTTCTCTCGGTCCGCTAGAGACCGTGCTCTTCAGGCAGCAGGGTGAGGACTCGTCTCATCCTTTAGAGTTTTTCGCATGGAGCATGTCAGATGGCACCCTGCGCACTCTTGGTGCATTGGTCGCAGCAAACCAACGGACGGACCGCGATTCACCCGTGAGTCTGGTTGGAATCGAAGAGCCTGAGACTGCTCTCCATCCTGCCGCCGCCGGAGCTCTGATGGACGCTTTGCGGGAAGCTTCGTCGCACACGCAGATCGTTGCAACGAGTCACAGTCCCGACTTGCTCGATCAGGTGGATCTGGGCACAGATCGTCTTCTGGCCGTTGTCTCGGAGAAGGGTAAGACGCTGATCGCCCCAATCGACGAGGCCAGCCGAGAGGCGATCCGAAGACACCTTTACACGCCGGGAGAATTGCTTCGACTCAATCAACTGGAGCTCGACAGAAAGTACCTGCGAGAGCAAGCGCAAGCAGACTCTATCTTGGACGAGGATGAAGCTTGAGCCGGCTCCGCATTGCTCCAATCGTCGAGGGGCAGGGAGACGAAAATTCGATTCGCATACTTCTCGAGCGGATCTGGTACGAGCTTTTGGGTGGAGAGTACCTGGATGTGCTGCAGCCAATTCGCGGTAAGAGGCACAAACTCGTCCAAGCTCAGGAGCTGGGAACGGCCATCGATCTGGCGCTCCTGAAACTGCAGAAAACAAGGACAGGCGAGCCCGAGATGATCCTGGTCCTCCTTGATGCAGATTCGGATCTTCCTTGCAGCCTTGGCCCCCATGTACTGGAGATAGGGCGCCACTACCGCGGCGATGTCGACCTGTCTTGCGTGATCGCCAACGTGGAATATGAAACATGGTTCGTGGCTGCCGCCCCGTCTCTTTCGGAGCACCTGAACCTCTCGGGGTCCGAGGCAGGCTTGGACCCGGAAGCTGCCCGTCTGGGCAAAGGCTGGATCAAGCGACGGTTTCGCAGTGGCAAATACGGCGAGACAGTTGACCAACCGAGTCTGACGAACGCCATGGACCTCGCCTTATGCAGGGCAAAGTCTCCTTCATTTGACAAGCTCTGCCGTGAGCTTGAGGCGAGGTTCAAACTCGCGGCTTGAGTCCGAGGTTTGCTCCGTACGTCGCCCTTTCCGAAGTGAGCGGCACCTTGCCAAGCAGGAGGGCTCCCAAACCATGAAACGGACCATGCTGCCAGTCGCCGTGCTGACATTCATCCTCGC
>DATEIO010000711.1:0-2364 GCA_035278895.1 Thermoanaerobaculia bacterium | reverse complement strand
AGCCGGCGCAGAGCCACCCCGGCAGGCTCACCACCAGAGCAAGGAGGACGAGGCCGGCGGTGAGGGTTCGGTGGCAGCTCATGGCGCCACTGTAGCGGCCGGGCCTGCCAGGGGCGCCGGTTCTGAGGAGGGTTTTCGTTGCCCGGGTGGGTGGTCCCGGAAACTACCCGGACGGGTAGGGTGCGCTGTGTGCACGTGTCGTTACGATCCCGACCTGAAGAGCTGATTTCAAATCGGTAGCCCCGCCCCCGTCTGATACATTCCTTCCATGAGGAAGCGCGCCGCGGCCTGGGTTCAGAAAATCCGGGACTGGGCCCGTTCCCTGGACTTCACCCTCGCCCGCCGGTTCGGCCTCGCCAGCCGCGAGGACCGCCTGTTCTATCTCGCGATCGGCATCGTCGGAGTCATCAGCGGCCTGCTCGGTTTCGTCACCGAGCTCCTGATCGGCGCCGTGCAGACGGTCCTCTGGGGAGAGCACGGCGATCTTCTGGAGATCGCCCGCAAGGTGCCCGACTGGGTCGTGGTCGCGGCTCCGGCCACGGGCGGGGCGGTCGTCGGGCTCCTCCTCTGGCTCAACCGCAGGAAGCGGGTGCGCGGCGAGTCGGTGGGAGGCGAGGGCATGGCCATGCTGATCGAGGCCGTGGCGCTGTCGGGGGGCAAGATCGCTCCGCGCCCGGTTCTGGTCAACGCGGCGGCGGCGGTCGCCACCGTGGGCGCCGGCGGCTCTCTCGGCCGCGAGGGCCCCATGATCCGGCTGGGCGCCATGATCTCCTCGTGGATCGGGCAGCGGTTCTCGATGCCCTCTCACCGCCTGAAGATCCTCGTGGGCTGCGGCGCCGCGGCGGGCTTGTCCGCCACCTACAACATCCCGATCGGGGGCACGCTGTTCGCGATGGAGGTCATCCTCGGCAACTTCGCCCTGGAGATCTTCGGCCCGATCGTCGCCTCCTCGGTCATCGCCACCCTGATCGCGCGCTCGCTCGTGGGCAACGTCCGCCTCTACGCGGCCCCCGAGTACACGCTCCTGAGCGGGTGGGAGATGCTCCCCTACGCGGGGCTCGGGATCGTGGGCGGGCTCGCCTCCGTCCTCTTCGTGAGCGGCGTGAGCCTGGGGGGCAAGGCGTTCTCGCGCCTGCGCTTCCTCCCGCGCCCGTTCCATCCGCTCTTGGGCATGGCGCTCCTGGGCCTGATCGGCGTCTATGTGCCCTATGCCCTGGGGCGGGGCTACGGCACGATCAACCTGGTGCTCTCGGGTCAGATCAAGCTCCCGACCCGCCTGGAGCTGTCGGACCGCTACACCATCCTGCTCCTTCTGGGCATCGCCGCGGTCAAGCTGGTGGCGACCGCCTTGACCAAGGGGAGCGGCGGCTCGGGCGGGCTGTTCACGCCGTCGCTCCTCTTCGGGGCGCTCGTGGGGGGCGCCTATGGCTACTGGGTCCACTCTCTATGGCCCTCCGTCGCCTCCCCCTACGGCGCCTATGCCGCGGTGGGGATGGCCGCCATCATGGCGGGGACGAGCCACGCGCCGATCAGCGCCATCCTCATCCTCTTCGAGTTCACGGGCAATTACGACCTGATCCTTCCCACCATGCTCGCCTCGATCCTGTCGACCGTGGTGGCGCGCCGGATCCGCCCCCTGTCGATGTACACCGAGCCGCTCAAGCAGCGGGGGATCGACCTCCCCTGGCGCATGGAGGAGGCGGTGCTCGCGGGGCTCAAAGCCGAGGACCTGGCCCGCCCCGACCCGCAGATCCTCCGCCCCGGGGACAACTATCAGACCGTGGTCGACAAGTTCTTCGCCACCCGCCGCCAGCGCCTCTTCGTGGTGGGGACGGACGGCCGGCTCCTGGGGGCGGTGTCGCTCCACGACATCAAGCACGTGCTCGAGAGCCCGGAGATGCTGACCGCCGTCGTGGCGCACGACTTGATGGTGCCGGTGGACCGCGCCGTGGACAAGGACGAGCGCCTCCACCGGGCGACCGAGCTCTTCGCGATCAGCGAGTTCGAGCGGCTGCCCGTGGTCGAGGACGGCGACCGGTTCCTGGGCGTCCTCGCCAAGCGCGATCTCCTCGCCGTCTACGCCCAGGAGGTGCTGGGCCGGCCGGCCCTCCTCGCGACCTTCGTCTCTTCGCAGGATTCCCAGCCGAGCCGGAAGTACGTGGAGATCCCTCCCGACTTCGCGCTCCGTCTCGTTCCGGTCCCCCCGGAATACGTGGGCCAGACCCTGGCCGAGGCGCGGCTGCCGCAGACGATCGGCGCCCGCATCATCGAGATCCGCAGGCAGGGCGGGACGGGCGAGGAGCAGGTCATGCCCGGCGGCGACACCCTCCTCGAAGCGGGCGACCTCCTCCTCCTGCTCGGCCC
>DATEIO010000710.1:0-5640 GCA_035278895.1 Thermoanaerobaculia bacterium | reverse complement strand
GTGCCTCTACCGGGCCGGCCGCTTCTCCTGCGACGCCGTGCACGACGGCGGCGCGGCCGAGGTCTCCGTCTCCTTCGGATCGGCCGGCGACGTGCCCCTCTTGGGGGACGTGGACCACGACGGCGACGACGACTTCTGCGTCTTCACCGGCGACCGGTTCCTCTGCGACACTGCCCACGACGGCGGCGCCGCCGAGATCGAAATCCCGTTCGCGGGCCCGCCGGGGACGGTCCCCCTCCTCGGCAACCTGGACGGCTTCTAGGGAGGGTTTCTCCAATGAAACAAACATGGACCTGCCGCCTGGCTCTCCTCCTCCCGCTCCTCCTGCCAACGGCGGCCCTGGCGCGCGATCCCGGGAGCGAATTCCGGGTCAGCGCCGGGAGCGGCAACGAGGCCTCCGCCGGCATGGACGACGAAGGTGGCTTCGTCGTCTCCTGGGTGAGCAGCAACTACGGCGTCAAGGCGCGGCGCTTCGCCCCGGACGGAAAACCTGCGAGCGGAGAGTTCGAGGTCGGCCACGCCTCGGGATACTACTCCGGTGACACCTCCGCGGCCCTGGACCGCTCCGGCTTCCTCGTGGTCTGGGAGAACCTCTACAAGTACGGCGGCGGCTACCTCCGGGGCCAGCGTGTCGACCGCGACGGCCATCCCCTTCTCTCCCAGCCCTTCGCTCCCCGGGGCGCCCGTCATCCCAACGTGGCCTCGGATCCGCAAGGGAGCTCGGTGATCGTGGGGACCTACTCCTCCGCCGTCGTGGCGAACCGGCGCAACTCCGCGGGCCAGCCGGTCGGCCGCACGATCCGGGTGGCGCAAGGGAGCGCTCCGGACGTCACCGTGGACGCGGCCGGCAACTTCGTCGTGGCCTGGAGCCATGGCGGCGGGATTCTGGCCCGGCGCTACAGCGCGGACGGAGCCCCCCGGGGCGAGGCCTTCCAGGTCGCGGAGCCCGTCGAGGACCTCTCCAATCTCGTCCTCGCGGGCAATCGCCAGGGCCATTTCGCCGTGGCCTGGCAGACCGGCACCTCGGTCTGGGTGCGGTTCTTCTCCTTCTCCGGCGAGCCCCGCACCGGGCCGGTCCGGGTGACCGACATGATCGGTAGCGACTCGAACATCACCGCGGCCATGGATGCGGAAGGCCAGGTCCTGGTGAGCTGGGATTGCTGCTTCTACTCCCCCGGCAAATTCACGATCTACGGCCGCTGGCTCGAAAGCTCCGGAGCCCTGTCCGGCCGCGTTTTCCCGATCAGCTCCGGCACCGTCAACCAGATCCGGCCGGACGCGGCCTCCGGGCCGAAGAACCGGTTCGTCGTGGTCTGGGACGGCCCTCTCACTTCCGCGGAAGGGGCCCCCTGGCCGATCCACGGCCGGCGCCTCACCTTCGCCCGCCCGGGAGACGATCCCTGCCTCCTACAGAGCGGCGGCTTCGCCTGCGACACCGCCCACGATGGCGGCGAGGAAGAGATCCTCATCTCCTTCCGCGGCCCGGAAAGCGACACGCCGCTCCTGGGCGACCTGGACGGCGACGGCGACGACGATCCCTGCCGCTACCGGCCCGGCCGCTTCCTCTGCGACGTCGCACACGACGGCGGCACGCCCGAGCTCACCCTCGCCTTCGGCCGGGCCGGAGACCTCCCCCTCCTGGGCGACCTGGACGGCGAAGGCCGGGACGACGCCTGCGTCTACCGTGGCAACCAGTTCCTCTGCGACAGCGCCCACAACGGCGGCACCCCCGAGCTCATCGTCTCCTTCGGCCGCGCCGGAGACCTCCCCTTCCTGGCCGACGTGGACGGCGACGGCGACGACGATCCCTGCGTGGCGAGAGACGGCCTCCTCCTCTGCGACCAGGAGCACGACGGCGGTTCCGAAGACTTCTCGCTCTCCATCGACTTCGGAGCCCAGGGAGACGTCCTCCTCCTGGGAGACGTCGACGACGACCACCGCGCCGACCCCTGTGTCTACCGCGACGGCCGCTTCCTCTGCGACACGAAGCGCGACGGCTCGGCCGACCTCGTGATCCCCTTCGCCTTCCGGGGCGCAGTTCCGCTCCTGGGCAACGTGGACGGGCTGTAGAAAACCACATCGGAGCGTTCATGGACCTCGACGAGAAATCCTTCTCCCTGGGAGCGAAGTTCTTCGCGGACCTTCGCCGGGCCATGCTGACCCGCCTGGTGCCGCTGTTCCTGGCCATCCTCGCCGTCGCCCTGCTGGTGCATCCGCCAGGAGTCGAAACGGACAGCAGCTTCACCTGGATCATGGCCTGCGTGCTCATCCCGATCGTCTGCTTCGGAGGCTGGCGCGGGTACAAGCGGCAGCTCGCGAGCTACCAGGGCTACCGCCTCTTCCTCACCCAGGACCGCCTGCGCCGCGTCCAGCCCGGCCTGCCGGACATGGAGATCTCCCGGAGCGAAGTCACGCGTCTCTTCGAGGCTCCCGGCAAGGCTCTCACCCTCTTCGGATCGGGATACCACCGCTTCATCGCCATCCCCGCGAGCCTCGACGGCTACGAAGAAGTCCGCGCGCAGCTCGTCTCCTGGAAAACCCCCGAACAGCGCCAAGCCGGCCTCGCCGCCTGGTACCCCGCCCTCGCCGGGTTGCTGACGATCATCGCCTATGCCGTAGTCATCGCAAGCAGCAACCGAACGCTCGTCACCACTCTTGGAGCCCTGCTGATCGGAGCTCTGCTCTACTCCACCGTGGTCATGTACAAAAGCCCGCAGCTCGACGCCAAGGCGAAGAAAGTCGTGTGGTTCATGCCCCTCGTGATTCTTTCTGTGGCGGCGCGGATCTGGATGGTTTGGAATCCGTGATCCTTTGAGGGGAGCTCCGCCTTCTTCCACAAACGACTGAGTTCTGGGTATACAAACAATGAGAGACATTGCGGTAACTCTAGCTTGGTTTGTTGGAAGTGCCCTTGCTCTCAGCTTGTTGCTAGGTTTGTTATTAGAGCTCTTCAATCCAAACAAGTTCAGCAAAAAGAAGATCCTCGAAGCGATAGGAGTAATGACTGAGGAAGAACTTCGAGAGATTGAGCTCCTGCACAGCCAATTATCAACAGGACTGGATCCGAAATATTTCCAAATCCTATGCGTCGCAACCCTGCTTATCTTGAACGTTTCAATTTCAGACTTGATAGAACTTGACGAAAGCTCATTTATTGGAAACATAGACTCCCAGGCATGGGTTGCATACATATTGCATGTCGAAAAGTTGATCAACGAAATTTCAGGCGAAACTTTAGGTACGATAGAAATCACTCCCGCAGACGTCAGCAAATTGTTTACATTTGAGGATGTGGTGCGCTATGTCGAAAATACAGTCACCCCGACAAACGTTTAAACCAATCGAGTGGTCAGCGCAGAGGGTAGCTATTTACGCAGAGGCCGGCAATATGCTGCGGCACTACAGTTCCAGCAGGACTGCGGTAATATCGATCGCTCTTCCTATTTGCCTGGGGTTACTTGTCGGAGCTTTCTCTTTGGGCCAGTCTAGGCGCGTAGCAATATATATTCTTGCTGCCGAGGCAATTTTGTTTTTATATTCGGTGGTCCTTTCAATATTTTTCTCCATCCAATATGAGCAACTCAGGCGGCTGCTGTTGAGGATCGAGGCAGGCGAAGACGTATTTCTCTATAATGGCATGGCCAGCTTCGGATTGAGAAGGGTCGTATATCTGGACGGCATTGACAAAAGTTTTATCTTAATAGGCATAGTTTTACACAGTGCGTGCTATGCGTATTATTTCACAACATAGAATTCGGTGTAAAATCGCTGCGTGCCCTGTTTCCAAGCCACCCTCGAGGGATGCCATGAAGAAAACGTCTATCCTATTGATCCTGCTGCCCCTGCTCACCGGCTGCACCTCCCCCGCGCCGGACGATTCCCAGCCGGAAGACACTGCACAAGCCCCGGCACCGGCAGAGCAGCCCTCTCCCGTCCCGTCCGAGCTCACTTCCCCCGAGACGGTCCGGGAAACCAAGACCCTCACGGGCGAGTTCATCGGCTTCGAGGCCGGCGACTACCTCCACGCCGTGATCCGCCAGCCGGACGGCAGCACCGCCTCGTTCTTCCTCGAGCGCGGCATGGAGATCTTCCTGGTGGACCACCAGAACCAGCCTCTGGAGTTCACCTACCAGGTCGTGGACACCGACATCCCCGAAGCGGGCGGAATCACTACGATCGAGAGGCTCCACGCCATCAAGGCCGGAGACCAGACCTTCGCTGACTGGTGGAAAACCGCCGAGCCCAACTTTGGCAAGCTGCTGGACGAATACCAGCCCCGGATCGAAAAAGCTACTCTGGAGCCCGAAGAAGGGAACGAGTCCTAGAAAACCAGAGCGGGCCGCCGAAGCTTAAGGTGGCCCGCAGAGCTTTGCAACGCTTCCCAGAGCCTCCAAGCGCTTCACCGAATTTTCGAACGATCTGCCGAGTCTGGGAACGGGGTCTGGAATCCGGGAGCGCCTGGCAGAATTCTCCAGAGGCTCACAGAACTTTCCAGCCCCGCTCAGAATTTTCCGACGGCTCCCAGAATTTAAGGGCGGCTCACAGAACTTTCCGGCGGCCCCCAGAATCTTCCAGCGGCTCCCAGAATTTTCCAACGCGCTCCGGAATCTTCCGGCGGCACGCAGAACCTTCTGCGGCCCGCCGGAAGATTCCAGGAAGCGCGGAAGAATTCTGCGAGCCGCCGTAAAAATACAGGAGCCGGCAGAAAATTCTGCGGCGCGCCGGAAAACTCTGCGGCTCTCCGGAAAATTCTGCGAGCGACGGTAAGATTCTGCCGGCCGCTGCAAAATTCTGCGGCGCTCGGGAAAATTCTGCCGACCGCTGGAAAGTTCTGCGAAGCGCCGGAAAATTCTGGGAACCGCCAGAAAATTCTGCGAGCCGCCCGAAGATTCTGTGGCGCGCTGCAAAGTTCTGGAAGACGCGGGAAGGCTCTACGACACGCCGGAGAGATCTGCGAGACGCTACGAAATTCTGAGAGGCCACAACACCCGACCCAACGGGTCGGCAGAGCCCCTCGGGATAGGCTCTAAGGCTATAATGCTCTGTACTCAGTACCAACTCCGAGGAGCTTGGGGACAGCCTGCGATTGGGAACGCGCTGAAGCCCCCAATTCTTAGGCGACACGGTCAACTCGGCGATACTTCAAGGGAGTGAAGATGCAGAGAATCGCACAGATCGTCGCAGTGTTAACTCTGGTCGCGGCATCCACCAGGGCGGAGATGCAAGTCACCGCCAAGCAGGGCACCCCACCGCCCCCGCAAGAGGTGCACTTTGCCTCGCCGATGATCCTCGAGTTGCCCTTTCCGAACGTCACCGCCGTCGGACCCGACTCCATACTGAGGCTCCCAGAGACCTATCGGTACATCTGTGACAATCATGTCCTGCTTCGCGGATTGACGGTGGAAAAGCAGTACAAAGGCCCCAGAAGAGCGCGGTCGCTGGAGCTGCTGATCTCGGGCCAGGTCTTCGTTGCCGAGTCCTACGATCGCAAGGTCGACGTCGCCTTCCGGCTGCAGAGCCTCGACACTGCCATCGCGACACAAACGCTCCGCAACCTCAAAGCGGAAGAAGGGCGCGCCACCCTGTTCAGAATCACCATTCCTGTAGACGAGGAGAAGCTCCTGTCAGCGTATACTGCCG
>DATEIO010000709.1:0-11236 GCA_035278895.1 Thermoanaerobaculia bacterium | reverse complement strand
ACCTCGCAGGATCGGAGTCACCTGCTGCTCCAGCCGGTCGGGGGAATACCAGTCATCGTCATCCCAGTGCGCCACGATCTCACCTTTCGCTTCGGCGCAGGCGAGATTGCGCTTGGCCCCGATCGACATCCGCCGGGGGACCCGCACGTAGCGCACCGAAGGCTCCCCGCGGAGCTCGTCTTCGATCGGATCGCTGCCGTCGTCGATCACGATCAGCTCCCGGCAGGCATAGGTCTGCTCCCGGAAGCGGGCCAGCGCGAGCGGAATGAACGAGCGGCGATTGTAGGTCGGCATGATGCACGAGACCAGCGGCACGGCTGCGGCGAGCGGGCTGGCCGGCGTGGCCGCGGCGAGGATCTCCCGAATGTGCTCGACCGGCTCGCTTGCCCAGAATACGCCGCTCGTCTCCTTCGGGCTCACGTTCGCGGCGTGAACCGCGGCGATGCAAAGGCCAGGGTCCTTGAGATCTGCGACGCGCGACGGTGGAAAGCGCCAGACGAACTGGGCATCCTCCCCCACCTGCACGTCGGAGAAACGGTTGTTTCGCCAAGCCTCGCGGCGGTACGCGAGTGTGTTTCCGGCCAACCACACCGACGGCCCGCCCGAATACCGGTAGCGCCACGCCCGCTCCTGCGACCGGTCATAAAAATAGAGCGTGCTCGTCCCGCAGACGTCGGCGCTACGCTCCGCGAGCGCTTCGACCTGGGCTCGCACCCGGGCTGGGGGATACCAATCGTCGTCGTCCCAATGAACGATGATCTCGCCGCGGGCTCGCTCGCACGCGTGATTCCGCTTCGCCCCGACCGACATCCGCTGACCGAGGCGGTGATAGACGATGCGCGGATCGTTCGGCAAAAGATCGCGGATCGGATCGTTTCCGTCGTCCACCACCACGAGCTCGAGATTCGGATAATCCTGCGCCAGAAAACAGGCGACTGCCTGGGGGATGAACGCGCGCCGGTTGAAGGTCGGCATGATGCAACTGACGAGCGGCCGGACCGGACCGGGCGCCGCCGTCTTCGCCATGGGGGCGGTCCGCGGCGCGAAGTTGGGGCAGGCGTCACCGCGGCAATGGCTGCGATAGTCGGTTTTTTCGCCCTTGAGCCGCGCTCCGCAGAACCGGTCCTGATAGCGCCGCCGGCTGGCGTCGAAGCGGGCTGCTTCCTCGCGCTCGCGGCGCGGCGTAAACGGTGCGCGCCAGACGTACGCGGCCCCCACCCACAGCCCGTCGAAGCCCGCCCGCGCGGCGCGGACGTTGAAATCCATCTCCCAGCAGGGGCCCAGGCCATAGCCTTCGTCCGCCTCGCCGATGGCGTTGAAAACCTCGCGGCGGACCGCGTAACAGAAGTCGCCGAGGCTATAGAGCGGAGCGAGCGTGCGGCAGATCGAACCGAAGCGGCGCTCCGCCTCCTCCGCCGCACGGGCGATCTCGCCGTCCGAGCCGCCGGCATTCGGGAAGACGCACTGCTCGTTCCAGAAGCGGTTCGTCGAAGGCCCGGCAAGGCCCGCGCGCGGCGAGCTTTCGAGACCGGCCACGAGATGATCGAGCCAGCGCGGCCCCACGATCGCGCCGCTTTCGAGAAGAATCACGATCTCCGCTTCCGTGTTCCGCACGAGGCGGTTCAAACAGGCCGCCGCGCCGAGCACGCCTTCGTCCGGAAGCTGCCGCAGAAGGGCGAGCTCCGCCAACTCACGGCGGACCGCGTCGTCCGGACCGTCGGGCAGCAGCACGAGCTCGTGATCGATCGCCGTGTTGCGCGCGAGGCTTGCGAGCGTCTCCCGCAGGCGCTCCGGCTGGGCGTGGACGTGGACTCCGAGGACGATGCGATTCATGATTGGGGCACCAGAAGTTGCACGGCCGTTCTTCCTGAACGGTCAAGCCGGGTTCATCAGGAACCGGGGCTCCGCGAGCGGCTCGCTCCAGGAAATCCTTTGGCGTTCCGCCGTGCGGTGACGGCCGAGAATGTCATGGAACAACGCCCGGCAATCTTCATCCGACGGCTTGCGTTGCAAGCCCCCGAAGTGAACCGTCACGAATCCGCACGGGTTGGCGGCCCAGTCGTACTCCGAAAGGCCCCCGGGCAGACCGTCAAAGATCGGGTAGAAATACTCCGAGGTCGGCAGCGAGCAGGTGCGATCGTGCGCGAAATCGGTCGCGACGAAACCCTGTTCCCACAGCCAGGCCGGATGCGCGTGCGGCGGATTCTCGACAAGGGCCTTCCCCTGTCCGGCACGGTCGTGCCGGTTGCGGACGAACACGATGCCGGTGTTGATGTCGCCGGTGGGCAGCACGTCGTCCGCGAATTTCCAGATCCGCCGGTAGCTTTCGCCGTGGTTGCAGTCAGGAGCGTACACGAGGTCATGATCTTCGAACCGGCGGATCGCCTCGTCCATCCGATCGAGGATGAAGACGTCGTCGTCGAGGAAGCAATAGTCGAGTGGCGGATGAAGGAGCCCCACGCAGAGCTTCATCGCCGCCCAGCACGAACGGGCGATGGCCGGCAGACCGGGATCGAGAGCCTGGGCGGTTTCGAGCACCGCCTCGGTCGGAACCACCTCGGCAAACGGCAACAACGCCTCGACCGCACGGCGGCGCTCGGCGTCCCACTGCGAGTCTCCGAACACGAGCACCCGCTCGGGCCGATAGCCGTTGAGGATCAGGCTGTGGATCGCAAGGGCGGTGCACACCGGCTGCGCAGCCGCAAAGTACGTCTTGAGTGGCGGCCCGTTGGGCGACCGGAACGCCTCTTCCACCAGGGGACGATACGGCGCAAAGAGCTCCACGTCGCGACGGAGCGAGGGCGGCGCCGGCTCGATGCGGCCGGCCCACTGCCAGTCGCCGTTCAGCTGCCACTGCGCGATTTCGAGCCGGTCGCCGGCCGAAACCTCGATCTCGTGCCGCTGCAACGGGTGCGCGTCGCGGTCTTCGTGCACGACCTCCCCGTTGCGGCGGATGATGCAACCGTCGTCGTCGAAGAACACGAGCGTACCGCTCCGCTCGGCCCGGAGGCGGAAAACGACGTGGAACTCCTTCATTTCGCCCGTCCGGTGGCCCACGTGGACCTGGATGGGGCGGGCGAAGAGGTCGCGCCAATCAACGCCCGGCATCGCTCCCGCATCCAGTCGAAACTGCGACCACGAGGGGATCCCCGGCATGAGCGGCGCGTCCCATTCAGGCTCCGAGGTCCAACACCGCCCTTCCGAACGGACGGGACGCGGCCAGGAGCAGGAGAGGATCCGAAGGAAGTTTTCCATGCGTTCACCTCAAAGGAAATCGTTCGTTCCACCCCACGCGAACGGATGCACCAGGTGGAGACAGGAGAGCCCCTCGAGACGGACGGGCTGCACGCCCGACCGGACACAGTCGGCAACGAAGAAATTGTCGGAATCGCTGTACGCGTTCACGTGCTCGCGGTAGCGGACCCGATCCAGCACGGAGCGATGGACGATCTGGCAATAGCCCCAGGGGCAGACGTTGGTATCGGCGCGTGTCTGCCCGATCAACTCCTCGAACCGGTAGACCGCATCGGCGTGCCCTTTGATCAGGCCGTTCGTAGCCTGCTCGGTCAAGTGCCGCCGCTCGCAGTAATAGAGCGCCGATCGCGATCCGAGACGTGCCAGGACGTGGGCGGCACCGGTCTCCGGATAGAGACAATCGGCGTCCGTCAACCAGATCCATTCCCCGCGCGCCACAGCCAGGCCGAGGTTGATTAGGGCCCCCTTGTTGCGCGCCAGCACCGCGTCCGCTGCCACTTCCGCAATGCGCACGCCGGGATGGTCGCGCGCTGCGGCCGCAACGACGGCGTGCGTGTCGTCCGGGCTGGCCGGGTTGACGACGATCACTTCGAGCGTGCCCGAGGGAACCGACTGCTGCGCCCAGCTCCGCAGCGCCACGCGCAGCCGTTTGCCGAACCGGTTCGACACGATGACGACGCTCATCCGGCACGACGACGCGAACGGACGGACCCGGAGTTGACGAAACGTTACGCTCTTTGCATGATGCGCCTTCAAGCAGAGCGAGCCCCCCGGCAGATCGTCGACGCTTTTCACGGCAGCGTTCCACCACTGCCGCGCCACGAGCGTGCCCTCGGCCCGGAACGCCCAGTTACCCGCCTCGCGATCGACCTCGAGTTGCAGCAGCCGCGGCCCTTGCGATGGATGGACCGGCACCAGGAAGTCCTTGAAATCGCCAAAGCTCAAGCCCGCCGCGGCAGCTTTGCCCTCCACAGAGACTTCGACAAGGACGTTCGCGGAGGATGCAAGCTCCTCGCGTACTCCGGGCGGCGCCTCACACCACACCCATTCGCCGCCTTCCGTGAGGCTGGATTCGAGGACCTCCACAGGCATCATGAGTTTCGACGATCCCGGTCGGGCTTCGATGGCGTGGCTGGCCGAAATCATCAAGAAATCTTTACGCATCGGAATCAGGCTCCGACGGCGACTCGATTTCGACCAAGACGTCGAACAGGTTTGCTTCATAGACACGTTGGAGAAACTTGCGCGCTTCTTCCGGGGTTTCAAAATATCGATGAGAAGCTTCGGAGAGAAACCTCGCAAGATCGCGCGGGGTAAGATCCGGGTCTGAAAGAAGCTTGTGGATCTCGAACGCCAGCGAGATTCGCTGCTCGCGATCGGACCCAAGCGCCTCGAGCGCGGCGATGTGGGCAAGCGTCTCGCTCTCTGCAGAACCATAAAAGCGATTCAGGAAGCGAGCTGTAGCAATGTATTTCTCAGTAGCCATCAGACCGGCACCGGGAATGCAGTAAGGACGACAAAGTGTTTCTTTTGGACATCAACCAGCCGAAACACGACCGTGGCTCTGTTGAGCGGTCGGCCAATGGGCGCGATTTCCGTATTGCCGACGAACTGGTAACCTTCGCCTGCCCATTCGTTGGTTAAGACATCGACACTGTGACCGGCACCTTGCCGTGGATTGGCCGCAAACGCTTCATCGATCTCCTGCGCCTTGTCCGCAATGGCCTTATTAATGACATTCACCATAGTCGCCTTTGATTTCCATCGAGTCGCCATAGGCGGAATGTCCCTCTCTCCCCAATTTCGCATCTGCCTAATGATTTCAGCTGCATTATTGAGGTTGAGGCTGTCGAGTGCCCGCCGCTGTTGGCCTACAGTTTCCATGTGATTACGGATGCCACGTTTCTTGTTGGCATTCGGCTCGGCATCGTGATCAATTTGGAGCTGATCGAGTTGTCTATCGAGCAGAGTTCGTTGCCGCGCGCGCGCAACCTCATATCGGTTGCGCAAATCCCGCAGCCGGCCAATCAGTAAGTCATTCGAGACGTGTGCTCCATGCACCGTAATCAGATGCACCCGGGCTCCGTTCACGTCTCCAGGAATGATCTCCATGCCTTCATGCTGCTCGAAAGTTCCTGGCAATAATTTATACTTGGCCTTGTACTCCTTGTCCTCGGTCTTTCTCCTTGGATTGATGACCAGATTGATGTGGTACTTTTCTCCCTCTCCGTGTTCCACCTCAGCCGACGAAAGATTATAGCGGCTACGAATTGCTGGTAAACCGGCGCGGACCTGTTCGAGCTTGACACCAGGCCGGTTCTGAAGTTGCGTCGCTTCGACGGCGGCTCTTCCGAGATCCGCTTCCTGTTGCGCCGGCGTACGGTTATCGGCGCGCGCAGTCTGTCCCCCGAACATCTTCTTAACGAACGCCACGATCTTCGCGATCGCCTTGTCGATCGCCGCGTCCACCTTCGACTGAACCTTGGTGATGAACTCCTTGATCTTCTGGCTGATGCCGCCCAGGCCGATCAGGCGGGCGAGGAAGCCGATGACGATGGGGATCGTCCGCGCGAGGGCCTGTTCGATCCAACTGATGGCTCCTCCGATGGCTCCGGTGGCGATGGCGTGGACGGAATTCACCACGGCTTCGACGAAGGCCATGATCTGCTGGGCCTTCTCCACCACGAACATCACGATGTTGTAGATGGCGATGATGGCCTGGACGATCGCTCCGGCGGGGTTGAACATCGACACGATCTTGGCCACGGCCTGCTTGACCACGGTCTCGATCAGCCAGTTCTGGATCGCGTCGATCACCATGGCCTTGAGGTTCGACAGATCCTCCTTGACCTTTTCCCACAGCGCCGCCGGTCCGCCCGAAATCAGGGTTCGGATGTACTCCACCAGCTTCTCGATGATCTTGACGTTGCGCTCGCCGATGAGGCGGACGGCCTTGGCGCGCATGCGGTCGTAGGTGATCCCCAGGACGCCGAGAACGAGCTTGAGGATGGAGGGAAGCGACAGGTCGCTCGGGATTTCGACGCCCGCACCGGCCAGCGCTCCGAAGAGCCAGGTCATGAACCCTTTCTTCAAGTGCGTCCAGATGTTGCCGACGAAGGCCTGGATGCCGCCCTTGACTGCGGCGATCAAGTTCGAGAGGAACCCCAGCGGGTCGGCGATGATCAGCTTGATGGTCTCCATGCCTTTGCGCAGGATGGCCATCAGCTTGGCCTTGAACTCCAGGAGGGCCTTGATGACCTCTCCGAGCTTCTCCACGAAGGCCTGGACGAAGCCCTTGTTCTCGTCCTGGATCTTCTTGAGCGCCTCGTTGGCCTTGTCGAATCCCTCCTTGTATTTCTGGGCGAGCGACTGGGCGAGCTGGTTTTTCTTGTCCTCGATCCCCCGCTCGAGCTCGGAGAAGCGCTCTGTGACGTTCTGTACCGTCTCCTGGAGTTGTTTCTGGAGCGCCGGCGACTGCTCGGCCACGAGCTTTTTGATGGCGGCCTGTCCGCGGGCGACCTCGTCCTTGGCTTCCTTGAGGCGCCGCTCGACCAGGGCGGCCACGCGCACGACGAGGGCGTCCATCCGGGACTGGAACAGCTGGCGCCCTTGCTCGTAGAAGGCGTTGACCTCGTCCGGCAGGCCGAGGAACTGGTCGCGGATCCAGCGTGCAGCACCGACCACGGGAATCGAGAGGTAGCGGTCGATCTTGTACCGGCGGATGCGGGCGTTGACGAAGGTCGTCATCGCGTTGAGCGCGGCCTCGGTGCCCTGGTCGAACATCGCGCCGACTTCGGTATCGAGGCTTTCGAGCTTCTGGTCGACCTTGCTCTTCGTCTGGGCGAAGATGGCCTCGATCTGGGCCACCACGTCGAGGCGTTTCTTTTCGTCGGCCGCCTTCTGTTGCTGCTGGCGGGTGAGCACGCGGTTGTTCGATCCGCTGCGCACGCCGACCAGGGTCGCGGCGCCGCGCCGGCTCTCGGCCTGGGCTCCCGCGGCCGCTGCGTTAAGCGTGGCCTTTTCGCTCGCCCGGTATTTCGCGGGCCCGGCGTCGGCCTGGCGCGCCACCTGGGACTTGGCGTCGAGCACGGCCGAGAAGCGGGGATCGTTCGCTTTCTGGAGCTGTTGCGGAGTAACCTCCGCTTCCTTCATCTGGGCATCGGTGTCCTGCTTCGAGTCCTGCAGCGAGACGTCGGCGTCGCTCTTGGGAGCCGGCATCCCTTCCGGGCCGTTGACCGCAGGCGTGCCCGGGGTCGGCTCCTTGGGCACTTCCCCGCCGGTTTTCGCTTCTCCGGTAGGCGCCGGGGCCTGGTTCGATGCACCGGCGACGTCCTGCTTCGAGGTGGCGGTCTGCTGCGAGACGTTGGATTTGAGGCCGCCTTTGACCTGCTGCGCCGTCTGATCGAAGTTCTCGGTCTGCCCGAGGGTCTTGGGCATGACCTTGGCGATCTCGGCGCGCAGCATCTCGAGGAACGAGCTCGGCTCGGGCTTGCCCTCTTTCGCCTCCTTGATCTTGTCGACCTGCTTGGCCTTGCCGGCCGCCAGGCGCTCGTTCGGCGGGCCCTTGGCGGCCGCAGCGGCGTCGCCGGCTTTTTTCCGGGCCGGCGGGTGCGCCTTGGTTTTCGCCGCTCCCGCCTTGAGCTGCTCCTGCACCTTGCGGAAGCGCGGATCGGACTCCGGAGACGGCTTCGGCAGCGGCTTGCGGGAGAGGGAGCGCAGAGCAGGCATGCGTCACGCTCCGTAGAGCGGCAGGGGGCAGACAGCTCCGGTTTTCCGGTATTCGCGGTGCAGGGCGAGCTCGACGTGCCCGGTGGACACGGCGCACCCCTGATCGAGCGAGAGAAGCGTGGCATGCAGCACGGCGTTCCGGATCTGGCCGCCGCTCAAGGCGCAGCGCAGAGCCGCTTCCTGCAGCCAGTCGTGGCGGATCTGATGGCCGGGCGGCAGGTGGAGCTGCCAGATCATCCACCGCTCTTCGGCGCCGGGCATGCGAAGCTCGACGACCACGTCCATGCGCCGCTGGAACGCGGAATCGATGCGGTTCGCAGCGTTGGTGGTGACGACAAGAATCCCTTCGAACGATTCGAGGCGCTGCAGGAGAAAGTTCGTCTCCAGGTTGGCGTACCGGTCGTTCGAGCTCTGCACGGCCGTGCGGTTGGTCAGCAGGGCGTCGCCTTCGTCGATCAGCAGGAGGACGTCGAGCTCTTCGGCGCGGGCGAAGAGCTGCTCCAAGCTCTTTTCCGTTTCGCCGATGTATTTGTTCACCACGGAGGCGAGGTCCAACCGGTAGAGATCCATTTGCAAGGTGGACGCCAGAAGCTTCGCCGCGAGCGTCTTGCCGGTTCCGCTCGGTCCGGCGAAGAGGGCGCGCACGCCGCAGTTGAGCTGGCTCCCGAGGGCGGGGCCCACGTGGTGGTGGATCTGCTCGCGATGGCGGCAGCGGGCCTCCAGGTTGCGCAGCTCGTCGAGCGTCTCCGCCGAGGCGCCCAGGCTCTCCCAGCTACCTGCGGCCGGCAGGTGCGTGGCAAGGGTTTCGATCTCGCGGTGAAGGGTGCGGCTGGCCACGCGGACGTCGTTCACGGTGACGCGGCGGCGGTCTTCGAGCAACGCATAGGAGCGGGCGAGCGCCGCGGCGGAACGGATGTTGCCGCTGGTCATGCGGAAGCGCCCGGCGAGCACGGCCGCCTCCTCCGGATCGTGCGCGGGAAGCGTTTTCTGCCAGAGGAGCCGGCGCTCGGCGGGCCCGGGCATGTCCACGCTCAGGGCCACCGCTCCGGCCACGGCCTCTCCAGTCACGGCGCCGTGCTTGCCGAGGACGACGGTCACGGGCGCGTCGCACGCCGCGTGGCGCGGAATCTCCACGGTTTCGCCGAGCGCCAGGTCGAGAACGAGGACCGGCACGGCGTGGGCGAGCGTCGCGAGCGTGCCGGCCAGGGCCCAGCGCTCGTCGTTGGCGGAGAGCGGGCCGGAGAGCTCGAGCACGCCGCGGCCCAGCTCCCGGGCGAGCGCGCGGACGATCGTGCGGCGCCCGTTGTGCCGCGGCCCGCGGACGAGCATGGCCCGCGCGTCTCCCGACCGCAGGAGCGCGGGAACGGTTTCCAACGCCCGCCGCAGCGGCTCGGCCAGAACGAGCTCGGAGACGGCCGGCAACTCGGTTCCGGGCGTGAATCGAAGCCCGGGCGCGGGCGATCCGCGCATCTCGCCGCGCAAGGCGTCCCACACCGCGGGAGGGCTCTGGAAAACCCATTGCAGGCGCGGGGCTTCGCCGTTGACCACCTTGATCAGACCGCTGTCCGAAAGCGTCCGCACGTGGTCGCGGACGTGCGTGACGTCCTCCTCGTCGCGCCACCACGCGGTCAAGAGGCCCAAAGTCGGGCGGTGCTGGCCCGGCGAGACCGGCTGCGCGCATTCGATCATGAATCCGAAACGCGGATCTTCTTCGATCAACCCGATGGCAAAGAGGAGAGTGACCGCGCCGTCGTCCAGGCTCAAGGCCTCGCGGAGGGCGCGCAGTGGGAGGTGAGTCGAAACCTGAAGCTCCCACTGCCGGAGCGCGCCGGTCCACTCCTCCGTGGCCGCAGCCGAGGGAGCATCGATGCCGTTCAGACGCTCGGTCTCTTCGAGGTAATCGCGGAGGAAGGGGAACTGATCGAGGGCTTCGTCGAGCGACCCCAGATTGCGCGTGAGCTGATCGAGAACGTGGAGCACGGCCGCGAGGAAGCAGAGCTTGAAGTGGGTCGCCGCGGTCCCCGGCAGGGAGGCGAATGGGCGCTCAATCGAAGTGAAAGGCAACATGGCGTCCTGCCGCGGGAATCCACCCGGGGTCGCGGTCCAGGCCGGCGCAACGGATCTCGATCGGATGCGCGGCCAGTGAGAAATAGACGTCCAAATGGGCAGGCGTGGTGGTGACGCGGCCGAAGCGGCGAACGACCTGCGACGGGTCCTCGATGCCGGCCAGAGCGAGGCGCTCGCGGAGACGCTCGACCGTGGCTGCCAGCCATTCGGGAAGCGTCTGCCCTTCCGGCGGCACGAAGCGGGCGCCCGGCGGCTCTCCTTCCTGTCGATTCGCGAGTAAGGCGAGGAGCGGCCCGATCGGGTCGTCCCCGAAGTCAGCCAGGGCTCCGCCCGTGAGCGCGAGGAAATCCCAGATCTCCAGATCGATTCCAGTCTGCACGGGCGAGGTGAAATCGCTGTAGAGCCCCAGGGCGATGCCGGCGTTCAGCAGGAAGAAGACCCCGGCGAAATCCGAAGCGATCGCCACGTCCGGCTGCGGCGGCTTCAGCGTTTCAAGCTCTGGGAAGCTCGTTAGGGGGACCTCGGGAGCTGCCGGCGCCGGCTCGACCTCCTGCGCAGCCGGCCGCTCTGCCGTGGAGGCCACCGCTTCGCTTGAATTTCCGATGTCTTCGCGGAACGCGTCCCTGCGCGGTTCCTCTACCTTCTTCGGATGGGCCGGGCGAGGCGCGGGCGATTCGACCCTCTCGGCCTCCCTCCTCCGCTCGCTTTCGATCCAGGCCACGATCTCGCGGGCAAAACGATCGCTCCGCACGAGGGCCGGGGCTCGCCGGAGAAGCAGAACGAGAATTCCCAAGGTCTTCTGCTCCACTGAGAGCGGCGCCGCCACGAGATCAGTTACGAAGGGAACCCAGTACGGCGACAGGGCCTCCCCCCAAGACCTCACCTCCCCAACCCTCCTCTCCCATCGCCCTCCCTTCCTCCGGGAGAGGAGGGAGACGGAGGAGGTAGACGGCGACTCGGAGAGTGGGAGGGGGCGCCCTCTCCCGGGGGAAGGAAGGGCGATGGGAGAGGGTCGGGGTGAGGTTTTCGGGGTGGGGGCGCAGTCTGCCAAAGTAGAATCAGGAGGCGGCGTGTCTCCCAGCGCAGTCTCCGTCACGATCGAAAACGGCACAACAACAAGGGTCAAGGCTCGCGCCACTTCGAGGGCCAACGCCGGCAGGGCATGCGTCCGCAAAACCGTTTCGAG
>DATEIO010000708.1:0-12317 GCA_035278895.1 Thermoanaerobaculia bacterium | reverse complement strand
ACGCCGTCGTCGAGCGTCAGCTCGTCCGGCTGATCCTCGTCCCACGGCTCCAGGACGGCGAGACGCGAGAAATACCTTTCGAAGATCGAGCCCCACTCCTTCCGGAAAGCCTTGAGGGCATCCTCCTGCTCGGCAGTTCCTTTCCAAGGCAGCTTTTCCGGCAGGTCGCCCTGAATTTCGCCTAGGCGTGAGGCGATCTCCGCGAGGCGGAGGAAGGGCGTGTCGACCTCGCACTCCATCCCATAAAGCATTTCGAAGCGGAGATTGCGGATTCCCGCGCCCGGCGCTCTCTGGCCCGGATAGCCAAGGATGCGGCGCAGGTTCCAGGGAGCCTCGGCGAACCGCTGTTCGAAGAAGGAGGCCTGGAGATCGAATTGTGCGGGAGGCGTAAAACGGAAATCGGCCGCCTCGCCCTCCCTGATATCGGTCGGGCCTTGGATCTTCTCCATGGCCTCGCCCACGCCCTGGGGAGGCAGGTGCATCGTGAAGCCTTCGCCGGCCCGCAATTCCCAACTCGCGCCGTGCGGAGAGTCGCCCGACCAGTTGGCGACTTCGCGAATTCCCTCCTGCACGATGCCCTGGAGGGGAGGCACCTCGACCCTGGCGACGAGGAACGGCTGGCGATCGAGAACGATGACGTCTTGGCGCTGGGCCGCCTCGCCGCTGAGCTGGAGGTCGAGGTCCAGAAGGCGCATTTCGAGCGTCTGGGACTTCGGGGCCCGGTCGTCCGGATCGAACGTCCTCTCCGTGGCTTCGAGCAGGAATCGTCTCGGCTCGGGGCTCTTGCCCACGGGGATGACGATCGCCGGCTCGCGCTCGAACTCATCGGGGAGGTCCTGGGAGAACTCTTCCTGCGGCAGGCCGTCCTGTCCGCCCGGAGCGGCGGCCGTCACGGCGAGGAGGGTCTCGACCGAGACGTCCAGCCGTTCGATGCCGCCGGTCCGGACGATATCGGCGGAAAAGAGATCTTTCCGCGGCTCGCTGACAGGGCCTTTCCCAAACGTGAGATCGAGGGCACCGAGGCGGACGATGCGGGGATCGTCATCGGTGATCGCGCTCTGGACAGCCCGGAAAACGATCCCGCGAGCGCGCTCGGCCGTCATGGGATCGAATCCGCTGGTCGAGATCGTCCACTGAACCGGAAGCGGCTTTCCGTCATGGATGAGCAGCCCGGGAAGCCGGGACAACACCTCCGTCGTGTTTCCTTCTAGGGGCTGGAGAGAGAGAACCCGGCCGATGATCCGGGGCTGCGAGGGCTGTGTTGCTTGGTCATCCGGGAAGCTGAAGCTCGTCGCACCGGGTCCGGGAGCATGACGAGGATCGGGCTCGCGGAATTCGTAGAAAAGTAGCAGAGGGATCTTGGGCAGATCCTCGCCCTGCTCGTTCTGGAAAACTGGCATCAGGGAGATCGCTCTTCCTCCCTGGATCGTTCGCAAGCTTTCGGTATAAGGACGGGAGATCTCCTGGTTCCAGAGTTGGAAAAGCGGGCTTCTCACGTCCGGGCCGGTTCGCGTCGAGGCGATCCAGCGGTTCGTCCGGTCTTCCCGCTCTCGCGTCAGGTCGTTTTTGTCCGGGCTCGGAGCCCTCTGAACGAAACGCCAGTCGGAGTCACCCCGGGCTTCGAAGCGGCGGCGGCGGAAGAAGAGCTCCCTGGAACTGTCCAAAAAACCGATGACCAGCTCGAACGCCAGGAGCGTTCGCCGGTCCTCTCCTTGGCCGACGTTCCGGAACGCTGCCCTGATGGATCGAGTCCGGACGATGGTGCCACTGATCCCCAAAACGATCCGTAAAAGGGGATTGCCCGTCAGGCCCGCGACCTGCGTCAACTGATCCTGCCGGAGATCGGCCAGAGAGAAGTTTCCTGAGGAGCCGAAGGGGAGGCGCTCTGATCCTACGATCACCGCAGTGGGAAAAACGGCTTCCAACCCCCTGAATTCGATCCTCGGAGCTCCCGCGCTCGTTATGACCCGGAGCTCTCCCCGGAGGCGAACAGTGGGATCGGCATTGTCGTTCAGAAGAAGACAGCGGACTCCCAGATTGAGAGTTAACCGGTCAGGGTTGGCACCGGGAGCGACGGTCGAGATGTCCGGCAGCAGGTCGAACGTAGTAAGGGGCTCCGGAGTCGGGGGCGCCGGATCGAGAAATGTGATCCGGTAGGGATTCCGGAAGCTTGCCGCACTCACTTCGCGGCCAGTCCCCAGATCGTGGACCGAGGTCTTGATCGTAGAGCCCTCGAGCCGGGCCCGGAATGCCAGCTTGCGTCCGGCAGAGTCCGTCCCCAGGAGCTGAAGGAAAAGCCCGCTCACGATGTCCTGCGCGGAAACGCCTGTCCGGCCATGCGCACCTCCTCCCGGCCGCCGGACACCGGGACCCCGCCGGGAGAAGATCCCGGGAAAATCCGTCGGGTCCGGCCGCCTTTGTCTCTGTGGACGGACCGGGCCGCGGATTTCCCGCTTCCAGGGTGATTCTCTAGGTCAGAAAAAGTCGGAGCAAGGACTGCAAGGACACCAAGGACTGCAGGGACGACAAGGACAGGAATCCGTCCTTACAGTCCTTGGTGTCCTTGGTTTTTCTAGAACGATTCCCGCGTCGACACCAGCCACTGCACCCGGTCGATCGAATCGTCCCCATCCAGGGGGAACGCCACGTCCAGGTGGACGACCGCGCCGCGGGAGGAGCGGATGGAGCCCAGGCGGAGGCCGACGCCGATGTCTTTCAGGAGCTGGCGCTCCTGCTGGGACTCCGACTCCAGGAACCAGGCCTGGCCCGCGTCGAAGAACACGGCGGCGCCCACGGTCGCCAGGTGGAAGATCTCGCGGTCGCTGAAGAACCTCTGCTCCACGGTGAAGAGCGCGCGGCGGTCGCCGGTCTGGAAGCGGAGGGGATAGCCGCGCAGGCCACTGTCTCCGCCCAGGAGGAGCTGGTCCTCGTCGTCCAGGTCCTGGGCGGCGTCGCCCGAGAGCGAGGCCACGAGGAGGTGCTTGCCGAAGGTGCGGAGGTAGTAGCGGACGCTGGCCGAGACGAGGAGGTTCTCGGCCCCCTCCTCCGCCCAGCGGGTGGAGCCGCCCGCCGAGGCGAGGAGGAGTTGGCCCGGGCCGGGGCGCCAGCCCTGCGAGAACCCGGCTTCGCCGATCCAGTGCTCGCGGTCCGCTCCGAGAGCGGGGGAGGAGAAGCCCAGGCGGGCGTGGATCTGCCGGCCGAGGTTCAGGTCCTCCGGCCGCTGGATCTGGTTCAGGTCGCGCTCCACCACGAAGCGGTCCTGGACCGAGTCGAAGCCGATCCAGGGGTAGGACAGCGTGCGGTTCTCCGGCACGAACGCCTTGGGGAACAGGACCAGCTCGCGCCGGAAGACCTCGCGCGAAAACGTGAAGCCGACCCGGAACCGGTTGGCGACACCGTTCCGGAGCCCGGGGGAGAGCCCGCCGTAGGCCTCCACGAAATCCTGCTCGTGGCGGAAGCCGTCCGTGGCCTTGCCGGCCTTGAAGATGCGGTCGATGCGGTCGTCGTGGAACACGCGCAGGCCCGTGGCCCAGCGGGCGTCGAGCGAATAGAACGGGCGCTCGATCTCCAGGCGCTCCCGGCCGCCGTCGCTGTTGTCCGCAACGGAAACGAGGAGCCGGGTCCGGCTGCCCAGGACGTTGGGATCCTGGTAGCGCAGGAGGTCCGACGTGCGGTCCACCGTGCCGATGCGCGACACGGTCAGGTCCTTGCCGGTGCCCAGGAAGTTCGAGTCCGTCACATTGAAGCTGGTCGTGTTCTCGCCGCCCGCCCGGCTGAATCCGGCGCTCCCTTCGAGCGTCCAGACGTCGCGGGTCACGACCTCGATGTCCACCTTGCCGTCCTCGCGGAGCACGGGGTGGATCTCGGCGCTGTAGAGATAGGCGTTCCGGCGCAGAATCCGCTCCGACTCCTCGATCTTGTCGGGGGAGTACGGGTCTCCCGGCCGGAAGAGGAGCTGGCTCTCGATGACGCCGGGCCGGGTGGTGCGGTGGAGGTGGTTCGCGGCGCGGAAGACCCAGCGGTTCTCGCCGGGCTTGTCCGGATTGAAGATGTTGTGGGTCACCACCCGGATCTCGCCGATCACCGCGCCGGGCGGGATGACGGCGGCGGGCTCCGGAGGAGCGGCCTCAGGGGTGGAGAAGAGAAACAGGCCCCGCGCCCGCGCCGGCTCTGCGAGCAGGAGGGCGCATCCGGCAAGGACAAGGATTGCTAGGAGGTACCCGGGATATCGAGAAGGCGTAAAGCGGGCGGCGCCGCGGTCCGGGCTCATCACAGATGGAAACTCTCCGCTTGAAAGGAGACGTCGCTTGGCCCCCATCATACTCCGGAACGGCCCTCGCCGTCATCCAGCGTGAGAAGAATCCGGATGTGGGGCGCCAGCCGCTCCAGCTCCCGGAGGTGCGCAGCCGACAGGCTCCGCAGGGTCTCCTCCCCGTGCGAAGTCAGCCGCAGCCGCACCACCCGGCGGTCCTTCGCGTCCTCCACCCGCTCCACGAGCCCCGCCTCCTCCGCACGGTCCACGAGCCCCACCGCGCTGTGATGGCGCAGCAAAAGGTACCCGGCCACCTCCCCGATCGTCGGCCCCCGCTCGTCGTCGTGACCGCGGATGGCCAGCAGCAGCTGATGCTGGGCCGCGGTCAACCCCACCGCCTCCGCCTGCTGCCCGCTCCAGTGCAGGAACCGCCGCAAAGCCGTCCGGAACTGGAGCAGCCGGCGGTATTCGGAATCGTCCAACGCTTCGGGCATCTCGGGGGAGTCTAGCGCATTTTGGGGGAGGGGCGGGGGAGGGGAGGGCGGTCCGCCGGAATCTTCGGCCGCCCTGCAGAAGAATCCGGAGCTGCGTGGAAGCTTAGAGCGGCGTCCAGAAGATTCGGGAGCCTCCTCCGGACATTCCGGGAGCCGCGGGAGCCTTCGCCGAGTCCCCGAACCCTTCGGTGGGACGCCGGAAGCTTCGGCGGGACGCTGGAAGATTCGACAACTCTCGGGAAGGCTCGGAGGCGCGTGGAAAGCTCCGTGCGCCCGTCGAAGCTTCGCCAAAGCCCCGGAAGGTTCTGAGTGCCGCTCCAAGGTTCTGGAGCGCGTGGACAACCTTCGATGAGCCGCTGGAAGCTTCGGAGAGGCGTTCCAGCGTTCTGGCAGCCGCCCGAAGATTCTCCGGCGCGCTGGAACATTCCGAGAGGCGCTGGAATCTTCGGGGAGATGTCCGAAGCTTCGGAGAGACGCCCGAGACTTCTGAGAGGCGTTCGAAGATTCTGAGAGCGGCTTGGACGCTCTGCGAGAGGGTGGGGGAGGCTGGCACTAGTTGGGGGGCTCGGGGAGACGTTGGATTCTGCGGCGAGGCGATCTTGGGTTCTGAGAGGCGGCGGAGGGCTCGGTGAGGAGCTGGGGGGCTTCGAGGAGTAGTTGGGGTTTTCGGGGAGGCGCTCCGGGGTTCTGCGAGTCTTTGGAAGGTTCGGTGGCGTTCCCGAGAAGCATGCTGGATTCGCGTCATGTCGAGGGTGCCGGCGAGGAGGCAGCCGCGGAGAGACTCTTTTCGTGGATTTTTCGCGTTACCCCTGAGGAGGAACGCAAATTCTAGCAGGCCCTCTTATCCGGCTCCGAAGACCTGCGCCATGTAAGGCGAGAGGAGTAATGCCACCATGAAAACCGACCCCGCGACTAGAACCATTCCGTTGTTCGGAGCGCGGAAGATGGCGCGGGCCCTCCTCGCCGAAGTTGAGGCACTTAAGGCAGAGCGTGAACAGCTGAGGGAGCAACTCGCGAAGCTCGGGGCTCTCTCTGTGCTTCAGCTCGAGGCCAAGAGAGCCGGCCTCGAGCGTGAGATCGCTGAGCAAGAATCGCGAATCCAACGAGAGCGAGCCGAGGCGGCAGAAGCGCTTCGCGTGATCAGTGCCACGCTTGATGAAACTCGAAAGGCGATTGTCACAACAGAGGATTTAGCCATACTGCAAGAAGCCGGCATCTACCAGTATAGACACCCGTTGTCCGATGCGGTTGCGTACCAGAAAGAGCTCGCGAACATCGAGGAGAGAATCAAGGCGATGGTGCGAAAGGACGGCGGTGCTGTACTCGCCACGACGGACTGGACTGTCAACGGGTCAGCTGCGCAAGGCCGCACAATGGTTCGAGACTTCTCGAAGCTGATGCTGCGGGCGTTCAACGCTGAGGCAGATAATCTCGTCAGAGGGCTGAAACCCTACAAGCGCGACGCGGCCATCGAGAGGCTCACGAAAGTCGCCAGTACCATCGAACGCCTTGGCAAAACGATGCAGATCAGGATATCGAAGCCATATTTTCAGTTACGCGTACGCGAACTGGAGTTGACCGCTGATTTCTTGCAGAAGGAGGCGGAGGAGAAAGAGGCTGAGCGTGCCGAGCGAGAGCGTCTGCGCGAAGAGCGAAAGGTCCAGCAAGAGATCGAGAGGGAGCGCGCTCGCCTTGAAAAGGAACGCCAACACTATGCCAACGCGTTTGCGGCCCTTGTAGCGAAAGGCGACGATGCCGGTGCCGCACGAATCCGCGAGCAATTGGACGACGTTCAACGGGCTATCGAGGATGTAGACTACCGTGCGGCCAATATCCGCGCCGGGTATGTCTACGTGATCTCGAACCTGGGTTCATTCGGAGAGGAAATGATAAAGGTGGGCATGACCCGTCGATTGGACCCAATGGACAGAATCCGCGAGCTTAGTGATGCATCGGTGCCTTTCAATTTCGATATTCATGCCTTGTTCTTTTCGAAAGACGCTGTTGGGATAGAGACCGCCATGCACGACCGCCTGGCTTACAGGCGGGTGAACCTCGTCAATCAACGACGTGAGTTCTTCCGAGCAACCCCTCTGGAAGCTAAGATGCACCTCGCCGAATTGGCTGGCGAGTTGTTACAGTTTCAGGATGTTCCGGAAGCCCTGGAATATCGTGAGAGTCTTTCTCGGTCGCAGAGATTGGATAGGTAATCCACATGGACGCATTCTGGGTAATTTTAATCGGTGCTGTCGTAGTCGGTCTCTTGATAGGGCTTGGGAAAAACCAGGCAGCTCAAGAGGCGAAGAAAGCCTACGAGGATAGCCTTACCGCTTTGAAGTTCGATCCGACAAACGCGGGACTGAGGCAGGCCACTCTCGAACTAGGTCGCAAGTACTCGAATCTTACTCGCAACGGAAAGGGAGTCGCACTGTTCGATGAGGTCGCTCTCATGAACGACCTGAACGCTGCGGCTGGAGGCACAATGGCAATTGCTCAGCCCCTGGGGCTGCCAGTCGCTTCTCGAGCCACCGCCTCTCCTTCTGAGGGAGAGACAGTGGAGGATCGACTTGAACGACTTTCTCGCTTGAAGGAGAAGGGGCTCATCGACGACGCCGAGTACCAGGAGAAGCGTACGAGCATTCTCGGCGATCTTTGAGGCCAAGGCCACTACGATCGCGGGCGGGTGCGCTGATTGTCTGCCTCGGCTTTGCTGTCTCCACGGGACTCACAAAGTCCCCGTCATTTTAGACCACCACAGCCGTGTCGTACTCGTTCAAAACTGCCTTGAGATCTCAAACCTGGAATGCGCTACTCGCCTTGGTCAAGTTGATCTTCGATATTCTCTTCCTGGTCTGCTGCCTCCTCCGCCACGATCGTTTCGAGGAGTCCGGCCTTAGAGAGACATTTGTAGGGATCAAGGCGGAATGCATCTGAAGTGTTTGTGAAATACTGTGCCGCCCTCAGAAATTCCAAAGTGGTTCTCGGATCCATCTTGAGATTAAGCGGCTCTTTGGGATGCGTGAGGCGATCCCGGAGAAAGCGGGCACCTCGGAACTGCTTCCAGAGTTCCCCGGTTGTCTCGGGGATGTAGTCATTACCGAACTCGCGGGAGAAGATCGTGAGCGCGGCTACCAACTTGTCCTCGATTTCGCCTTCCGACAAGGAGCGTCTTTCCACATCCGAGAGCCGGATCTCGCCGCGCATCTCCGCGGCCTCGATGAAGAACATGGCGCCGCCGGTTCTGGTTTCGACCTCGGAGAAGAGGGCGCGAACAGCGTTTCTGGCTGCGTACTGGTACCTATGACTGTGAATGGGCGATCTGGTATCAATCAAGGCGAGCGCACGATTGACATCGCGACTCGATTTCATGAGCATGAGCTCCACGTACTTCATGGTCCGCGCCCCGACATTCTGTATGGCGGCTATGTCCTGCTCCGAGAAGACTGTGGCAATGGGGTACTTGGCCTCCTTGTATGGGTATTCCAGCACGACCTCTTCCAGGGGCGGCATGGCAATCCCGAGCTTGGAGCCGCAATCGGCGAACATGTTCCGCATCTGTACCAGAAACCAGACGATGGTTGGCTGGATCGCGGGAAAGGCCGCCACAGGGAAGAGATGCTCCAGTCTCTTCGGATGAGTGAAGTCGTTCCGGACCCTGATGAGCCTCTTGAATCCGCGCCAGCCTTCGCCGTCGGTATCAAGCCTGAAGTCGGAGCCGAAGAGCTTTGGGAACCAGGTTATAGCTACCTTGATGCTCGCCTCAGTAAAGAGGCGCTTCTCCTCGCCCAAAATCGAGTCTGTCGCCGGGTCGTACCTGCGCTCCTTCAGCTCGGCGAGTTTCTTGGGCGGGATCGAAAGGCCGGCCTCGTCCGCGCACTGCGCGGCAACCCGACGGAGGGCGAAGCCTATCCCATCCACATGCCCGAGGAAGGCGCGAATACTGGCCTTGGCGAAGAACTCGGCTGCCTCACCATTCTCCTGATTCTGATCACCGTTGAACTTAACCACGGCATCGTGAAAGTGCCTGAGTGCTAAGGATGAGTCCTCTTGGAGGATGTCGTTTATCGCGGTGACTGTCCTGAAGTTCTTCTGAAATTCCCGGCCCAGCTTGACCATGATCTCCCCTTGATTGGCAGGTCGCTCATTATATCCGCATTGGCTTAGAGCGCCTAACAAAACCCGACCCAACGGGTCGGCAGAGCAGCGCCGAGAGAGGTGCCAGGCAACTCGTGGGAAGACTCTCCGGTCTCCCCTTCGAGCAGAGGCTTCCCCAGGGCATCAAGTAAGAGAATCCGCCATTAACCCCCTATTCCCGCCGAATCCGCCCCTTAATTTCCACTCTCTCAGAGCCCACGGACTCCGTTCTCCCCCCATCCGGCCGCTCTCAGGGCACACCTGCTCCTAAGGTCCCCCGGAGGGGATCTGACCGCAAGCGCCTAACGTCCGTCCGGACCTACTTCACCTCTCACCCGGGAACAAAAGGCAGGGCTGGTGGGAAGCACCCGGGCGGGAAGCTGACGTCGCGGTCTCCTCGTCGGAGCTTTTCGGCGGCTTTGCGGAACTCCCCCACGAACCAGGAGTAGGACTGATAGAGCGCCAGGCGGGCGGCCTTGGTCGCGGCGTGCACGAAGGGAGCGGGCGACCTGTTGAGCTTCTTGGGCCGGTACTGCGGATCCTGGGCGAGGATGGCCCCAGGACCACAGGCTGGCATTCCCGACTTCTCCCGGTCTGCTGCGGCTTCTTCCTCGACCTCCTCCACCAAGCCGCGGATCCGTTCACGGTACTCCTCCGCTGGGAGGTGCTCCCAGCAGGGAAGCGGTGAGAGCTCCACGGTCTCCTCCGTCGCATAATCGAAAGGATCGAAGTCGTCTCCCCGGCGTCGGGCCGCGTACTCATCCTTCCGGCTGAACCAATGCCCCTTCAGAGGCTCGCCGCGAAGCCGGGCCTGGGCCGAGTGGATTCCGGGCCACTCGTCGACCCGCTCGACCAGTCCCTCCTTGACCCCATGGCCGATCACATACTTGAGCACGTCGACCTGGGCGGCCTCCTCGTTGCTCACGGGGATCATCGTGTAGCGGCGATCGAAGACCGGCCCGCTCCAGCCGGTCAGCCGATTGACCTCCCGGGCCAGCTTGGAGCACCCGTACTCCATGAAATCGGCGAGCCGCTCGACGCTGTCCAAGTCCACCAGGAGGTGAACGTGGGTCGACATCACCACGAGCTCGCAGATCCGGATCGGATGCTTCCGCTGGGCTCGCCCAAAGACACCAAGGGCAATGTCATTGAGCCGCTGGCTCGGGGTGAACAGGTACCGGCCCTGGATGGTCCGGCAAGTGACGTGAACAAGGCGGACACCTTCTGGCATGTATCGAAGTGGTCTCATGCCCCTCTAAAGACGGAAATCCGCGCTCCAATCGCTCACATCTTTTTCTTGAATGGGCTGTCAGAGCCAAATGCCGAGACCTCCATGATTGAGGCCGGATATGAAATTGAACCCTTGCATTCTGCAGTCGATTACGAAGGAGGTTGAAGGGTTGTCGATATCAGCCATTCTGAGCGAAAGCTCCAGGCCATGGCGGAAGGCGGCCACGAGCTACGATGCCGTGTCCCCGCGCGGGGACCGGGCCGCTCCAGCCGGTGAGGCGATGGGTCTCTTCTTATGGGTGAGCCCCCGCCGGGTGCACGTCGGGGAGGAAAAAGAAGAGCACGGCGAGCACGGCGTAGACCGAGAGGAGCTGGAGCCCTTCGATCCAGTTGCTCTCGCCGTCGCTGCTGATCTGCTCGACGATGATGACCGAGGCCACGACCGCAACGACCTCCGGCACGGTGAACTCGAGATCCATCGGGCGGCCGAAGAGATAGGAGGCGAAGACCAGCACCGGGGCGACGAAGAGCGCGACCTGGAGGCTGGAGCCGACGGCGATGCCGATGCTGATGTCCATTTTGTTGCGCAGTGCCATGAGGATGGCCGAGGAGTGCTCGGCGGCATTGCCGATGATGGCGACGACGATGACGCCGACGAAGACCTCGGTCAGCCCCAGGGACGCTCGTGCGCTCTCGATGGCACCGACCAGGAACTCCGAGATGAGCGCGACGAAGGCCGTCGCCCCCAGCAGGGCGCCGACCGATTTGCCCACGGACCACGGCGCGTGCGCGCCCTCTTCGGCCTCCATGCGAGTCAGCTCCTCGCCCGCCTCGCACGCCACGTCCTGCGACTCGTCCGCGCCGAACACGTCCCGGTGCGTGACCAACGAGAAGACGAGCATCAGCACGTAGGTCAGGAAGAGCACGACGGCGATGGCGAGCGAGAGCCCCTGTTCTTTCGCCGGCGTCCAGCCGCCCTGCGCGACGGGCACGGCAGCCGCCGTCTGGTGGAAGACCGTCGGGATGATGAGGGCGATGGCGGCGAGCGTAAGCGCCGTCGCCGAGACACCCGCGGCCACGCGGCTGAACTCCTGCTTGCGGAACTTGAGGCCGCCCGAGAGGAACGAGAGGCCGAGGACGAGCAGGATATTGCCGATGATCGAGCCGGTGATGGACGCCTTGACGACGCCTGTCAGCCCCTTGGAGAGGGCGAAAAGCCCGATGATGAGCTCGGCGGCGTTGCCGAACGTGGCGTTGAGGAGCCCGCCGACGCCCTGCCCGACGTGCTCGGCCAGGTGCTCGGTGGCACGCCCCATCCACCCGGCCAGGGGGACGATCGCGAGGCACGAGACGACGAAGAGGGCCGTCGGGTTTTCGAGCGCCGGCAAGAACCTGACGGCGATCGCGACCGGCACGAACACCAGGAGCCAATCGAGCCGCGGCCTCAGCCAGGAGCGGCGGCGGGACGTGGGGCCGGACGGGCGGCCTGCCTCGGACGGAGCTGAAGGTGACGTCATGAAGCTCTATTTACCACACCGGCCGGGGCGTGCCCACCTGGCTCGGCAGGGTCGACACGGCTGACATTGTCGCCGCGATCGCGGTCGATGAGCTTGGAGTAGGGGTCGATGGCCACCCGTGCGGGCCGGTGGTCGACGACGATCTCGAAGGCGACTGGCGAGGCACGGATACGTCGCCGCTCGAGGAAGAGCACGGGGCCGCTACCCTCAGCGTCCGCTCCCTCGCCGAAGACCGCGATGTCGATCCAATCGTCGATCGGGATCTCACGCTCGGTGCCGGCGCCGTCGGCCCGCAGCTTGTGGGTCTCCAAGGTGAAGCGCACGAGAAACGTGCCGTCGGGGCGCTCAGTGGACGTCGCGGCGGCGACCTTGTTGCGGAACATTGTGTTTTTCTCGAACAGGTCCTCGACCAGAGGCTTTGACTCCTTGGGTACCGCCAGACGGATCTCTTCGAGGAGCTCGGCCGTCGTGCTGTAGGGCGGCCCCTTCAAAGCGGCACGCGAGAGGTACCGCGACAGCGCAGCATTGAGCCGCGCCTCCCCCGCGACGTCGCGGAGCGCGTACATGGCCAATGCGCCTTTGTGGTAATAGACGTACTCCTGTCGCTCGACGAGCGCGAGCGGCGGCTCTGCTCCGCGCTCACCGGTGCGACCGCGGAGGTACCAGTCCAGCTCGTATTCGAGCACGCGG
>DATEIO010000707.1:0-9758 GCA_035278895.1 Thermoanaerobaculia bacterium | reverse complement strand
CGGGCGTGGCGGTGGCCGGGGCGGCGACCGCGGTCCGCGCGGCGGAGGCGGCGGGCGCTAGAAGCCCACGCCTTTCGGCGGTTTCTCCGGGGCGGCCTTCGGGCCGCCCTTTTCGTTGCTTAGAGCCGCGATCCGGTTCAGGGCCTCGTCCCGCGAGATCTCCCCCGCGAGGTAGGCCCGCCACGCCGGCACCACCACGGCGGACGCTCGGGGGACCTTCGCGTAATACCCCTCCACGTCGCCGTAGTCCTTGTGCTCCGGGAAGAGCACCTTGCGCACGGTGCCCGCCGCCTGGACGAACATCACCGTGTGGGGGAAGTCGCGCAGGTCTTCCCGGGCAATCCGCTTCCGCAACGCGCCCAGAACGCTCCCCTCCCCCGCCATCACGTCCAGCGCGTGGATCGTCTCGTGGACCACGGTCTCTACCCGCTGGGAGCCCTGGGCCACCTCCGCCGCCACGAAGCAAACCCCGGTGTTCCCGGCGGTCCGGGCCGTCACCGCCCCCGGCCAGGGTCCCTCGGCCGTGAGGTAGACCGGGATGGGGCGGCTCGGGACCGGGACGTCCAGGTGCCGGGCGAGATCCTCGTAGACCTGGGGAGCCTTGGGAAGGAGGTCCCGGCGGACCTGGGCGGCCATGCCCTCGATCGCCTCCCGATGCCGGGGCCAGACCCTCTCCAGGAACGGCTTCTCCAGGGTGACGTAGGAGCGGGCGAGCCGCACCGCCGCCTCCCGCAGCTTGATCGTCCGGCCGCTGAACATCTGAGCCGCCTCCGGAAGCTTCTCAGCGGTCGCCAGGAGGTCCGCGGCGCTCTCCAGTCCCACGAAGTTGCCTTCGAAGATCCCCCAGAGCGCTCCCGGCCCGAGCTCCGTCTGAAAAGCCTTGGCCGCCGCCACCGCCTCGGGCAAACCGGCGACGGCGGGGAGCTCCCCCTTTTGCTCCGCCATCTTGCGCACCCAGAAATGGAGATCGACGATGGGGCTCACCTCGAGCTCGAGGGGAGCGGGAGCCGGCGGGGCGGGAGCCGGAGCCGGTTGGGCGAAGGCGAGGGCAGCAGTGAAAACGAGTGCGGACATCGGCATGGGGCGGTCCTCCGCTAGACTTTCCATCCATGATCGTAAATCGCGAAGCGCTCGTTGCCTACCTCGACGATTATCTCCAGGCCCGCCAGGGGCGAGACTACGGTCCCAACGGTCTCCAGGTGGAAGGGAAGGACGACATCCGGAAGATCGTGACCGGCGTCTCGGCCTGCCAGGAGCTCTTCGTCCGCGCCCGGGAGGCCGGAGCGGACGCGGTCCTTGTCCACCATGGCCTTTTCTGGGAGGGGATGCCGAGAACGCTCACCGGCTTCCAGTACCGGCGGGTGGCCGAGCTGATCCGCGGCGACCTGAGCCTCATCGCCTACCACCTCCCGCTCGACCGCCACGCCGAGCTCGGCAACAACGTCCTCGCCGGCCGGGAGATGGGCCTGGACGATCTAGAGCCGTTCGGCTTCCACGAGGGGCTCCCCATCGGCTTCAAAGGGCGCTTCCCCGAGCCCATCGCCGCCTCGGAGCTCTCCTCCCGCTGCGCCAAAGTCTACGCCCAGGAGCCGCTCGCCTTCCTCGAAGGACCGGACCCCGTCCGCACCCTGGGCATCATCAGCGGCGGCGCCCAGCGGGAGCTCTACGCTGCCATTAATGATGAACTGGATGCCTATATCACCGGCGAGGTGAGCGAGTGGGTGATGAACGTGGCCCGGGAGGCGAAGATCCACTACCTCGCCGCCGGCCACTACGCGACCGAAA
Source organism: Thermoanaerobaculia bacterium (assembly GCA_035278895.1). Lineage (GTDB taxonomy): Bacteria > Acidobacteriota > Thermoanaerobaculia > Multivoradales > UBA5704 > DATARR01. The sequence continues at coordinate 7,973 of DATEIO010000707.1, read as the reverse complement.
GGCTGGGGATTCGAGCCCTCGGCGAGCATGTCGCAGAGCGCTTCGGGATCGAGGCGGAGTTCATCGACGTGCCGAATCCGGTCTAACTCGCCGCCTTCGGGAACAGCCGAAAGAAGCTCTCCCCTGTTCGCTGGCAGACCTGCTCCATCGTCTCCCCCGTCTCCTGCGCCAGCCGTTCCGCGATCTCGACGACGTAGGCGGGGCGGTTGGGCTTGCCGCGGTAGGGGACCGGCGCAAGGTAGGGGGTGTCGGTCTCGACGAGGCAGCGGTCCGGCGGAAGGATGGGGATCACCTCGCGGACGTTGTCGGCTTTGGGGAAGGTGATCATCCCCGAGAGGCCGAGGTAGAAGCCGCGCTCGATCAGCTCTTCGGCCATGGCGAGGCCGCCGGCGAAGGAGTGGAAATCCCCCTGGAGGTTTCGGAAGGGCTCTTCGCGGACGACGGAGAGCATCTCGTCGTTGCTGTCCCGGTTGTGGACGATCACGGGAAGGCCCAGATCGACCGCCAGAGTCCACTGCTCGCGCAGCACGCGGAACTGGACGTCCCGCGGGGAGTGGTCGTAGAAGAAGTCGAGGCCGCACTCCCCCACCGCCACGGCCTTGGGATCGGCCAGGAGGCCAGACAGCCGCTCGGCGTCTCCGGGTTGCCAGGTGCTCGCGTCGTGAGGGTGGACTCCCAGCGCGCACCAGACGTCCGGGTGGCGGTGGCAGAAGGCGAGGATGTCCTCGGCCTCGGCCAGCCGGATCGCCGGGACGAGGAAGCCGCGCACCCCGCGCTCCCGCGCGGCGTCGAGTGCGCGCTCGCGCTCGTCCGGCGGGAGGCTCTGGAGGTGGCAGTGGGAGTCGATCGGACCGGGCGTCACTTCACGCGGGTTCCGTTGGGAACCGGCTCGGCCGGCTGAAGAATCACCGGGCGGCCGTCGATCGAGGCGGCGAGCACCATGCCGTTGGACTCGACGCCCATGAGCTTGGCCGGCTGGAGGTTGGCCACGACGATCACCTGCTTGCCGATCAGGTCCTCGGGCTTGTAGGCGAGCGCGATGCCCGCGACGAGCGTGCGGGTCTCGTCGCCCAGGTCCACCGTCAGCTTGAGCAGCTTGTTGGACTTGGGCACCGGCTCACCGGCGGTGACGGTCGCGACCTTGAGCTCGACCGCGGTGAACTGGTCGATCGCGATCCGGGGCTTCTCGGGGGCGGCAGCGGCCTCCATCGTCTTCTTCTCCTCTTTCTGTGAGGCCTTGCCCAGATAGGCCTCCTTGTCGATCCGCGGGAAGAGCGGAGCGGGCTCGGGCAGTGGCACGTCCGTGGGGGTCTTGCCCCACACCATGGCGTCCAGGCTCGCCGGGATCTTCTTCATCCCGATCGCGTGGAGCACCTGGGACGCGGCATGCGGCATGAACGGCAACAGGCCGACCGCCACGATCCGCGTGGCCTCGAGGCCGTTCCACAGGATGCGCGAGAGCCGGTCCGTGGGGCCTTCAGTCTTGATGAGCTTCCAGGGCTCGCGGGTCACGATGTACTGGTTGGTCTCCGCGAGGAGACGCCAGAGGCTCTCCAAGGCCCGGCTGAAGGCGAGCTCGTCCATTGCCTCGACGTAGCCGCGCACGGCCTCTTTCGCGACGTCGACGAGCTCATTCGTGCCGCATCCCTCAAAGGGAGTCTTGCCGCCAAAGGCGCGGTGAGACAGCGTCACCAGCCGGCTCACGGTGTTGCCCAGGTCGTTCGCGAGGTCGCTGTTGTACCGGTCGATGAAGCCCTCGTCCGAGAACGAGGCGTCCTGGCCGAAGACCATCTCGCGCAGGAGGAAGTAGCGCACGGCGTCGGGGCCGAACTTCTCGATCAGGTCGTCCGGCCGCACCACGTTCCCTTCGGACTTGGACATCTTCCGGCCGTCCTTGTGCCACCAGCCGTGAGCCCAGACCGTGGTCGGCAGCGGCAGCCCGGCGGACATCAGAAAGGCCGGCCAGTAGACCGCGTGGAAGCGGAGGATGTCCTTGCCCACCATGTGGAGCCGGACGTCGCCCTTCTCCCAGAACTTCTCGTAGAGCGGCGTCTCACCTTCCGTTCCCAGCCCCAGGGCGCTCACGTAGTTGGTCAAGGCGTCGAGCCAGACGTAGATGGTCTGGCCGGGACGGCCGGGGAACGGAATGCCCCATTCGAGGTTGGCGCGGGAGACCGAGAGGTCCCGCAGGCCGGACTCGACGAAGGAGCGCACCTCATTCAGGCGGGTCGCCGGGCGGACGAACTCCGGGTGATCCCGGTAGAGGTCCAGGAGGGGCTGCTGGTATTTGGAGAGCCGGAAGAACATGTTCTCCTCCGACTTCCACTCGACCGGCGTGCCGTGGACCGGACAGGTCTTGCCCGGCGCCAGCTCCTTCTCGGTGTAGAAGGTCTCGCAGGGCGAGCAGTACCAGCCCTCGTGGGTGGCCGAGTAGAGGTCGCCCGCCGCCTCCAGCCGCCGGACCATCTCGAAGACGCCCCGCTCATGCCGCTCCTCGGTCGTGCGGATGAAGTCGTCGTAGGAGAAGCCGAGCTTGTCGCGCAGCTGGCTGTACTGGGCCACGATGCGATCGGCCAGCTCGATCGGCTGGATTCCCTCTTTGCGGGCGGCGCGCTCGATGTTCTGGCCGTGCTCGTCCGTGCCGGTCAGGAAATAGGTCTCCTTCCCCCGCATGCGGTGGTAGCGCGCGAGGGTATCGGCCACGGTGGTCGTATAGATATGGCCGATGTGCGGGAGGCCGTTGACGTAATAGATCGGGGTGGTGACGTAGAAAGAGCTCATAGAAACCGGAGATTGTAGCAAACGGACGGCTCAGGCGAGCTCGTCCGGCGTGTAGCTGTACTTGGCGCCGCAGAAGTGGCAGTCGGCGTCGATCGTACCGCCGTCCCCCATCAGGTACTCCCGGTCGTCCGCCGAAAGCAGCACCAGTTGATGGAGAAAACGCTCCCGGCTGCAGCGGCAGCGGTAGCGCAGGGCGCGCTCTTCGACGACCTCGCGGTCGAAGCCAGCGAGCACCCGCTCGACGACCTCGCCCGTGCCCCCCTGCTCCAAGAGCTCGCTTACGCCGCCGATCGTCGCGATGTTCGCCTCCAGCCGCTCGATCGCCTCGTCCGGCGCGCCGGGGAGCACCTCAACGACCATGCCGCCCGCGGCGGCCACGAGGCCGTCCGGCCGCGCGAGCACGCCCAGGAGCACGGCCGAGCGGGTCTGCTCGCTCTGCTCCAGGTAGTGGGCGATGTCGATGCCGATCTCGCCGCTCACCAGCTCCACCTGGCTCTGGTAGGTCGAGCGCCCCTCGTAGGCGCGCATCACCCGGAGATATCCCTTGCCCACGGCGCGCCCCACGCCGAGCTTGGCGTTGGGCCAGTCCGGAACCTGCACCTTGCCGTCTCCCACGAGACCGCGCAGGTTTCCTTCTTCGTCGGCCTCGGCCAGCACGCGCAGAATCGGGCCGTCTCCGCGCACTTCGAGCATCAGCCGGCTCGGGGTCTTGGCAGCGAGCCGCTGCAGGAGCGCGGCCCCCGCGAGGCAACGCCCCAGCGCCGCGGTCGGCACCGGCCAGAGGTCGAACCGGTCGCGCGCCTCGGCCACGACATCCGTGATATCCGCAACCGCCCAGCGCAGGGCGCCGTTGCCGGCGAGACCCAGCTCCAGCTTGCCCTGAGCGGCGGTGTTCGTGTCGCTCAATGCCATCTTCAGAAACTCTCTTTCCTGGATTCCAAAAGGAGAGCGCCTCAGCGGCCCGAGACGCCCGCGGCTGCCAGGGCCGCCCGGTAGACGTCCCGCCAGGGAGCTCCGCTGGCGAGCGCCAGGCGCCGGCAGTCTTCGAACTCGGGGGCGGTCGCGAGCGTCCGCCCGTCGAGGCGGGCCCGCTTCACCCGTACGGTTCCGAACGCGGTTTGGACCTCCAGTATTTCGCGCTCCGCCTCGAAGCGGGCGGCCGTGTGATAGCGGCATCCGAGCGAGCCGGACTCGGTCAGGAGCACGCCCGAAAGCTCCTCCAGCTGGGGCCTCCGGCAGAGGAGCGTGACGAGCGTGCCGGGCCGGTTCTTCTTCATCTGGACCGGCGTGAAGTAGACGTCCAGGGCCCCGGCCGCGAGCAGGCGCTCCATCAGAAAGCCGAAGCCCTCGCCGGGGAGATCGTCGATCTCGCACTCGACGACCATCACCTCCGCCCGCTCCCGGCCGGACCGGCCGCGGACGAGCCGCAGGGCGTTGGGATGGGTCGGAATATCCTTCTTCCCCAGTCCATAGCCCATGCCTTCGAGGACCATGGCGGGGAAGTCCACGAACTCGTCCACCAACTCGGCCAGGAGCACCGCGCCCGTGGGCGTTGTGAGCTCGCCGCCAGGGCCGCCGTAGACCGGAATGCCCCGGAGCAGCTCGGCCGTGGCCGGTGCCGGCACGGGCAGCTCGCCGTGGGCCGTCTTCACCCGGCCGCTCCCCACGTTGACCGGGCTCGACGTCAGCCGTCCCGGCGCCAAAAACTCGATCAGGGCGGCGGCGCCCACGAGATCCACGATCGAGTCGATCGCCCCCACCTCGTGGAAGTGGACCCGCTCGATCGGCATCCCGTGCGCCTTGGCCTCCGCCTCCCCGAGTCGATGGAACAGCCGCAGGGCGCGCTCCTTGACCGGGTTCGAGAGGTCGCTCGCCACGATCAGCCCATGGATCTCCGCAAGCCCCCGCGACGGGCCGTGAGGATGGTGGTGATGGTGCTCGTGATCGTGATCATGGTGATGGTGGTGATCATGAGGATGGTGATGATGATGCCCGGCTTCCTCCGGGTCGGGCCCCTCGATGGGACGGCCTTCCGAAAGCACGCGGAAGCGGGTTCCGGCCATGCCGCCTCGGGTAGCCTTCCGGCTCTCGACGGAGACGCCGGGCAGGCGGAGGCGGGCCACGGTTTCGGAAAGGATTTCCAGGGGAAGCCCCAGGTCAAGACAGGCCCCGAGAAACATGTCTCCGGCAATGCCGCTGCTGCAATCCAGATGGTAGTCGGACATGGCCCGTAGGCTACCACGCGTGCTTTTCCCGCAAGGACGCCCAGCGCCCGTTGCGGCCGATGATGACGTGGTCCTGGAGCTTCAGCCCCACCACCTCCGCGGCTTCGAGCACGCGCCGGGTGAACAGCACGTCCTCCGGGCTAGGGGTGGGATCGCCGCTCGGGTGGGTGTGGAAGAGATAGATCGCGACCGCCCCGCGCTGCAGGCACTCCTTGAGGATCTCCCGCGGCTCGGCCGACACCTTCTTTCCCGTACCGCGGAAGACCTCCGTCTCCCCCACGATCCGCCCGGCGGCATCCAGAAAGAGCGCTCCCATGATCTCCTGGCCGGAGCCCTGATACCGCAGCGACAGATACCGTGCCGCCTCCGAGGCGCGGCTGATCGGCTCCGCGTCCAGAAGCTGCTCGCGGGCGAGCCGCCGGCCGATCTCGATGGCGGCGAGCAGGCTCGCGGCCTTGGCCGGGCCGATCCCCTTGCGGCGGAGCGTGTGGGGCGTGGCTCCCAGAAGTCCGGCCAGGCCACCGCTCTCCCGCAGCAGGTCCCGTGCGATCTGGATGGCCGAGCGCCCCACCTTGCCCGTCCGGAGGAGGATGGCGAGCAGCTCCGAGTCCGAAAGCGAGCGCCCGCCGTGCTCCAGCAGGCGCTCGCGCGGCCTCTCGGCCAGCGGCAGCTCGCGGATGGGAAAGTCGCTCACCGATGCCTCGCCAGGGCATCCACCAGCGCCGGCACCGCCTCTCCGGCGGGAGCCGCGAGGCGGAGGTCCGCCAGCCGGGAGAAGGGAGTGGGCTCGGGGTTCACCTCGATGAACACCGCGCCGGCCCGCTTCGCCACCTCGATCAGGCCCGCCGCGGGATAGACGGTCGACGACGTCCCGATGGAAAGAAACACGTTGGCGTACGCGGACTCCTCGGCCGCCCGCGCAAAGACGTCGTCCGGCAGCGCCTCGCCGAACCAGACCACACTCGGCCGGTACTTCCCCCCGCACGAGCACACCGGCGGCTCCTCGGGGGACTCGGCGATGGCCTCGCCCATGTCCCGGCTCCGGCCGCAGCGGTTGCAGTGGGCGCGGAGAATCGTGCCGTGAAGCTCCAGGACGTTCCGGCTCCCGGCGCGGCGGTGGAGGCCGTCCACGTTCTGGGTCACCAGGGTGAAAGCGGGAAAAGCCTCCTCCGTCTCCAGGCGAGCGAGGGCGAGATGGGCGGGGTTGGGCGCGGCCTCCGTGGCCTGCCGGAACCGCCACGCGTACCAGCGCCAGACCTTCTCCGGATCGGCCCGGAACGCCTGCGGCGTCGCCAGCTCCTCCGGGCGCATCGTCTCCCACAGTCCGCCTGCGCCGCGGAAGGTGTCGAGCCCGCTCTCGCGGGACACGCCCGCCCCGGAGAAGGCGACCAGACACCGCGCCTCCCGGATCCTCTCCCGGATCTCTTCAGAAATCTCCAAGGGCTCCATCGCGTTGACACTCCTCCTGGCACCTGCTAGAAACGGCGCCGTTTCCGAAAGGATCATCCCATGCCCTCACTGCCCAACAACTTCGGCCTCCTGGACGACGAGTCAAGCCGGTACGAGACCAGCCGCGTCGCCGTGCTCCCCGTCCCCTTCGAGCGAACCACCTCCTACGGCAAGGGGACGACCCAGGGCCCGGCCGCGATCCTTCGCGCCTCCCAGGCCATGGAGCTCTACGACGAGGAGCTGGGCGGCGAGCCGTACGTCCAGGGAATCGCGACCCTCCCGGCCTTCCTCCCCGAGCCGTTCGACATGGCCGAGGCCATGGCTGAGCTCCAGGCCGAGTGCCGTGCCCACATGGAAGCCGGCAAGTTCCTGGTGACGCTCGGCGGCGAGCACAGCCTCTCGCAGGCGCCCATCAAGGCGGCCCACGAAGTCCACGGCGGAATCGGCGTCGTCCAGTTCGATGCCCACTCCGACCTCCGCGAGGAGTTCGAGGGCACGCCCTACAGCCACGCGAGCATCATGAAGCGGGTTGCGGACGCGGGCATCCCGTCCCTCGCCGTCGGCATCCGCTCGCTCTCCGCCCCCGAGGCCGCGCTCATCCGGGAAAAGAGCCTCCCCGTGATCTGGGGCCACCAGCTCGACCGCGCCGAGGAGCTGTTCCCGGAAATGTTGAAGGCCCTTCCCGAGAAAATCTATCTCACTTTCGACATCGATTACTTCGACCCCTCGCTCGTCCCCGCGACCGGAACCCCCGAGCCGGGCGGCGGCCTCTGGTGGCCGACGCTCAAGCTCCTCCGCCACCTCTTCCAGACGAAGACGGTCGTGGCCATGGACCTGATCGAGCTCGCCCCCTTAGGAGGCCAGCCCGCGAGCGATTTCCTCGCGGCGAAGACGATCTACAAGTGCTTGGGGTATTTGTGGGAGCGGGAGCGGAGCTGATCAGCGCAGCTCCGCCACCGTGTGAACCGTGATCTCCGGCTGCTCCGGGTCCTTCTCGATGAGGACCCGGACTCCCGCGAGCTGACGCAGGGACCGCAGGTGGCTTCCTCCGCAGGGGATCTCCGCCACTTTCCCCTCTCCCAGATCGCAGCGCCAGATCCGCAGCGAGTCGAGCCTCCCCTCGCCGGGGTCCATGGTGACGTCTCCGCCGGACGCGAGCCAGCCGGCGACGATCTTTTCGATTTCCCCGGTGACAGCGTCCAGGCTCTCCAGGAAGGCTGCGCTGTCGAAGCCGTCCTTCCTCAGGCTCTTTCCGAAGCGGTAGCGGTCCACGCTCTCCTCGGGGGTGATGGTGGACCTCTCGATCGCCATCTTGTCCAGGTTGGGATTGCCTAAAGAGTCCCGCCGGACTTCTTTCTTCCAGGAGCCCGCCGCGGCCTGATTCAAGGCCAGGGACATGAGATGACAGGCGGTGTGCGAGGCGCAGAGGCGGAGGCGGTAGTCCTCGTCCACCTTCAGCTCCGCCTCCTTCCCTTCCAGATCAGCCTCCGGAGCGTCCAGAACGTGGACCACGAGGAA
>DATEIO010000706.1:0-2653 GCA_035278895.1 Thermoanaerobaculia bacterium | reverse complement strand
ATGAAGAGGCGAGGGGCTTCGGGGGAGATCCGGCCCATCGTGCACACGAACTCGCCGGTGCTGTGGGCCTCGATCTACACGGGCGCGCCGCCGTCCCGCCACGGCGTGCAGGACTTCTACCGCGTCCACGTCGCGGGCATGGGATCCGACGGCTTCTTTCCCGTCCACCAGGTCTACGCCAAGGAGATGGCCGGGATTCTCGAACGGGTGGGGCTCGCGCGGCGGGCCACGGTCTCCCGCTACTCGATCAGCGCGCCGCCGATCTGGGAGATCGCCGACCGGCTCGGGATGTCGATCGGAGTGGTGGACGGCTACTTCTACTCCTTCCCGGCCCTTCGCCCGTCGCGGCCCGAAAGCTTTTTCCTGGCCTACGGCCTCGACGAGTTCGACGCCCAGATGGGGAAGGGGGGAGGGGGCTCGCGCGACGCCGCCCTCTTTGCCCAGCCCGTCCGCCTGTTCCGGCAGGTCCGGCCGCTGCTCTCCCGGGGGGACTTCTACTGGCAGTCCGCGGCGCTCCTGGAGCTTCTGAAACAGGGGCAACCCCGGTTCGTGAACCTCTACACCCACCAGCCGGACGTCTACTTCCACTGGTACTGGAAGTGGGTCCAGCCGGACGACTTCCTGCGCGTGACCCCGGAAGCCCTGGCCGAAAACGGCGGCAAGGTCCGGCAGCTCCACCTGGACTTCGACCGCTTCCTCGGGGATCTGCGGGCGAGGCTCGAGCCGAACACGGTCCTCGTGGTCGTCTCCGACCACGGCCACAGCTCCACGATCCTCCATTCGGATTCCTACTCCCAGCACTGGCACGGCCCGCCGGGAATCCTCCTGATGGAAGGGGGACCCGTGAAGCCGGGCGCGGCCCTCTCCGGGAGCCAGGTGCTCGACGTGTTTCCCACGCTCGCCTACCTCCTGGGAATGCCCGTGCCGGAGGACGCGCCGGGCAAGGTCCTGCTCCACGCGCTGGACCCCGAGTTCGTCCGCCGCCACCCGGTGCGCACGATCCCGAGCTACGACGTCCTGGGGCTCTCCCCGGGGCTTCCGGGTGTGAAGCAGGGGAGCGGGCTCGACCAGCAGGAGCTCGAAAAGCTCAAGTCGCTGGGGTATCTCTAATAGAATCCTTCGCCGAAGGAGACCGACAGGAAATGACCAGGCCCGACAAGCGCGACATGCCGGTGGTGATCCTCTGCGGAGGCAAGGGCACACGGCTGCGCGAGGAGACCGAATACCGGCCCAAGCCGATGGTGGAGATCGGTCCGCAGCCGATCCTCTGGCACATCATGAAGATCTACGGCGCCCACGGCCTGGACCGCTTCATCCTCTGCCTCGGCTACAAGGGCTGGGAGATCAAGCAGTACTTCCTCCGCTACAAGGAGATGCACTGCGACTTCACGCTCTCGATGGACGGCAGCCGGCCGGTCGAGATGCACAACCAGGACGGCTACGAGGCCTGGAAGGTGACCTGCGCCGAAACTGGCGCCGAGACCGCGACCGGCGCTCGCCTCTGGATGGTGAAGAAGTACATCGACGCGCCGACCTTCTGCTTCACCTACGGCGACGCCGTGGGCAACGTCGACATCGACGCGCTTCTGGACTTCCATTGGTCGCAGGGCCGCGTGGCGACCGTGACCGGCGTCCACCCCACCTCGCGCTACGGCGAGATGCGGACCGACGGCGGCCGGGTGGTGGAATTCAACGAGAAGCCCACGTTGGCCGAAGGCGTCGTCTCCGGCGGGTTCTTCGTGTTCCAGCGCGAGGTGTTCGACTACCTGGACGACGATCCGGACCTCTTCCTGGAGCAGCGCCCCCTCCAGCGCCTCGCGCGAGACGGCCAGCTCTCGGTCTACCTCCACGAGGGGTTCTGGCATCCCATGGACACCTACCGCGACTACCTCCACCTGAACGAGGTCTGGAAGCAAGGAGGGGTCCCCTGGAAGATCTGGTGAGCGCCGCGCCCCTCGCCTGCCGCTCCTGTGGCTCCCCCCTCTCCCACGTGTTCGTGGATCTCGGGGCGCAGCCGCTCGCCAACTCGTACCTGGAGCCGGAGGACCTGCGCCGGGCCGAGCGGTTCTATCCGCTCTGCGTCTACGTCTGCGGGGAGTGCCTCCTCGTCCAGCTTCCGGAAGAGGAGCGGCCGGAGGAGATCTTCTCGGACTACGCCTATTTCTCCTCCTACTCCGAGAGCTGGCTCCGCCACGCCCGCGAGTACGCCGAGGCCATGATCGCCCGCTTCGGGCTCGGCCCCACGCACCAGGTGGTCGAGGTGGCGAGCAACGACGGCTACCTCCTGCGCTGGTTCGTGGAGCGGGGCATTCCGGTGCTTGGCATCGAGCCGGCGGGCAACGTCGCCGAGGCGGCCGAGGCCGCGGGCATCCCTACGCTCGTCCGGTTCTTCGGCGCGGAGACCGCCCGCAAGCTCGCGGACCGAGGGACGCGGGCCGACCTCCTCGTGGGCAACAACGTGCTCGCCCACGTGCCGAACCTGAACGACTTCGTGGCGGGGCTCGCGATCCTCCTGGCCGAGACCGGCGTGCTCACGATGGAGTTCCCCCACCTCCTCCGGCTCATGGAAGAGGACCAGTTCGACACGATCTACCACGAGCACTATTCCTACTTCTCCTTCACGACCGTCCGCCGGGTGTTCTCGGCCCACGGC